>JAZDGQ010000068.1:0-38825 GCA_043806835.1 Pseudomonadota bacterium | reverse complement strand
TCTTGGCGTCCGGGTTTTTGTCGAAAAGGCCGAGCATCTGCATGTCCATGGCTTCGCGGGCGCGGAGCTGTTCGGGCGTTTCCTTTGTTTTCTCCTCGCGTTCTTTTATCTTCGCCCGGACATCGTTCCAGAAATCTCCCTGAAGCGCGATAGTCGCGGCTCCTTTCGGCGACAGCTTGGTAGCCAAAATCTCCCGACGACGGTTCAGGAAAGGGTCAAGAAACGCTTTTCCGGCGGTGAAAACCATCGGGGACAAATCCCCGTGATCTTCAAACATTATTTCCGCGCATTTTCGGTAGACGGGGTCGCATAATCCTTTTTCGGCTTCATACCTTTCCTTGACGGGAACAAAAATTTCCGCCAGTCGCCGGAGCTGATCTTCCGTGGGCGCATATTGCAGGGACACCCGGTAGGCAAAGTTGGCCGTTTGCACCGGGGTCAGCTTTGACAGGTCATGAGATTGAGACAGGCGGGCGAGTTCGTTCAGGACGGGCAGCGTGAAGTGGGTGATTTCCCCGTAGAGTCCCAAGGCGATGGCTTTGTCCCAGATTTCTCTTTCCAGGAGCCTCCCGGTATCCTGCTGCTGCTGTTGGTGGCGGATAAAGGAGAATACGTCCGCCTTGCCTTCCCGAAAAAGGTTGCTGTGCCCGTCGCCCTGTCTGGTGGGACCAGCCCCATGGTCAAGTTCGTGCTCCAAAGTGATGTTGAGGGTTTCTTTCTCGCTCGCGGTACGGGGTGCGGATTCTCCCAGATAGGCCATCAGTAAATAACCGGAGTCGCGCATGGAAATTGCAACGGTAGAAGGGTTATCGCCGTGGTATTTCGCAGCGTAATTTTTCCATTCTTCAGAGAGGGCGCGCTCATTGGCGCCGAAGAGAGCATCTCTCGACAGATCGTAAAGGATAACTTTGTTCTTCCACTCCGGGAAATCCTCGTCAACTTTTTTAATGAATGCGTTGAAGCTTTTCGTAAGGTCAATCTCCGGAATCCCTGAGTTTTTTGTTTCCGCAGTGTCGGCCATGGTTACGGTAACTTTCGATCCTGTTAATTCCGAAACTATTATGCATTCTATATAGCATTTAGTAAACAGGCAACATCTAAACTTTCCGCCGTTTCAGGTCGCGTAAAATAAAGCGCTCCGGGGCCAGATAATCCATCAGGCTCAAGGGGATGGGAAGGGGGTCGCCGGAAATACGGCTGGCGACGATCTCCCCCGCCAGGGGCGCACCCGTGAAGCCGTGGGAGCCGAGTCCGGTGGACAGATGCACCCTGTCCACGAATTTTCCTTCGGCCTTCTCTTTTTTGCCGTCGCGCAGTCCGGCAAAACTTTCAATATACGCGGCATGGTCAGGACACGCGCCGATAAGGGGCATTTTGTCCGGCGTCGCCGTGCGGTATCCCGCCAGCCCCTCGACGATGTCGCTCCGGCTTAACCTAAGCTCCGGAAGATGCGCGTTGAGCTTCGACAGGTTCTCCTCATGGTCGCTCTCGCGGACTTCAGGGACAGAGGGCGGCTCCCTCTGGAAGGTGGAGCCGATGTAATGAATCCCTCCCACGGAAGGCGTGATATGACCCTCATGACAGATAACCGTTTTGATTTCACGGGAAACGCCGTTTTCCTTCACGCCGCTGATCTGGCCACGCACGGATTGCAGGGGAAGCCATGCGGTTTCCCTGAAGCCTCCGGTGCTGAACCCGAGGGCTATTACAATCGCGTCATAATCGAGATTTTCAAGGGACGATACCGTCGTCCCGTAAATCACCTTGATGTTCGGATGGCTCAGAAGCGCGCCGCAGAATTCTATCGGCGACAGATGCCCCGCCGTCGGCTGATGAAGACCCCTGCCCGACGCGGTCATCTCGTATCTCAGTCCATCCTCCGGCCACGCGCTTCTGGCCGCGAGCGTTTGATGCCGTTGCGCGCTTTCCTCCGATACGTCCAGATGGACGACGCCGCAGGGATTCCAGGAGGAGATTTTCAGCGCCGCGATCAGTTGTCGCGTATAGCAAAACCCGTGTTGATTGAAAAGCCCCATCGGCGACGGGGCCAGCGTCAGCCGGGGATAGATGATGCCGAAAGGATTGAGGGGGATCCCCGCCGGCAGTTCCGGACGCCGTTCCATCACCGTGACGTCATGTCCCTTCCGCGCCAGAGCGAACGCCGCCGATGCCCCGGCGATTCCTGCGCCCAGAACGACGGCATTGTTTTTCCCTGCTCTGCGTGGACGAACGGGGCCGGGGAAGCGCGCCACCGTCATTTCCCATTTGGCGCCGAAACCTTTGACTTTTTCGACGGAAAACCCTGCCGCCTGAAGCCCCCGCCGGACGTCGCCTGCACATGAAAACGTGGAGAGCGTTCCTCCCGGCGCTGTGCGGGCGGCGATGAGCGGAAAAAGATTTTCAGCCCACATCCCCGGATTTTTGGCTGGCGCGAAGCCGTCCAGATACCAGGCGTCGAAATCTCCCTGAAGCTCCGGCAGCACGTCCGCCACGTCCCCGAACAGCAGCATAAGATGTATCCGGTCGTTTAGAAAATGGAGGTGGTGGAACCCTTCGATCATCGGGGGGTATTGCTCAAGAAGCGGCTCCGCATATTCCCGCAATTCCGGCCATGCAGCGAAAATCCGTTTCATGTCCGCGACCGGGACCGGATGTTTTTCGATGCTGACGTATGTGAGCCTTGCGGACAGGGGAGCCGTCTTGCGCCAAAGCTGCGCCGTCAGCAGAAAATTGAGGCCGGTGCCGAAACCCAGTTCGGCGATGCGAAAATTCCCGGCGGACAGGGACGAAAACCGTTCCGGCAGATGGTTTTGCCCGAGGAAAACATAAAGCGACTCTTCGCGCCCCTGCCCCGGTTGAAAATAGATGTCTCCGAAATCAAGGCTCCGCAGGGCGCCGTCATCAGACCATTGCAGACAAGCGGGTTTCAATGCCACAGAGAATGCCTCCCGAATGACAAATTCACTTGAAATTCCTGACGATCTGGATGATGCGATCCGGATCGTACTGATCCATCACGTGCCTTGCATGCTCGTTGCTCTTCTCGATGGTGAGGGCGCGGATGCGCTGCTTGATGCGCGGCAGGCTGTCGAAACCAAGCGACATCTCGCGGATGCCGAGCCCGATGAGGAGCGCGGTGAATTTCGGATCCGCCGCCATTTCCCCGCAGATGCTGACCGGAATGCCCGCCCGCAGGCCCGCCTGGATGCTGAACTCCATCAGACGCAATACGGCGGGATTGAGGGGATTGAACAGCGCCGCCACCTGGTCGTTCCCCCGGTCTATCGCCACGGTATACTGGATCAGGTCGTTGGTGCCGAGCGCGAAGAAATCCGACACCGCCGCCAGGGAATCCGCCGACAGCGCCGCCGCCGGTATCTCGATCATCGTGCCGAGCGGCGGCAGAGCCGGGGACAAAGGCACCTTCTCCTTCAGCAGCTCCGCGTGGCATTCCATGAGAATGCGGCGCGCCTGCCGCACTTCCGCCGCAATCGTCACCATCGGCAGCAAAATCCTGACCGGCCCGAAATATCCGGCGCGCAGGATCGCCCTGAGCTGCGGGCGCAGCAACTGCGTTTCCTTCAGGGACAGGCGGATCGCGCGCAGACCCAGCGCCGGATTGACCTCCTCGGACAGATAGGCGCCGACGGAGACGGCCGGCTTGTCCCCGCCGATGTCGAGGGTGCGGATCGTGACCGGCTCCCCTTTCACGGCGCGAACAACCTCGACGATGGCCTCGAACTGCTCCTCCTCCGTAGGCAATCCCTCCCGGTTCATGAACATGAACTCGGTGCGGAAAAGCCCGACGCCCCTGGCTCCGGAAGCCTTGATGTCCATCAGCTCCCGGGGCATCTCCAGGTTGGCCCGCAGCACGATCTCGACGCCATCCGCGGTCAGGGCGGGAAGTTGCGCCAGCTTCTGCAGCTCCCGCCTGTCCTGCCGGAGCCTCTGGAGCTTCTGCTCGTAAATCCGCCGCGTCGTCGGAGTCGGGTTCAGCACCAGCCTGCCGTCCACGCCGTCAACGATAGCCGTCACCCCGTGATACCTGCTCTCCAGCACAGCCGGACTTAAGCCCAGAACCGCCGGAATCCCCATGCTCCGCGCCATGACGGCGGTATGCCCCGCCGCCCCGCCGTGGACGGTGGCGATGCCGGACAGCTTCCGGGGGCCCAGCAGGGATATTTCCGCCGGGGAGATTTCACGCGCCAGGACGATCCCGCCCTGCGGCACGTCGCCGAGAGACAGGTACGGCACGTTCATCAGGATGCGGATCAGCCGGTGCCCCACGGCGAAGACATCGTCGCACCGCGCCGCGATGTACTGGTCCTTGATCTGCCGGAACTGCTCTGCGATCAGGTCAACTTCCTGCCCGACAGCCCATTCGGCGTTGATGCCCTCCTGCACGATCCTGTGCCGCACGCCCCGGATCAGACGGGAACCGGACAGCATCGCCAGATGCGCCTCCAGCAGGAAGCTGATGTCTTCCGCCGCCGCCGCGGGCAGCCCGTCCGACTTGCTCTTCAGTCCGGAGATTTCCTCTTTCGCCTGAAAAACGGCCATGTCGAAGCGAGCCACCTCGGCCTCCGCCTGGTCCGGCGGCAGAGCGTATTCGGGAATCCCCGGAAGCTCGATCTGCACCAGATACGCAGGGCCGATGGCGATGCCCTGCGAGACGCCGATACCCGTCAGGACGATCTCTCTGGCGCTTTCAGGCATGTTCACTCCTCATAAAACCGGTGCTCGACAAGGCTGGACAGCTCCTGAAGGACGTGCGCCGCGCGCCTCCCCCTCACGGTGATGCGTATCTGCGTGTTCACGCTGGCCGACAGCATCAGGAGCCCCATGATGGAGGAGCCGCAGACGGACATATCGTCCTTGGACACAACCACATCCGCCTCCAGAAATTCCACCAGCTTGACGAACCTGGCCGCCGCACGCGCATGAAGCCCGCGCTTGTTGGTGATCAGGACGCTCTTTTCAAAGGCGGGCATCGTTCAGGTCCGGTCAGGGTGCGTTCAGCAGGGCCGAGGCGACATTGATGTACTTGCGCCCCGCCTCCTGCCCGCTCGCCGCCGCCTGTTGCAGGTCTTCCGTATCCCTTACAGAGGCCAGTCTGATCAGCATCGGCAGGTTGACGCCCGCCAGCACCTCTATTTTTTTGTCCTGTGTGAATGAAATGGCCAGATTGGAAGGCGTGCCCCCGAACATGTCCGTCAGGATCAATACGCCCTTCCCGCTGTCCACGCCCTTGACCCTTTTGATGATTTCCTGCCGCTTCTGCTCCATATCATCCTCCGGCATCATGCACACGGCCACCACCTGCTTTTGCGGGCCGACGATATGCTCCATCACGGAGATGAATTCTTTCGCGAGATTCCCGTGCGTCACCAGGACAAGACCGATCATTTTTTCCCTTCCTTCCGTTTTTCCGCATCATATCAGAAGACCGGGTTTATGCACCAGTTCTATCGCTTTCGCGATTTTGAGCGGGGCGGAGGCGTCGAAGGCGCACAGCTTCAGGCGGACTACGGGGATTCCGAGGATGTCCTCCGTTTCCCATTCCGGCAGACGCGGGACCTCCTCCCGCAGGACGAGATCGACGATGAGCCGGAGTTGTGTCGGCGGCGCGACCGGAAATTTCAGGAGGCCCACGCCTCTGACCTCCATCAGCCCCCGGATCGCCTCCACGGCGGCGGCCGTGATGATCTTTTCCTGACGTATCTCCAGCTCCACCTGGTCGTCGCAGATGAGCGTCCCGCCCGCCTCGATCAGACGGAAGGAAAGGTCGGGCTTGCCCCTGCCGGAGGCTCCGCGCAGCAAAACGGCGGAAGGCGCAAAATCCTTGCCTAGCACCGCCACCGCCGTCCCGTGAACGATGATTTTCCGCCGTGATTTCATGCGTTTGAGCATTTCCCTTTCAAATGCGATTACTTTGCTCCTCTCCCCTTGCGGGAGAGGAGAGGCCGCGAAGCGGCAGAGGTGAGGGGTAGAAACTTGAAAAGATTCATATTTTTGTACCCCTCACCCCAGCCCTCTCCCGCAAGGAGAGAGGGAGAAATGATTCCGCTTCAGCGGGAATTGCTCTAATTGACGACACGCCCTAGTATTGCTCTCTCAAAACACGCCCCACCAGATACAAGGACCCCGTGACCAGTATACGTTGCGGGGTGGGGAATTGAAAGACAAGCGAGCGAAGCGCGCTTTCCAGATTAGGGGAGGTTTTGACCAGATCATAGCCCATCTGCCGGATCTGTCCGCAGATATCTTCCGCAGAAGCCATCTGGGCATCCGTCCAGTCGGCCTCCATCGCCTGCACCGTGGCCGCGTGCGCGAGAAGGGGATGGTAAAATCCGGCGGCGTCCTTGGTATTTTTCATCGCGGTGACCAGGTGGAGGGGCTTGTCCGTCCCCCAGACTTCCGCCTGATCTGCCAGGACTTCGGCGCCGGAATCGTTGTGCGCCCCGTCCAGCCACAGTTCCCATCCTTCCGGCAGAAGACCGGCCAGAGGCCCTGCCGTGACATGTTCCAGACGCCCCGGCCAGAATACGCCTGACATGGCGCGTTCCAGAATTTTCTGCTGAAGCAGAGAAGCATAGGGGCTGTTTTCCAGCGCGGCCAGCGCCGCGCCTGCGTTGCAAACCTGATGCCGTCCCGGCAGGCGGGGCGGCGGCAGCCTGAAACGGTTCTTTCTGCTTTTATATTCGAAGCCTCCGGACTCCGCGACTGTTTCCCAGTCCCGACCATAGAGGGCAACCGGCGCCCCGGCAGCCTCCGCCCGGCGGAGAAAAACATCGATGACGTCGGGCGACGTCTGATGCGCGATGACGCAGGGCCGGCGCGGTTTTATAATACCGGCCTTGTTAACGGCGATCTCCCGCAGGGTCGGGCCCAGAATGCCGGTGTGATCGTAGGAAATGCGCGTCAGCAGGGACATGAGCCGGTCGCCGCCGACGACATTCGTCGCGTCATACAGCCCTCCGAGCCCCGTTTCCAGCAGAAGCGCGTCCGCCGGATGGCGGGTGTGGGCGAGAAAGGAAACCGCCGTAAAAAATTCAAAAAAGGAAACAGGATCGTCTCCGGCGGCGCGGGCGCATTCCCCGATGAGTTCCAGCAGCGTCTGCGGATCGATCTCTTTCCCGGCAATGATGATCCTTTCCTCAAACCGGACGAGATGCGGGGAGACGTATTTATGGACGCGAAGGCCCGCCGCCTCGAAAACGGCCTGCAGGAAAGCCAGCGAGGAGCCTTTGCCGTTCGTACCGGCCACATGAAAGACGAACGGCAGGCGGCGGTGCGGATTTCCCAGTTTTTCAAGAAGAAGAAGGATGGGGTCAAGCCCCGGCAGAAAACTCACCGGATACTTCCGGCGTATACGCCCGACGGCGTCATCAACTTCCGGAACAGGGGAGTACGTCCAGTCCGCCGGCGGCATTTTCTAGGCCCCCGCCTCGCGGCGCGGGGCATGGCTTATCTTCGGTTTCATCAGGAGATGAATGACCATCGCCAGTTGCTGTCGCAATTCGCTCCGCGGCACCACCATATCCACCATGCCGTGATCGCGCAGGTATTCGGCGGTCTGGAACCCGTCGGGCAGGCTTTCGCGTATCGTTTCCTGGATCACGCGGCGTCCGGCAAAACCGATCTGCGCGCCCGGCTCGGCGATATGAATGTCCCCCAGCATGGCCAGAGAGGCGCTGACGCCCCCCGTGGTCGGATCCGTCAGGATGACGATGTAGGGCAGACGCGCCTCCTTGACCTGCTCCACCGCGATCACCGAGCGCGGCATCTGCATCAGGGACAGCATCCCTTCCTGCATCCGCGCCCCTCCGGAAGACGGGATGACGACGAAAGGCGCCCTGAGCTGCACCGCCAGACGCGACGCCGTCAGCAACCCGTCGCCCACAGCCGTTCCCATGGACCCGCCCATGAAGTCGAAATCGAACGCCGCGATCACGGCTGTCTCTCCGCCGATCGCGCCCTGCGCCACGACAATCGCATCCCTGCGGCCCGTCTTGATCTGCGCTTCCTTCAGCCGGTCGGCATATCTCTTCTGATCCTTGAACCGGATCGGATCGACGACCGCTTTCGGCAGATCCGTGACCTGATATTGTCCCTCATCGAACAGCATCTCAAGCCTCTCCATCACCCCCATCCGCATATGACGGCCGCAATGGTGGCAGACGTTCAGATTCTTCCGGAATTCCTGCTGATACAGCATCGTCTGGCATCCCTGGCACTTCTGCCACAGGTTGTCCGGGACGTCCTGCTTGGACATCAGCGCCTTGATCTTGGGACGAACGAAATTTGTGATCCAGTTCATATTCTATATCCGTTGTTATTTCAGGATTCAGTATCAGAGCCTCCGGGTTTCGTCACCTGTTTATTTCTTTGAGGTTACGAAAAACCCCGTCATCATGCCCGCTTTACGCGGGCATCAGTCCTGCCGTCTATATGAGTCATGAGACGCGCAGACGCGCTTCCAGACCTAACAGAAAGCGTTGGTGACGCAAAAGGAGTTTTTTAGGGTGCCCTATATTCAATTTTCATACTTTCTTACGAGCGAACTTTGACCAGCTTTATCGGAACAGGTTGATTTTCCTCAATACTGATTCCTGTTTCTTTCTTGCGAACCGGCAAGGCTGCCGGATGCAGCAGGGAGCAATTGTCGCGGTACAGCCGCAGGTTTTTGACGCCCATCTCCCATCCGGAGAGAATCAGCTTCTGCACATCCTCGATCGTGACATGGTGTCCGAGCATGACGGTATGGGCGAGCGCGCCGGAGAGGAACGGCTCCACCGCCGCCTGCATCCTGATCTGCGCTTCGGGGGTGACGCGGCGCACCCCCGAACTTCCACAGGGAGAAACGCAGTCGAACACGCCCAGATGCGCGGGGTTGAGGTGCGGCGCGCCTTCGAGAGTCATAGTGCCGCAGCAATAGACGTTCGCCTCCTCGATCTGCTCCCCGGAGAAACCGAGCGCTTCGAGCATGTCGAACGCGCCGTTTTCAAGTTCCTCCTCCGAAAAGCCGAGTCCCCGGAGGCAGAAATCCTCCCCCAGCGTCCACTTGTTGAAGGCATAGCGGATATGCAGCGCCGTCGCGAGCGCCTGCTCCACGGCATCCAGAGCCGCCCGCGGAAATCCTTTTTCGCGGAGGCTCTCGTGATTGACGTGCGGCGCATCCAGCAGCGTGCCGTGCCCCACGGCGTAAAAATGGATGTCATCGCTTTCGGCGGCGCTATATCCCAGGGCAAGCAAAGCACGCGACACCAGCGGATTGAACTTCTTGCCGTAGAGCTGCGCCGTTTCCAGCGTATCGGAGAAATATCCCTCGAAGCGCACCAGCGTCGATTCCGGCATGATGTCCTGCGTCTGCGCCCCCAGCAAGGCCTGCACCGCCGGATCGGTGTCCATTCCGGTCATGTGCGCGTGACGGAATCCAGTCTCCCAACCCATACGGCAGGCGTCTTCCCATGCCTGTTTCACCGCCCCGACCAGTGCCGGATCGGGACAGAGGGACGCCTTCATCTGTGCCGGACGGCGCGTCATGCTTTTTTGCGAAAGAGAAGTACCGGACAGAGCCGCCGTTTTATCCATGATATTTTGCAGGCATCCCCTGGCAACGAGGGGATACGCAGGGAAGGCTTCCATCGAAGCCGCAATCGAAGCAGAAACCTGATGCGCGACACCGGAGACAAGCCCCGCCGCCAGAGCCGCCGTGGCGCGTCCGGCATCGCTGTCATAAGCGATCCCCCTGCTCATCAGCAGCGCCGCCATGTTCGTCATGCCCAGAAGAATCGGGCGGTATTCCCGCGTAAGCGGCGATGTCGCCGCCATATCCTCCGCCGCCTCCAGCGCCATCGTCATCACCCTAGTTACATGCCGCAGGGCGGGAATATCAACGATGCCCCCGGACAGAGCACAGGCGAGAAGATTGATCGTGGCGGAGGGCGCTTCGCTGTCCGGCAGAAAAGCAAACCCTCCCGTCGCGTCGCAGGAAAGGCTTCGCCCCGTTTCCGCGACGGGACTGGCGGATTCAATGCTGTTCCGGAAGGAAACCGCCGGTTCCCCCGACGACCATACGGCCTCCGCCAGAGCATCCCACATTTTTTGCGCCGGATAATGACGCTTCGTATCCAGAAGAAAGCTGTGACCGGTCAGAGCCGCCTCCATGAAGTCATCCGGCACAGACAAGGTCGTTCTGAGAACCTGCGCTGCTGTTTTCTCTTCCTCCGGAAGGTAAAAAGAAATTTCCTCGTATCCCTGCTCCGCATAGCTGAGCGCCATGCGAATGGCCGCTTCGCCAAGCCCCGACCGCCGCGCCTCCTCCATGGCCTGCCGGAGTTTCGGGGTGCGCTCCGGGTCAAAGCCGAAAAAGCCGTCGCGATCACAGGCATCCATCACATGATAAACCGCCGTCTCCAGCGTCCTGCGTCCGAGGTCTCCGGAGACCTGCCGGATGTCGCTGTCCCGTTTCCATGAGACAAAGTCGGGGCTGTCGGGATTCTCGACCGGCAGCGTGATGCCCGTTTTCGTTTCCTCCGGCTCCAGCGCCAGCGTCTCTCCCAGAATCCGGATGCGCTTCAGCATGTTTTTTCCCGGCGCGCCCGAAGGCACGACCACGCCCGCACCCTCCGCCGCTTTCGCCACGCCTGACCCGAAGGAAACAATCCGGTGCCGGGGCGTGAAACGGGCGGCACCCTTCAGACCGTAAGCCCAGCCCAGCCCCAGCAGCCCCCACTGGGAAATCTCCGGCGCGGCGATCTGATGCAGGAGGATATGCCGGAACTCGTCATAGAAAATTTCCGCCTCTTCCCCGGAAGCGAACAATCCGGTCTTCCACCCCTGATAAGCGAGCGCCCCCGCCACGCGGTGCAGCACATCGCGGATATCCCTTTCGGCACGCTCCCCCGGAAGGTCGCCGCGCGCCGCACCCTCCGCTTCGCTGCGCCGAAGCCGGGCCGGGACTCCCGGCTCCGCGACCCGCTGCATCGTCATCGGCAGGGATTCCGGATAAAAGATTTTGTCCAGCAGAACGCCGACCGCCGCCTGATTCCAGTGCTGAGGCACGACGTATTCAAGCTGTTCCTCGTTCGAAACCGTGCGAAAACGCGCGCTTTCAAGGGGATCCCGACCGGCGTGCGTGTAATATCGCGTCAGAGGCATTGCATACGCCTTTGATTACCTTGATTAAAAATAAAAACCCTCCCGAAATCAGAGGGAAAGTCTGACACAACCCCCCGCACCCTTCAACCTCCTTTTCCATCGCGGCCCGGAAAGGCATGACAGGGATTAAGAAAGACCAAACAAGAAAATCATTGCGCTTTTTCTCTCTGTCAGCATTATTAAGGGCAGTTCAGAGTTTAGATAGAGTTTTGAAATGAAAATTTCCATATTCGGAGTGCGCTCCACGATCCAGATTCTCCTTTTCACGGCTCTGAAGGGCAAGCCTGTCGGCACGGATTCTCCGGGCAACAAATACTACAAATGCGCGCCGCGAAAGGGGACAGAACTGGAGCGTCGCTGGGTTATGTATGTTGACAAGGCGGAGGCCTCTCTGGTGCCTCCGGAGTGGCACGGATGGCTGCACCACCAGACGGACATTCTCCCCGGCAACTCCGGTGGACGCAGCCCGCCGGGAGGCGCGCGACGGGAAGTGAAACGCGCCACCGCCTCGGGCGATTACATTTCGTGGCAACCCCCTCAGTAAGACGGAACAGGAAACATGCAGAAAAACATCTTTGAGACCATTCTGGGCGCCGTCGTTCTGCTGGTTGCCGCCGGGTTCCTGGCGTTTTTCTACAGAACCACGGACATCCGCCCTTCCTCCGGATACGTCATTACCGCCGCCTTCAGCAAGATCGACGGGCTCGATTCCGGCAGCCCTGTCAGGGTCAGCGGCGTCAAGGTCGGGCAGGTGCTGGACTTCAGGCTGGACCCGAAAAATTTCCGCGCCATCGTGCGCATGAACATCAACAATGACATCAGGCTGCCGAAGGACACGGTCGCCGTCATCGCCAGCTCCGGTCTGCTGGACGGCAAGTTCATGACGCTGGATCCCGGCAGCGACGAGGAATTCCTGAGCCCGGGCGATCAGATCGAATTCACCCAGTCCACGCCGGGAATCGAGCAGCTGCTGGGTCAGGTGATTTTCAGCATGAGCAAGGACAAGGACGACGGCGCCAAAAAAGATGGCACCCAGCCTCCGAAAAAATTTTAGATGTCATTACGCGCACTCCTTACGATCCTGATTACCGGCGGACTGCTTCTCGGCGCGGCTCCGGACGTTTCCGCACGGCAGATGGACGAAATGAGCATCGCCGTCCTGCGCACGATTGATAAAGTCTCGGCGCGCTCCCGCACTTTTGAAGTTCCCATCGACAAGACCGTCAAGTTCGGCTCCTCCCTGTTCATCAAGCTGCGCGCCTGCCGCAAAGCCGCGCCCATGGAACCGCCGGAATCAGCCGCCTTCCTTCAGGTCTGGGAGAAAAAGCCCTCCGACGAAAAATCCGTCTGGGTTTTCAGCGGCTGGATGTTTGCCTCAAGCCCGTCCCTCTCGGCGATGGATCATCCCGTCTACGATGTCTGGGTGATCGAGTGCAAGAACGCCGAAACATCCCCGAAGCCGGAGGAGTTCTCCTCTGAAACAGCTCCCGATGGCGCTCCCGCGAAAGACCCGGTGAAGCCCGTTTCCGATTTCGATGACTGAAAAGAAACCTCTTTCCCGAGCGCCTTTTCCAGGCGCTCAAGATATTCCTCGCGGGGAATGGCGTAAACGCCGAACTGCCGCAGATGCGCGTTGACGAACTGCGCGTCCAGAAGCTCGAACCCCTGCCGCCACAAACGCGCGGCCAGATGCACCAGCGCGACCTTGCTGGCATCGGCGGCGGCGGAGAACATGCTCTCGCCGAAAAACGCGCCGCCGAGGGCGATCCCGTAAAGCCCCCCGGCCAGTCGTCCGTCTTTCCATGCCTCGACGCTGTGCGCGAAGCCCTGATGATGGAGCGCGGTATAAAGGGCGAGGATTTCGTCATTGATCCATGTGTCGGGACGGGCGGAAGCGCAGCCCCGCACCACCGCACCGAAAGCCCTGTCGAAAGTGATCTGGTATATCCGTTTCCTGACCGTGCGGTGCAGACGCTTCGGGACATGCAGCCCGGCGATGGGCAGAACGCCGCGCACGTCGGGATCGACCCAGCGGATTTCCGCGCTCTCCCTGTTCGAAGCCATCGGAAAAAAACCCGCCCGATATGCCTGCAAGACTATGTCCGGCGTCAGTATCGTCATTGACAATGAATATCAGGAACTTCCCCGAAAAAAAACTTTTTCGGAGGATCGGGGCGCGGAAAGGACGGTTTCGTGACGATCTTCTTCTTTCCAGACATGCGCGATATTGTACTCAGCCCCGTATCCGGCTGTGATGACGCGCCCCAGCAGATCATGCTCCAGATATATCCCTCCCACATGCTCGACCAGCATGGGGCGCCCCGGTCGGAAAACAAGGCGACCGACCGTATGCGCCAGATTTCCAGACAAGGTCTCACAAATACGTTGCGGAAAAAGTATGATATCGTTCTTCTGCATAACCCCCGGCACCCCCCGTTTGTCTACTGTTTGTTTCCTTAATGCTTTTTGTTGGTACATATTATGGTACCAATACTTAACAATTCGTTAAAAAAACAGAGTAATTTTATTGCGTATTCATAATACCTGAAGCCAATCTCCGATCGTTTTGAAACAATGGGCCGCTGCGCCCTTCCGCAGAGAAACAACCACCGAGGAGGCTGCCATGTGATCGCGCATTTTATTGATGACATAGCCCCCGGCCCATGCTTTCGAGCGTGACGGCTGGGGGCTTTTTTTATGCGACGACCATTTCCATCGCAATTCTTTTTTTAAGAACATGGGCGGCTTCGGCCAGAGAATTGATCGTGACATTCTGATAGGGGTCTAGCAACTTTCTGACGTAGCCCTCCGTTTTGCCAAGGCGCTTTGCCATCTCGGTTTTAGAGACTTTCTCTTTCAGCATGGCATTCCACAGCAAAACCTTTGCCTCCATCGTTTCCGGAAGGTAAATGACTGCATCCCCGTCTTTGGCCCTTGGCACGGGCACTGCTATACGCCCCTCCATATAACCTTGAATGGCCGTAAAAAGGGCATCCTGTGCTTGTTTCAGGGCTTCCTGATAGGTATCAGCCCCCGTCAGGGCTTCCGGCACGTCCGGAAACGAGGCCATATACCCTGTCCCGTCCTTTTCGATTTTTACAATGTAGCCCTTCATATGATCCTCCTATAAGTCTTTCGGGGTGATTCCCAACTGTTTACACATAGCGTGTATCAGTCCCGTTCGTATATTTTTGTCCCCGCCCACTATCGTGCAAAAACGGTCTCCAAGGTAAATCCGGCCATGACTGCCTTTGCCATGGCTGGCGTCATAGATGAAGAAAAGGCCATTTTTACGGGCATATTTCCGAACACTTTTTATAAATTCGCCCGCCTTCATTTCCATTGGTCAATCTCCATCTTATATGTATAGTATCGTACTTATAGGTACGATTGTCAAGAATAAAATCGTACTTATAAGTACGATTTTTAGTCTATGGGTTTGGGGTCTGAAATCGTCGGTTTTTTGTGAGGGGCATTGCAGCAAAAACATGAACACAAGCGGAACGCATTTCGGGACTATTTCGGGACTCGTATCCCATTCCGTCCCTTCCGTTCCCTTTCCATCCCATCCTTATGCTTTTTCGACCTTGACAGCCATTTTGAAAAAGCTTTATAAATCAAGGCACTTGGTAATGTCGGAGCGTAGCGCAGTCCGGTAGCGCGCCTGTTTTGGGAGCAGGATGTCGGGGGTTCAAATCCCTCCGCTCCGACCACCCTTCGCCCTTGCGGGCTTCGGGTGGCTTACGCCATATGACTGTGCAATGACAGGAGGGCACCCCATGAAAGCCAGGATTTACAAACCCGCCAGGAATGCCCTGCAATCCGGTCTCGCCGGAACGGAAAAATGGATTCTGGAGTATGAACTGGAAACGCCGCGCCGTCTTGAGCCTCTGATGGGGTGGACATCCTCCGGCGACACGCTGAATCAGGTGTCGCTGAAGTTCAGAAGCAAGGATGCCGCCGTCGCCTTCGCGGAGAACAGGCGCCTGGAATACGGGGTGGACGAACCGCACGCCCGCAAAGTCCTGCCCCGCAATTATGCCGATAATTTCCAATACAGGCCCTGCGAGGAAGAAAAATAGGTTCCGATGACCCGACCCACCGGCTTTGTGCATCTCCATTTGCATTCGGCGTATTCGCTTGCGGAAGGAGCGATCAGGATCAATGACCTGATTTCGCTCTGCAAGAAGCTTGATATGCCGGCGGTGGCGGTGACGGACACGGGGAATTTGTTCGGCGCCATGCAATTTTCTCTGGCGGCGGCGAAAGAGGGAATCCAGCCCATCATCGGGTGCCAGCTCTGGGTCGAAAAACCTTCGCCGGCGGAGCAGCGCAACAAAAAGCCGGAGACGCCGGATCAGCTTGTCGTTCTGGCGCAGAACGCGGAGGGTTATAAAAACCTGATGAAGTTGTCGAGCGGGTCTTTCCTCCGCCCGCTGGAGCATGCCGACAGACCCGCCGTTTCATGGGAGGACATCAGGCTGCATTCCCGGGGGCTGATCTGCCTCACGGGGGGCGCGAAAGGCGCCGTCGGGCGGATGCTGGGCGAGCATCGCGTCGGCGAGGCCGAAAAAACGCTCCTGATGCTGAAGGGGATTTTCGGCGACAGGCTGTATGCGGAGCTGCAACGCCACGGCACGGCGGAAGAGGTGGCGATGGAAGGCGCGCTGCTGGACATGGCCTACGCCCACGATATCCCGATCGTGGCCGCGAACGACTGCTTTTTCCCCGATCCGGACATGCACGAGGCCCATGATGCGCTGTTGTGCATTTCCGAAGGGGCCTATGTGCAGGACACCAACCGCCGCAAGGCGACGCCGGAGCACTATTTCAAGTCCGCCGAACAGATGATCGAGCTGTTCCGGGACCTGCCGGAGGCGGTGGAGAACACCGTCAATATCGCGAAACGCTGCGCTTTCATGCTGCGGGAGGTAAAGCCCATGCGGCCGCCCTTCGACGCGGGCAACGGCAAAACCGAGACGGAAGAAATCATCGACCGCGCGCGCAAAGGGCTGGAGTGGCGGCTGGAGAACTACGTTTTCAAGTCCGATTGGGATGAGAAAAAGAAGAAAGAAACCCGCAGGAAATATTCCGAACGGCTGGAATTCGAACTGGGCGTCATCAACAAGATGGGATTCGCCGGATATTTCCTGATCGCCTCCGATTTCATCCAGTGGGCGAAAGACCATGACATTCCCGTAGGCCCGGGGCGCGGCTCGGGGCCGGGTTCCGTCGTCGCTTGGGCGCTCCGCATCACCGACCTCGACCCTATTGAAATGAACCTGCTGTTCGAGCGTTTCCTCAATCCGGAACGCGTTTCCATGCCGGACTTCGACATCGATTTCTGTCAGGAGCGCCGCGGGGAGGTTATCGAGTACGTCCGCGGGAAATACGGCAGGGACAGCGTGGCGCAGATCATCACTTTCGGCAAGTTGCAGGCGCGGGCGGTGGTGCGGGACGTGGGGCGCGTGCTGCAGATCCCCTACGGGCAGGTCGATAAAATCGCCAAGCTCATCCCGCAGAACCCGGCCAATCCGGTCAGCCTCGGGGAAGCGCTGGAGAGCGAGCAGCAACTGCGCGAGGCGCGCGACTCCGACGAGCAGGTGCGGAAGCTGATCGATATCGCGGTGCAGCTGGAAGGGCTTTACCGGCATGCCTCGACCCATGCGGCGGGGGTGGTGATCGGCGACAGGCCGCTGGATGAATTGGTACCCCTATACCGCGATCCCGGATCGGACATTCCGGCGACGCAGTTCAACATGAAGGACGTGGAGCCGGCGGGGCTCGTCAAATTCGACTTCCTCGGCCTGAAAACCCTGACAGTCATTAAGGACGCCATGCGTCTGGTCAGGGAGACGACGGGGGAAGAGCTCGACCCGCTCAAGTTCCCGCTCGACGACAAGCAAACCTACCAGATGCTGGCGAAGGGCGATTGCTCGGCGGTGTTCCAGCTTGAAAGCGCGGGCATGCGCGATCTCTGCCGCCAGATGAACGTGCATAATTTCGATCAGATCAGTGCTATCGTGGCACTCTTCCGCCCCGGCCCGATGGAGAACATCCCGAAGTATCTGGCGAACCTCAGGAGCGCAGAAAAAATAGACTATATGCACCCGCTTCTGGAGCCGGTGCTGAAAGACACCTACGGCGTGATGATCTATCAGGAGCAGGTCATGCAGGCGGCGCAGGTGCTGGCGGGATACTCTCTGGGCGGCGCCGACATCCTGCGCCGCGCCATGGGTAAAAAGGACAAGACCGGCATGGACGCGCAGCGCGAGGTCTTTGTGAAGGGCTGCAAAAAGGCGAACAATATCAGTCCTGGCGCGGCGGGGGCGATCTTCGACAAGATCGACACGTTCGCCGGATACGGTTTCAACAAGGCGCATTCGGCGGTCTACGCCTATATCGCCTTCCAGACCGCGTACCTGAAATGCCATTACCCGGTGGAGTTCATGGCGGCGACGATGACGCAGGAGAGGAGCAATACCGATAAACTGGCCATGACGCGCCAGGAATTGCAGAGGATGAAAATCGCGCTGCTGCCGCCCGACATCAACAGATCCATCCCGCGTTTTTCCGTGGAAAAAATGCCCGACGGAACCCGCGCCATCCGCTACGCCCTCGCGGGGCTGAAGGGCGTCGGCGAAGCGGCGATGCTGGGCGTCGTCGCCGAGCGCGATAAAAACGGACACTTCAAAGACCTGTATGATTTCGCGCGGCGGCTGGACAGCAGAGCCGTCAACAAGCGCCAGATGGAAGCCCTGGCGCAGGCGGGCGCGTTCGACCGGATGAACCCGAACCGCGCGCAGGTGCTGGCGTCCGGCGAGATCCTGCTGAAATACGCCGCCGCCGCCGCCGAGGAGAAAAAAAGCGGGCAGGCCAGCCTGTTCGGAGGGGAGCAACAGGGGCTTCCGGCGCCGGAGCTTCTGAAGGCCGAGAAGTGGGAGCCTCTGGAATACCTGCGGCACGAATTCGAGGCGGTCGGTTTTTACCTGTCGTCCCACCCGCTCGACAACATGACGTCGCAACTGGAGAAGCTGCGCGTCGTGCCCTCGAATGAGGTCATGGAAGCCCTGCAGAACGGTCCGATCAACCGCCTCCGCATGGCGGGGATCGTCCTCCGGAAGCAGGAGCGCACCTCCCAGAAGGGCAACCGCTTCGCCTTCGTGCAGGTGTCCGATCCCTTTGGCGTCTATGAAGTGATGATTTTCTCGGAGTTGCTGGCGCAATCCCGCGAGCTTCTGGAGGCCGGGACGCCCATCCTGCTCTCCGTGGACGCCGAGAAAAAGGGCGAGGATGAAATCCGCTTCCTCGCCCAGACGATCGAGCCGCTGACTCCGGCGGTGCAGAGCGCCGTCCGCAGGCTGAACATTCATGTCGCGGGGGATGCCGCCGCCGTCGTCGGAAAGATCAAGGCGGCGCTGGAGCAGGCCGGTCATGGCAAGGTGAAGGTGTCCCTGATCGTGGATGCCGGAATGCGCGAAGCCGAGGTCGAGCTTCCCGGCGGATGGAACGTCACGGAGGCTCTGCCAAAGGCTCTCCGCGCTTTTGCCGGGGTCGCGGATGTCAGGGAGTTTTGATTTGACATATCGGCAAAAATGCGGTACGGTACCCCTTCAATACGAGGAAACTTTGAAACATGACGCAGTGGAGATGGAACGTATTCACCACACCCTATACGAAGACCATTAATAAAGCGCTTTCGGTTTTCGAAAAGGTGTTTCGTGAGGATGCCATGAAGAAGGAAGCGGCTAAAGAATCGCAGGATCAGCCCGGAAATAACTCCAGGCGGGGCATACTCAAGCACATTTTCGGAATTTTCAACTGATTGTCCGATAAAGCCATCTGACCGTTTTTTGACCGAGTTGATTTTATTTGTTTTCCTGCTACATTAAGGCGGCGTTTTTTCAAGGAGTGTGCGTCATGGCGAAAAAAGGTCTTCACTTTCTGTTCTGTCTGGTTGTTCTGGCGTCCCTGGCAGTGGCTCTGTCGGCCTGCAATACCTTCGAGGGTCTTGGCCGCGACGTGAAATCCGCCGGCGAGGCCGTCACCGGCGCCGCACAGCAATCCAAAAGCCATTAAAAGTCACACCTGTCCGCTTGCCGAGTCCTGATGCCGGGAGGCTTTCCCTGCGTCTGTTCCTTCGGTTTTGCCACATGTCTATGAAAATATAACCGCACTTCACCGTTTCGCGTCCGCAGCAGATATGGTTAAATGATCCCAAAGGAGACATCAAAATGAGCACTGCTTTCAACAGATCGGAAATCAGCCGGTTGCAAAAATACCTGCAGGAAAAATTCTCCAACACAAAACTGGTCCTGAAAGAAAGAAAGGATGTCGGGGATTCCGTCGAGGTGACACTGGGGGGGGAGTTCGTCGGCACCATCTACAAGGACGAAGAGGATGGTGATGTGTCTTATGATTT
This sequence comes from Pseudomonadota bacterium, assembly GCA_043806835.1. Taxonomy (GTDB): domain Bacteria; phylum Pseudomonadota; class Alphaproteobacteria; order Micavibrionales; family UBA2020; genus PALSA-926. The sequence continues at coordinate 19,240 of JAZDGQ010000068.1, read as the reverse complement.
CAATATGGCGATTCTTGAAATGGATCTGCCCGCCGTTACATAGAAAATTCATCTTGTGAAGATATACGGACAAAGCTTTCGCGAGATTTTCGACAAGCTGCCCTGGCAATATAAAATTGTCGTGACGGTGAGCTGTTTTTTTATTCTTTTCGTCGCGATCTACGCTCCGTCCGTGTTTTGGGGCCCGGGCAAAAAGATCCGGAAAGATTCCGTCGTCAGTCCCCTGGAGATTGCGGGAACGAACCGGCAGGCGGCGGGTTTTCTGGATCCCTCGATTGCCTATGACCGGAAAAGCGGGAAAGTCTGGATGACGTATGCCGCCGAGGAGCCATCGAAGAATCCGGGCGGCGGGATACTGCTGCATGTGCGCATAGCGTCCGCACTGGCGGAAAAATGCGAGGGGTGGTTGCAGGTCAAGGGCGGTTTTGAAGGCAAGACAGACGATATCCTTGGGGCGGACGGGCAGACGGTCTTCAGATCCGGAGCCTGGCGCGTGGAAACGCCGACGCTCGTCCACGATCCGGGAGACCCGGGCCGGGAATGGAAACTGTACGCATACAAGTATTTCTGGGACAAGGATCCTGTGCATGCGATGCAACTCGCCCGGCGCTACGGGATGATCGTGTACAGATATGCGACGGATCCCGCCGAAAGCTGGTCAACGGAGCAGTGGCTGTTCTCCCCGGCTCCCGGCCACCTGCCTCCCCCCTATGGGCAGATGGTTCTGACGCATCTCAACGGCCTCGATGCGAGTCTGCGGGATGTGGAGGTCTATTCCCGCCCCAGCGCGATCGTCAGGGGGGACATGCTGGCAATGACGCTCACGGCCTTTGCGGGAGGCACGTCGCCGGATCGCGTCGTCATGCTCGTTTCCGGGGATCACGGCAAAAGCTGGAAGTACGCGGGGACGCCGCTGCGGGCATCGGATCTGGCGGGCATCGGCTCCTATACCAGGTTGTCCGGAGCCTCCCTGATCGAGCAGGAGGGCAACGTTTATCTCGCCGCCGTCCTGGGAGACGCGCAGCAGCAAGGCAAGGGCACGTTCATCTTCAGCTTCGAGGATTTCACAAAAGGACTCCTGCGCCGTGATCCCGGAACGGGAGCCCCCGCCATCCTCCGCCATGTTCCGTTGTACAAGCCGGAGTCAATTCCGGTCGGCGGAGGCTTTGCTGCCTATGCGGATGTCTGCCCCTTCGGGCTTCTGACGGCGGAACAGGTTCCCGGCATAGAGAGCTTCCGGCTTTTGAAAACCTACAAGAAGCCCGCGCCTTGACTCTCCAGGAAGGAGAGATGGCGTAAGGCAGATGAATTCACATTCAACTATTTCAGGGGCATGCTGGACGCGGCCGAGGGAAGCGTCTGCTTGTCAAGATCCCGGGCATAGACCGCGGCTTCCATAAACAGCATCTCCTCCGACCGGCGGTACATGTCATTCATGATCTGGAGGCGAAGAGCGTTGGTCGTTATCTGCTCGCGTGCGACTTGCTCCGTATCCTCTATCAGGCGCAGGGAATACGACGGATTGTAATACTTATCCCTGACCAAAGCCTCCTGCATTTCGCGATAGCTGGCGTCTTCCTTGATATCACCGCTAAACCTGCCGCCGCTCGCCGAAATCGCATTGATATACTGGCCGTCGCCGCCCCCCCACGGCCATGCCAGCGCTCCCGGTATTACAATCTGAAGGTTGCTGTGACCGATGTGTTCGCTGAGCATCTGACCCACGGCATTATAGACCGCATTGACGCGAGCCTGTTCGGAGCGGCGCGCAAGGATGGAAAAGCGTCCCTCTGGAGTGTCCACGGCAGTGGGATAGACGGGATCCAAAGACTTCGGATAGATCAGGTACCGCAACGCCGCCCGCACCATAAGCAGGTCATAGAACCTCAGGATCGGATCGACTGCGTTCCAGAAGAGTGTCTGCTCGTTTCCCCACAGAAGATCCGGGACGTCTTTAAACGAGCCGAATTTCCCCGTGATCCACGACCATACTCCCCCAAACCAGGGGCATCCCTGATCCATCCCGGTGTAGCATAAATAAATCGTGTATTCAGGCCAGAGGCCGAGAGGGGAGTTGATGGGGTCGAAGAGGAAGGCGACGAGGTCGAAGTCCTCCATTTCCCCTGCGGGGCCGCGCTCGGAAACAGTGCCTTTGGTGTTGCCGCGCCTGGGCAGTTCGTCCATCACAAACCCGCGGGTGAGCGCCCGGGTCATCTGATAGGACTTGACCTGGCTGAAGGCCAGCGTATCCGCCTGGCAGGAAAGTTCGTCAGGAGTATAACGGTGGCGCGCCTCCAGCTGTTTTTCATACTTCTTTGTGATGCTTTCGTTCACTAACTGGGAATCAAGCATGGCGCCCAGCGCACGGGTCTGATCGGGCCGCGCGGCGGACAACTGCGCCGTCATGGGAAGCAATGCCGGATAAACCGCTTCCCACCAGGCATTCATCGGTGGCCAGATGTTCATGCCGAACTCGTCAACACGGGTGAGTATTTGCCATGTCGACGTCAGGGTCAGGTCTGCAAAAATGAAGTTCTCTATGGCGGTGATGAAAGCGTTGATAGCGGCGATATCGGTGTTCACCAGACCCGTCATGGCCCCGCCGATGCTGCCTGGCTTTTCGCAATTCGATGAGCCGGCGCAGCATTGCGCGGAGGCTTTCACGGGGAAGAAAAGACACATGGACAAAACGAGCGCCAGCGCTAAAGCCCTCACGCCCTGCCCGCCCGCCTTCGGGGAGGCGCGGTGACCGGATATTTTTCTCATTCCTGCTCCCTCCTAACGCAGCGGCTGATAGTCCATGCCGTTGCCGCGGACATGGTCGATCTTCTCAAGCATATTGGCGGTTTCAATCGCATAGACATTGGAAATTTTTTCCTGCTTTGCGATAATGTCGTACAACATCACCAGACTGTATGCCTTCAGATACACCTCTTTCTGTGTGATCGTCGAAGGGCTGTCATAAAGTTCTTTGTAATAGCCTGGATCCCATAACTGTTCAACGATGGCCTGACGGGTTTCCCGCACGCTTGGCGTGAGAGAGGAGTCCGCTAACCCTATGCCCATTTTCGTGCGCATGTCTCTGATCTCGGGAGCCTCTCCGGCGACTCCCGGAACGGTGCGGCCCGGAACACGATCCGCCACCACCGAATATACCAGCGCGCCCACGGCATCCATCTGAGTGATATATTCGCGGTTCGTCTGCCGTTGCTGGAGGCCGGTGATCGATGACAGGGCACTGACCATAATCGGATCTGGCGCCGCATACCCGGTGATGTTGTATATCAGTTCGGTGACGGCGGCCTGCGTATTCGGATCCGTCATGTCAATCGTTTCTCTGGCGAAAAGGGTCATGCTTGGCAGGATGTGCGCGTTGGTGGCGGGGGTGGCGGCGGGGCATCCGGCGAAGCCGTTATTGGAAGTCATGTCGCAAAACAGCGTTTGATAAACGTTCCAGCGCACATTGTGCAGGGAGGCGGCGCCATACTGCGCCGGAAACCCGACCTGATTGTTTCCGATCATGCTGAAGTCAAGGGAATAGCCGGTGCTCACCGCATCCCTGAGGGCGGAACTTTGACTCATGTACCTTGCCGTCGTGTCGAACACACACGCCTGGTCAGTGGGCTGATAGCGTTTTTTCGCGTTGGCCTGTTCCATCTGCACCATGAGCGCGGCATTTGTCGCATTGTTGGCGTCGAGCGCGCTGCCCAGCTGTCGGGTTTCATCAAGTTCGCTGGACGAGAGTTGCTTGGTCATGTCCTGCCACCCATGAAACCATCTTTCCCAGAACCAGTCCTGCGGCTGAAGCAACGCATCCATCTCGATGAACAGAGCTACCTGCGCCGCCGCCATCTCCGCCGTGTAAACAGCCTGTAGCGCCGCCAGCATGGCGTTTATCTGTGCAAATTGATTCGCGTCCACCGTGTCGGCGGAGGCGTTCGGCGCGCCGACATCCTCGCATTGAGCGAAGGCTCCGGAGGGAAACAGCAGGAAAAGGACGAGACAAGGCACGCTCATGCCGCGAAGAAGATGTCTTTTGCGAAAGGGAAGGATATGTTCGATCATCTCCATTTTTCGTCCTTCTATGGCGTGAGGGGCGTGACGACGCGAGAGCTCGGCACCGCCACCTGTTCGGACATTATGGATACCTGCACTGCCAGCGTCAGGGCCGTCCTTTCGAGCAGCTCGTAATAATCCCTGAGTTGCATCAAATAAAGCGCGTCCAGAGTCAGTTTTTCCAGTTCGATCGCAGATTCATTGATGATAAGCCCTGCGGCATACCTTCCGCTGTTGAACCGGTCAACGGTCATCGCGTGCATGATTTCCTTATAGCTTGGGTTTTCGGAAAGGTCTGTAGCCGAAGCCCCCCCTGCCGTCCGCAGCTCTTTGACCCATTGCCCCGTCAAGGGATCTCTCCCGCCGCCCGGAACCCGCCATCCCGTTATCAGCTGCGGAACCGAGCGAATCGCCCCATGTCGCGCCAGATAGGAACGCCGGTCGAGAAAAAGCGCCTGCCCGGACGCACTTCCGAGCGCACCGGGCAAAATCACATCCGCCGAGGGAACACCCACCAGGTTGCTGTTGATCGTCTCGACCGTTCTGGCCATCTCTCCCAGAGGGTCGTCCACCGGGTCCATGTCTATCGTCAGATTGTTGTAGATGAACTTGGTGGGCTGCACATCAGCGTTAAAATACACGGGGTTTATGGCGGTGCAGAGGCCGTTGTGCCCTCCATTGGCGTTCGGGTCGCAGAATATCGCTTTGTATGCCGCATAACGCCGCGCCTCCGTCTGCCCCATCGACAGGACGTTCATGCCCTGCGTGTTCAGTCCGTAGACCAGACTTTCATCCTGCCACCCTTTGCGCATTGCGCGGGCAAACATCGTGGCGCGGCCAAGCCCGCCCGACTCCGTCGCGGCGACGCAGGTATTGTCGCTGGGGCGGAGGTTCCTGTGATCTTCAAGTCCGCGCTTCTGCAATGAGAGAACGTTCTCCGCCGTGGCGGTGGCGTCTATGGCGTCATGCAGAGCCAGGGACTGGCCAGCGTAACTCACGTTGAGCTGATCAACCATGTTTTGCAGGGATGGCTTCAGGTTGTAGTACCACATCGTCTGCCACCAGTAGATGAAATCGTATTCTATCCGCGTCAGCATGGCTTCCGTCAGGGCGGTGTCCGTGGCGTCTATAAACCCTACCAACGCAAGTTGCGCAGCCGTCAGGCATGTCTGCAGGGCATTCGCGAGCCAGGTGGCGAGAGTATTCGACGTGCCGGAACTGACGCAGGAATCAATCGCCGGATCGACGTGGCAATGGCAGCAGACGACGGTGCCGCAGGCCACGCACACCATCATGCTGTTGCAGGGGCAGCCGACGCTCCCGGCCACGGCCGGCGCGGGAGGCACCGGGATGAACTGGGCGTGGCTCTGCCGGACGGAAGAAGCCGTCACGCCATAGCCGGCAAGAAACATCGCCAGAAAAACGGGACCGGCGGATTTCCATCCCCGCCTGCGGAGGGACGCGAAAGACCTCCTTGTTTCCCGCGCAATTTTTTTTATCATTGCAACCTCGCGCCCGTGCTCGCTATTCCCAAAGACTTCGCTTCCCTGATTTCGGCTCCCGCCTGAGCCGCCAGCAGCAGCGAATAGCGATCCATCAAATCCAGCTGGTCATTCATCTGCATCACCTGAAGCGCCTGCTGTATGACCATCTCCCGCCGGTTGTTTTCAGGCTCATCGATCTGTCCCAGCGCGTATTTTCCGCTGCGGAATCTTTCGACCATCAACGCCTGCAGGATCTCGTTATGGCTGGGATTCGGAGAAATCACGGTGGCGGGGGGAGGGGTGACGCCTGCCGCCTCCCGCACGAGGGAAAGATAGCCGTTGGGGGCGAAAGGATCGACAGGGAGAGTGCGATCGACGCTGCCGGGGACGCGGCGGGCGACGATGTGATAGAGACTGTCATAAATGACCTGACGCTTGGCCTTGTAAGACTCCCCTTCCAGAATGGCGATCTGTCCCTCCACACTCGGAACGGTGGTCGGCGGCACGGGCTCTTTCACAAACGGCTCTGCGATATTGGTAATCAGGTCGTCTATGCTTCTCTTGAGATCGGGCCCTGTGACGAGATTCGTGAGGTCAATGGTGTCCGCCAGAAAAATCGTTCCGGTGACATCGACGTTCTGATCCGCAAACGGCGCATCGACGAGACATTCGGTGGGGCCGGCAGGGGTTCCGTTGTTGTAGTCCTTCCGGCAATAGCGTGTGACGTACTCCTGCCAGCGGTCTCTTACATCGGGGACGAAGCCTTTTGCGGAGGGAAGGCCGACCGTATTGCCGGAGCGGGGCAGTTTTTCGGCGGGTGCGGACGCGTTGTAGGCCCGGCGGAAACCGGCGACGCGGGTCATCCCGCCCACCACCGTTCCGGCGACGCACGTATTGTCGCCAGGACGCAGCTCGCGGTGGGTTTCCAGTTCCCTTCCCTTGATTTCCCGTCTGACGCGGCTGACGTTCGCCGCATCCATGAAATATCCTATAGAAAGGGACTGCGCGGCAGGGGGGACGCTTAACTGGTCTGTCATCATTTGCATCGTCGGCTGAAGATTGTAATACCAGAAGGTGCCCCACCAGCCCCCCATGTTTTGGATCGAAGGAGCAAGCGCAGCGGTGACCGTCGCCGTAAAGAGCGCGACCTGGGCGATCATGTAGGCCGTGAGTATCGCCTGCGCCTGAACCAGGGAAGGAAGGATGATGGTATTCCCGATAATCGTGAAAGTGGCGCTGGCATCCGTGGCGGACGGCCCTGCGGTGCAGGAGTCGTCTCTGCACCCTTGAGCCCCTCCACCCGGGACGCCCCCTCCGCACCCCGCCGCTTCCGCCGGACAAACGGTGACGAAGTTCACCGCCAGAACACCCACGCCGAGAAAAACGGTGAACAAGAGCAGAATCAGAAGCCTTTGAATTGCATTTCGTTTATGCACCCTAACTGCCCCCTCGACAAACAAACCACAGCCCCACGACGGTCACACAAATGTCTTCATTTCCCGGTCGCATCCTGTCGATCTTATCACATTTTTGATAAATGTGCTTTTTTTTAGAAAAAGGCTCCTAGGTCATATGGTTAGTGGGAGATGTCATAGGAATTGACTATCAGGATATTGTCCCCGCCCTGCTTTTGAATCAAACGGCCATAAGGTTGCGGCCTGACCCTGGCGTACCTGTCAAGCAGCTTTTCGACGGCGTTATTGAAGCTGCCTTTATAGGCGACGTCCTCGTTCAGACGATAGTCATAGTCAATATCCCAATGGAGCTCCACTTTTGCCATCCTCGACCAGTCGCTTAATATCGTTCTCAGGGTTTGGCCTCCGGACGCACTCCAGGAGGAACCGCCGGCATCCGGCTGGACGCCAGCCATCACGGCTTCCGCCATTTTAACTTCAGGTTCCGGGGCAGCGGAAGCGGCCTGATCTTTCCTCATGTCCGGGACCGGAATCCTGTCTGTCAGCGGTTCCGGTTTCTCAGCGCGAATCGCCGCGGGTTCCGGCGTTTCATCTTTGCTGTCGGGAATCGTCTCCGGTGAAAGCATGTCCGCTTTTTTGTTTTCAGAGGCCTGTTCCGTCCGATAATACGCGGCGAGATCGACCTTCCTGTTATCCGGCATCGCATCCACAGGACTTATGCCCGCTTTCTGAGCGCCGGGAACCTCCGGGACATCCTCCTCAGCCGGTTCTTTCACGGAAGGCTCTGTCCTGACGGTCTTTTCCGGCGGCGGGACGGCCCCGGCCCGATCCTGATCGCTGTTCAGACGCAGAAGTCTGCTGATGAGCGAGGGCGCCGGTTTATCACGGCGAATCGTCACAATCCCCGGCTTTTCCGTTTCTACCGCCCTGTTTTCCGTCTCCGGCGGAGAAACGACCCGGGGAGAGTTTGTCAGAGGCGCCGGCGCAGCAAGAGGAGCCACTACGGAAATAGGGTTTCTCGCTTTATTCATTCCGCCACCGGATATCATGTCCTCCGGAATCACGTCCACCCTGTTCGCATCGGTGTTTCTTATCGTTACGGACCTCGCTTTATTCATTCCGCCGCCGGATATCCTGTCCTCCGGAATCATGTCCACCCTGTTCGCATCGGTGTTTCTTATCGTTACGGACGAGGAGGACGTCGGAACGGACGGATATATGGTGGGCAGCAGGCTAACGGTGATGATGTCGTTCTGGCGGCTGAAACCGAGATTTCTCGCCGACAGCATATCGGTCAGCACCTGTTCCCACGGTCTTTCCCCCTTCCAGGACACGATGATCGCGGGATTGACGCCGGGAGCAAGCGAAACTTTGTATGCGGGCGGAATGATCTGCTGAAGAGCCACCTCCAAAGGCAGTTCCGTACCGAAACCGGAGATGATCTCCGCTGAAAGCGACACTGCGGCGGTCGGCGGAGAACTATCCGTCATGGTAATGGGCGCAGCGGTTTCCGGCGCTCTGTCCGTCACAACGATGGAGGCGGATTCAACGTCCTGCACTTTTTGCACGGGCATTACGGGGACGCTTTTATCCCACTGAATGTCGTTCGGTGCAGGGGCGGCGGCAGGTTGCGTACTGACGGTGGCGGGTGGAGGCACCGGCACGGGGGCCTTCCATTCAAACCCGGCGAAAACCGGAGATGCCCACGTCAGCAGGACGACGGAAGACACCGCCCATACCGTCGATCTGGCTCCAGAAAATGCGGATACCGAAAAAATACCACGTCTTAGTGCGTTCTTTGCCATTATCTTTATCCCGTTCAATGTTTCAAAAACAAGATCACCCGATGGGGAAACACCCCTGCTATAAGTTATAGGACGATTATCCTGCTGAAATCAACAGGAACCGCTGTCCAGGAATGTGCGGCGGCGGCTGTAGATCCAGGCAGGGCGGTTGGCTCCGATAAACCACAGCCGGAGAGCCCGGAGAGCCGATGCAAAGGAGAGCCCCCTTCGCTCCAATATCCAGAAGATGACGGCCACGCCGATCAGAAGGTATATGGTCCAAAGTCGGGCATGCACCAGAAACAGAGCGACGAAAAAAACCGCCCGTCCGTCGAGAATGAAAAATCGCGCCGGTTTCATGGTGTTGCGCCAGTGCCATCGTGCGCCGTCTTCCTCGTTTTCCGCCATTTTTATCCCGACCCTCCCCAGACTAATAGTACTGTTTCGTGATATCGTCCCCGCCCGTATCTTCCTTGTGCTCCTTCAGTGCCTTGGTTCCCTGCGCGTAAATCAGATAATGGCGTTTTTCTATCAATCCGGCATCCAGGGCCTCCTTGGCGGACCGTTCCATGGTTTTACCATACTTTGGCACCATTTGCATCAGCTCCGCCGACCATTTATCAAAGGGAAGGTTGAGCATGTGTTCGCGGATATCCTCTGTGAAGGGCATATATTCCCGGAGAGCCTGCCGCCCCCCCCCTATTTTAGGCGCTAATGTTTGAGTAACGATTAACCTCATTGTTTCCATAAGTGCAAATGCACGCTCGGAACGTTCATTCGGTTCAAACGTCGCCACCATCCGCCGAATCGTCGCTGCAACGCCTGTCGTATGCACCGTGGCATAAACGGTATGGCCGGTCTGTCCGGCTTCGATGGCGGCAGAGATCGTTTCGCGGTCGCGGGCTTCCCCGACCAGAATGATTTCAGGCTTGCGGCGCAGCGCGTTGCGCACCCCGTCGGCGAATGTAGGCAGGTGGCGCGGAATTTCCGTCTGGGCCACCAGGCTGCGACGGCTGAGAATCGCGTCATAGGTGAATTCGATGGGGGCCTCGTAGGTCAGCATCTTGCCGCATCCATGCAGGCTTTCGATCAGCATCCTGTTGCCCGCCGCCAGCAGGGTCGTTTTCCCCGACCCCGTCGGACCCGTCACCAGCACCAGTCCCTGACGGGGTTTCCAATACCTGATGATTTCCGGATCGACCTTCAGCTCTTTCATCGTTGGCGGGGAAGAGGGCAGCACCCGCATGGTGATCTGGATGCCGTCGCGACCGTCCGCCAGAATCGCCGTCATATTCACGCGAAAGCGCGTGCGGTGTGTCCGGTCGATCATGATTTCATAGGACAAGTCGATGTCCCTTCCGCCCGCCAGGATGGGCAAAGCCTCCGCGCCGTAAAGGCGGCTGACCACGGCGGCCATGTCGGCGCCGTCGATGGAGCGATAGGTGGAAGGGTAGAGGACGCCGTAAATTTCGCTGTAGATCGACCGGCTGGTCTGGAAGGTGATATCCGAGGCGTTTCTTTTTACGCACCACAGCAGGAACGGATCGACATGAGCCTCCTGAAAACGATCCGGCTCTCCCGGCCAGGTTTCCTTGAGATCATCGATACCTTTCTTGAGAAGGCTTACCGGTCTGCCGGCTTCCATAGTTCGGCCCCTGTCAGGAATTGCGATGGGCCCGTTATCCTGAGAGCACGATCCCCCACCCGCATCTGGTTCTTGTCGCTGGTGATGCCACGGTCTTCATGCAGGGCGTAGGGTTCCGAGATCATGCCCTGCGCCAGCAGCATCCTGTAGCGCACCATGCCGGTGTAATCCGCCACCAGCCGGTTGACGTTCAGCTCGAACATCTGCTCCGCCTGCTCATAACCGGCATCCCAGCCCTGCGTCACCCAGGTGCTCCAGTCCGCCTGCTCCTGCTTGTTTTTCGGCCACAGCACGCGCGGCGGCGGCGGAACCGCCGACCATGACTGCACCAGATACTGGCGCCAGTCGCGCGGCGCCGAAACGATTTTCGCCTTTTTGTCGATGTCGAAGACCTTGTCCGCCACGGCCGCTTCGTTGCCACCGTTGGTGATGACCATCGCATCCACGGATTCCTTTATGATCGGAGGCTCGATCAGCAGGCCTGACGCCGTCATGGCCAGCAGCGAACGAAAGTCAAACACCCTGTCGAGCACCTGATCGAAGCCTTTCATGCGCTCCATGATCTGGTAGTTGCGTTTGGCAAGGCCGCCGCGCGCCCCGTAGGACAACGCGGCTTCTTTCTGGGCATCCCCGCGCATATCGATGGCGATTTCCCTGTTGACAGGATCGTCCGTGATCGCGGGTGCGGCGCCGGCGCTGGATTCGTTGATTCGCTGCAGCGTCTCGACTTCGGGCGGCGGTACTTCATGCCCTATCTCGTCCTCTTTTCCGGTGGCCTTGCCCAGCTCCGCGGACGAGGTGCGCTGATCGCGCGCCTGTTTCGCCAGCTGGTTTGCCTTGTAAAGGGGACTGTCCGGATCCGTCGCGCTGCCGAGATCGATCTCTCTGGAGGCTTTTCTTGATGAAGACTTTCCCGCGCCGAACGGCGCTTCCGCCATTCCGAAGACCTCCTGCGCCTTCTGTCCGGCGGCAAGGGCTTCCGCCGAAGGCATCGCGGTGTCCAGCGGCGCCGGAGCTCCCGACCCCGCCAGCGGCGGCGGCGCTTCCGACAACGCCAGCGGCGGCGGACACGACCCCCCCTGGCACCCCGTTTCCTGCGCGAAGGAAGGCGGCGCGAAAAGAAGAAATCCGACGACAAGAACGAGGAGGCTTGTTTTGTGCGACAGGCTCATTTCCGCCGCATCAGCATCAACTACCGGAAACAGGCGCATAATTCAACTCCACTATCCGGCGATCCGGATCCACTACGATCTCCGCGCGGCGGCCGACCTGCAGACCAAGATCGCGCAACACTTCTATGACGGATTTTTCACGCGCCTGCACGGAAACCACAACGGGCGCCGGCGGCCTGTCGCCGTTCACCTGCAATTGGTAGCCCGCGCGGTCAGCCAGAGCCCGCGCCAGCGACTCGACCGGCCCTACCCAGTCCACCGACACCGCCTGCCGCAATTCCTGCGGGGCGGAGGGCGCCGTTTGAATCGAAACCCCCGGGTTTCTGGCCTGCTCCACGGAAGCCAGAGTCTGGAGGGCCGTCGACGCGCGATCCACCGCTGCGGCAAGACGCAGAGCCACCGGATCCGGTTCCGCCACCAGCTGCTGGTCCACCTTGTACTGAGCGCATGCCGTCAACATGCAGAGGAGAGACATCATAGATAAAACTGAAATTTTCCTGTTCATGCGAATGTATTCCACCTTGATCTGAAAACCTGCCGCTTCGTACCCGAGGTATAGATGCTAACTTGTTTTGGCGCTCTTGCAAACAGGCAAGCATCCGTTTTTTCATTTTTATTATTCCCGGAGGGGAATTTAACGCGATTATCCCGGATTGTGGGTGGATCTTATTGAGGCGACCAGTTCGTCCGGATGGTGCATAAGCCTGTATTTCCGCATGGCGCTGATTACTTTTTTTCTATAATTATGGCCAAGTCTGGGAGTGGCCGAATGATAATAAGCGACCCCCTTGGATAGGCTGCCTGTTTGATTCATCTTGCTGCGCAGAATCCAGGCGCCGACGCCGACGTTGACGCAGGCGTCATCGCGCACCCTGTGCATTGCCGTCAGTTCGCTGACGCCCCAGTAACGGGCTAATTCCGGAATCCAGATGGTATTGATTTGCATGGGCCCCAGATCGTAGGTGTTGTTGGAGTTACGCACCGCCTGACCGACCCTGCCCCCCCTCGACATTGAGGATACCGATAATCACGGAAGGAGGCACGACATAGGTCTGGGCCGCCGCGAAGATGCAAACGGCGAACGCCTGCGCTGTAATCATGACTTCCCTCTTCCCTCCGACAAGGTCATTTCAGGAACTCCGTCAGAAGCAACAGGATGTTGTCCGGACGTCCCACGATGGCTGTCACTATACCATCTCCCGGCTTGCGGTACAGCGTAAACGGAGCCTCCCCCTTTTTCCAGTTTTTGGCCAGAACGGTGTTTTCTTTTATTTTCTGGGTGGCGCCGGCCTTTATTTTATCCTTGGTCAGCGCCGTCGCGTCTCCTCCGACATGAGCGCGCCAGGCTTCCTCCGGATTCTCCACCGACAGCAGCGCAGCGCCCCCGTCGCGATTCCCCTTCTTTACGCCAAACGGGACAAGCCGCACCTGCAATTTCCCTTCCTTGACAAAGCCTTCCATGTCTTTCCAGAATGCCTGGCAATGATCGCAATTTACGTTAATAAACATGTACAGATAGGGTGCCTGGCTGTCGCCGATGGCGACCCAGCTGGCTTTTTCGGTTTGCGCATAGAACTTTTCCGCTTTTAACCGGGAATTTTCCGCCCCGGGCGCGGCGGTCTGCGAACCGTCCTGCCTTTGCTTGAGGGCTTCCAGTTGTTTTCTTGTCTCCAGCGTGCCGTCCGGAGCATACATCATGCCCAGAATCAGCGCACCCTCCGGCGTTGCGTAGGCGAACTGCACCTTTTTTTCGTCTTTTTTGTCCGTGATGATCCATCCATCCATCCCGTAGGCATTTCCCAGAAAGTCCAGCACGCCGCCTGCGGCCTCGAACTGCTGCAGAAGCGCCGGTTTTCCGCTTTTCTGCGCGAAAGAGGCGGAAGCCGATAGCAGCACAACCGCCGCCAGCAGAAACATAAGTCCCTTGATTCTCATTCCCGCCATAATCAACCCCCTTATTTCTGAACCTGCCGCAGTTTTTATGAAACCACAATTGATGAATAAAATAAAGCCTCCTGATATTGACATATATTTTGTGGCGTGTTAGTCTGCAAAATCAAAATTTAAGGAGAGAACAGATGTCCTATTCAAGAGAGTTCCGACGGGTGTTTAACTTCCTGGCTGACTGCCTGGCTGGTCGTACTTCCAAGCCGGGAGATCTTCTGCTAGCCGTGGAAGACGGGGATAGCCCGAAGAAGGTGGCCGCCGCACTGGCCTGCATCGACAGAGGTTCCAATATCGATGAAAGGGACGTACGGAGCTACACCCCGATAATGGTGGCTTCAGCGAGGGATTTCAGGAATCAGGTATGTATGCTGCGCGACGAGGGAGCTAAACTCGATGGCGCGAAGTATGTGGCAAAAAACGCAGGTCATACGGAGATCGTGAAAATTCTGGAGGATGCAGAGAGCGCGAAGAAAAATACGCTCTTGGAAAAGGCACTACAAAAGTCGCTGCCGCGGTGCTGGTAGTTTCAGGTACCCCGTAAAATCCTTTGCGTATGGAAGATGGATCAACCGTCGCCATCGCTGCCCGCCCCAGACCCAAATTCATTGCCCAAGTCAGGCCGAAAAGATTGCCTAAAATAAAAAGCTCCGCCGCAAGCGGCGGGGAGTTCCGTCAGGAAGGCGGTTAAAAACATCCATGCGAAATCCGGCACACAAGCTCTCATCGAAAAATGCGACTTCGAAAGATCTTCCTCCCATCGGCCGGCTTGAGGAGATACGGGGATGCCTTCTGTCTATAGGCGAACAGGCAGTGAATTACGTATCCCAGACCAATGTCCAGGCTAAAGCCAGAGACTTTCTGAGTTTTATGGCTAGATCGGATCAGGACAGGCCTGACGCGCCGATGCGCGCGATGGATGCCCTGGGCTATGCGCTTGATCTGGCTCTGTTCACGCCTTCCGTCCTGTCCGGGCAGACCGCGATCGATCGTCTGATCCGCAGCGGAAAGATCAATGCGCCGGAAGAAAAAGAAGCGGCGGCTTCCCTGAGAAACTCCGTTTTTCGACTGGTCGGGATCACCGGGATGCCGGAGAAAGGTCTGTTTGAGGCGTTCGACCTTGCTTCCGGAGAGAACATTATTCTGTTCGATCAAAAAATGCCTCCCCGCGATGGTGCGCGATGGGCGCTGCGCACCTGTCTTTGCGATGGCGTGCATATTTCAGTCGGACCCGTGACGCCGGTGGACGACAATATGATGGAGGCGGCGCAGCGTTTCATCGACAAGGGACGCGGCCTTAAAAATCCCTTGCGCTGCGCGGAGACGCTTTACCGCCACTTTATACGTTATGGCGCTCCGATGATCGGCATTCATCCGGATATGCTGGATAAAGAAGAGTTTCCTTTTGATGCGGACGACGGTCCGGTTCATTCCCTGGCGGCCAGGTGGGCCGCAATGGATACGCTGCCCAATCCCGGCTCCGGCGACATCCGCCTTATCCGCAGTGAATCCTATGGAGATCCGGTACATGAGTCCCTCTGTGGCTGCACCACCGCGCGCGAAATGAAATTGCCGCGCCTTGCCGCCGCTTATGAACGCATTCTGGTCATCCAGCTTGAAACCATCCACCGTCGTCATGGAGCGGGAATCCGCGTCACGCATGAAACGCTGGAAAGCCTCGCTGCCGAGATCAGGCAGGGAATCGCGGAAAATACGATAGATCCCAGCGCTGGCATGCTCTTTGACGATCTCTGCCGCCGCGCGAAGCTGGCAAACTCAGGCAAGGCGGCAAACAAGGTCAACAGGGACGAGCTGGACAAGATACTGGCCCGCATTCAGGGATTGCGCGGCAAAACCGTGGAGCGGGGCTGCACCGAAGCCGAGGCTTTGCTGGCCGCCGGCAAGGTCGCCGAATTGCTGGACCGCTATGGTTTGTCGCTCAACGAAGTCGACATGAAAGAACAGAGTTGCTCCGGCGAAGGCATCGAGACCTCCCGCCGCCGCCGTGGCCCGCTGGATGATTGCGTTGGCGTCATCGCTATATTCTGTGATTGCCGGGCCTGGTACGAGTTAACGCGGGAGGGGCGTATCCGGAATATCTTCTTCGGCCTTCCCGCCGACGTGGCCGGCGCGCGCTGCCTTTATGAGAAGATCGAGGAAGCTTTCGACACCGAGACGAAAAACTTCAAGCACGGCGCCCTCTATCACCGTTGTGACTCCGAGCGGCGCCGCAGTGCCACGACCTCCTTTCAACTGGGTCTGGGGCATGGCATTTGCACAAAACTCGACAGGCTCAAGGAAACGCGGAATGCCTCCGTCCGCGCTGCAGGCGGGCGCGACCTGGTGCCGATCAAGAATTCCGTGATTGATGACGAACTCGCCGCTCTCGGCCTCAACCTGCGCGCAAAACACGCCAGTCGCGGCAGACACGTTTTCTCTCAGGCCTACCACTCCGGGCGCGTCACCGGCGAGAGCCTGAACTGGCATGATAAAATCGAAGAATTATAGCGTCCTGACCCTTCTTGCGCTCCAGAGTTTCCTTGCCCACCGCAACAGCAACCCGCGCCATACCCGCACGATCATTATCAAAAACGTCGCAGGCCTCGCCAACTATGCCGTCGCCTGACAAATGATCCGGCAATAACAAGGCTTTGCTTCGATCCAAAGGCTACTGAGCAATGACTCTATTGTTTACCGCCTGAACAAAATCGGCGAGCGTGCTTATACCCGGAACATAACCGGGGATAAGATTCCTGATATCGATCACATCCGATTGCGCCGTGCTGAAGTCCGTGAGGACATCGATATTGTTGAATGCTGTGGCGCTTTCGAACACAAAGGTGTCCGCGCCCGTGCCTCCGGTAAGAGTATCCAGGCCGTCCTTGCCGTAAAGCGTATCATTACCAGAACCACCGCTGAGCGTATTGTTACCGCTGTTGCCGATGATAATGTTGTTCAATGTATTACCCGTGCCGTTGATCGCAGAAGCCCCTGTCAACGTCAGGTTCTCGATATTTGTCAGGGCGGCTATGGTGTAGGTAAGGCTGGACTGGATTGTGTCCGTGCCCGCAGAGGCGCCTTCCGTGATCGTATCCGTGGTCGTATCCACTATATAAATGTCATTGCCAGTCCCGCCGACCAGCGTATCCGTTCCCGCCCCTCCGTCGAGCGTATCGTTGCCCGCACCACCCGTCAGGGTATTGTTGACGGTGTTGCCTGTGAGAACGTTATCCAGCGTATTGCCCGTGCCGTTAATGATACCGCTGCCTGTCAGGGTCAGGTTCTCGATATTCGTCAGGGAGGCGATGGTGTAAGTGACACTGGACTTGACGGTGTCCGTGCCTTCTCCGGCATTCTCCGTGATCGTATCCGCGGTTGTATCAACTATATAAGTATCATTGCCGGTGCCTCCAACCAGCGTATCCGTTCCACCGCCCCCGTCGAGCGTATCGTTGCCCGCACCGCCCGTCAGGATATTGTTGACGGTGTTGCCTGTGAGAACGTTATCCAGCGTATTGCCCGTACCGTTAATGACGCCGCTGCCCGTCAGGGTCAGGTTCTCGATATTTGTTAGCGAGGCTATGGTGTAAGTAACGCTGGACCGGATAGAGTCCGTGCCCGCAGAGGCGCCTTCCGTGATCGTATCCGTGGTCGTATCCACTATATAAATATCATTCCCCGCGCCTCCAACCAGCGTATCTGTCCCAGCACCGCCATCCAGCGTATTGTTACCGTTGTTGCCGGTGATGATGTTGGCCGAAGCGTTTCCCGTGCCATTAATCGCATTGGCTCCGGTGAGAGTGAGTTTCTCGATATTCGTCAGGGAGGCGATGGTGTAGGTAACGCTGGACTGGATAGTGTCCGTGCCCGCGCCAGCAGCCTCCGTGATCGTATCGGTGGTCGTATCCACTGTATAAGTATCATTGCCGGTGCCTCCAACCAGCGTATCCGTTCCACCGCCCCCGTCGAGCGTATCGTTGCCCGCACCGCCCGTCAGGGTATTGTTTACGTTGTTGCCCGTGAGAACGTTATCCAGCGTGTTGTTGCCGCCGTTGCCGGTGACCACGTTGTGCAGAGTGTTGCCGGTGCCGTCAATAGCACTGCTGCCCGTCAACGCCATGTTTTCAACGTCAGAAGGCAGCGTATAGGTGACGCTGGACTGAATATCATCGGTGCCTTCGCCGAAATTCTCGGCAACTACGTCGCCGGTATTGTCGACAATATAAGTATCGTCACCCGTGCCCCCGATGAGGGAATCGGCGCCTGTACCGCCGTCAAGAACATCATTTCCGGCATAGCCGTAGATCGTGTCGTCGCCGCCGTTACCCATGATATGGTCGGCAACCGGGGTGCCATAGAGCGTATGCGCATCGTCCGTGTCGTTCAACGGCAACCCCATGCTCAAATCCCAGGTCGTATCGGAGAATACGATATTCTCCACATTGCCGCCCATGATTTCGAGAGTGTTATGCGTGGGATCGCTGATCGACTGAACCCATAGGTTACCACTGCCGTCCACCCAGCTTTGCATTTCGGTGGAAAAGATGCCGCTGAAGACAACGGTGTCGATGCCTTCGCCAAAGCTCTCATTGACCGTGTCATAGCCATAGGTCGGATCCGAGAAGCCGGACGCGAAGACGTACGTATCATTTCCCGCCCCGCCGTAAAGTTGTGCGCCGCCTGCGGTGGCAACCAGCGTGTCGTTGCCGTCATATCCGTAAATATAATCACCGCCAAAATTTGCGTTGAGCACGTCACCATAGGTCGTTCCATAGACGGCAGCCGAGGCCGACTGCGCGGTCAGAGTTAGTCCTCCGGTCAGGTCCCAGACCGTGCCATCATTGAAAGTTGCCCGCTCAACGCTGCCAACCGTGACGCCATGAGTATAATCATTGGATCCACCGCTGATCTGGAGCGTGTTATGAGCAGGGTCGCTCGCAAGCGCCATCCATAAATTGCCGGGGCCATCCGTCCACACCTGCACGTCCGAAGGCAGAATATCGCCGGTAAGGAAGATAGTATCGTTGCCTTCACTGGCATTTTCAGAGATTACATCAGTGCCATAAGAAAGGTCTGAGAAGCCCGGCGCGAAGACGTATGTATCATCGCCAGTTCCACCATAGAGGTAGTCCGAGCCCATACCTCCGGTCAAAATATCATTGCCGGCATACCCATAGAGATAGTCGTTACCATCCAATCCTTTCATCGTATCGATGACAGCAACCGCGTCAGTACCATAAAGAGCGTCGCTCCCGCTGGTACCAGCGATATCGGTTGGAATACCTGTCAGATCGAATGTACTGCTATCCGCGAACTGAAGGGTCTCAACGCCTCCGTCTGCGGTGAATTCGTCCCTGATAGTGATGATTGGCGTATCATGGAACAAAATTTCCAGATCCGTGCCATTCACTTTAGCAAAACTCAGGTCGTCTACGCTATATCCTGCTCCAAATAAAATCTTGTCGGCACCGCCGTTGTCTACATAGGTGTCCGTTCCCGATGAATAGACATAGACGTCGTCGTCAGTACCGCCGAAGAGCGTATTCGTTCCGCTGCCGCCGCCCATGGTGTTGTTGCCATTGCCGCCATAGATAACGTCATTAGAGTCATTGCACGATTAGGGGTTCCTTTTAGAAAAAAGCTGTGATTCCATGAGTCCTGTGACTCAGGGGGGATTGTCATGGAATTGGAAGGAGAAGCGGCGCGGTTGGCGAAACGGCCCGTGACGTTTATGCGGTTG
>JAZDGQ010000067.1:0-2321 GCA_043806835.1 Pseudomonadota bacterium | reverse complement strand
GGGAAAAATTCGTCGCTGAACATTTTGAGGCTCCGTTTTTGGATATTGAAGGGTGGAATAGGGAAGGGGAGCCGCCCGTGTCGGCGGCTCCCCTCCGGTCGTTATTCCACGTATGTCAAATCCCTGCCCTCAGAAAGGGCGTCTTACACCACCACCTCCACGCCGGAGAAGTCGTCAATTGCGGCCGCCCGTATGAAAGGCGACCCCGTGCGGCGGCGCACCGCGGCCCGTGCACAGGGCGACGACCGTCTCCTCGGGTTCCCCGGCAATCGCCGCATGCGCGCCTGTTTCGCGCAGCGCACGGGCGGGATCGATGGCGGGGAACAGAAAAGCTTCTGGAAGCCATATGTGGACGGCCCTCGACGCGTCAAGGAAAATGTGAAAAAAGAGCAAAAGCAGGTGTTGCAGTCATATGTCCGGCCTGTTTGTGTTGCCTGACCAGACGAACTGGCTTGGCAACTGGCCCTGATGAGATCCGCGTATCGGCTACCAATCAGTTGGGCGCGCTCATAGGGGCGCTTGGCTCCCGGACGGTATCGTCCGATCGGCGGTAACACTTTGTTTTGTTCTTATCCATCATCTCCTTTGGCACTTCTGTTGTCCGCCCCGCTCTTTCAGGACAGTCAATTTTCTATCAAAAAACTTTTATTTGCAGCCGTTTCAGACGGTCATTGTAACGACCCCTTCCGGTGAGATCACTGTTCTGGTGGCACGATAGCTCTCGTTCTTGGTCAGTACGGCCCAGGCAACGCGCGCCATCTTGTTGGCGAGCGCCACAGATGCCAGCCGCGCGGGCTTGCGTTTTAAAAGCTGATCGAACCATACGCCTCCTGCAGCCTTCTCCCGGCGTTGACCGCGCAGCTGCGTTGTGGCACCCAGAATGAACAACCGCCGCAAATAGGGATTGCCTTGTTTTGATATCCTCCCCAGACGGTCCTTGCCCCCGCTCGAGTTCTGGCGCGGCACCAATCCGACAGAAGCGGCGAAGTCCCGCCCGGAGCGGAATTGTTTGCCATCTCCAATTGCAGCCAGAATGGCGGAAGCGGTTACAACACCAATGCCGGGGACGGTCGCCAGCCTTTGACTGCCGGCATGCGCCCGATGCCAGGCAATCATCTGTTTATCCAGAGAGCTAATCTGCTTCTTCAAAATGTCGATCTGATCGGCGATTCCGAGCAGCACCTGCCTTGCGAATGTTGGTAAATCCGCATCCGGTGTTTCCCGCACGGCGCTGATCGCCTGCGTCAACCCTGCCATGCCCAGTGGAAAAACCCATCCAAACTCAGCCATGTGCGCCCGCAAGGCATTGCCGAGCTGCACACGTTGCCGGATCAAAAGCTCCCGTGTCCGATGCAGAACCTGCACTGCCTGCTGATCATTGTCCTTGATGGCGACAAACCGCATGGCGGGGCGGGTGACAGCTTCACAGATCGCGGCGGCATCGACGCGGTCATTCTTCTGCCGCTTGACATAGGGTTTTACATAGGCGGGGGGTATGAGCCTGACATCGTGGCCAAGCCTTTTTAATTCCCTTCCCCAGTAGTGCGCCGTTGCACAGGCTTCCATCCCCACAAGGCACGGTTCCAGCTTCGTAAACCAGACTAACATCTCTGATCGTGATAGCTTCCTCTGCACCACGACCTCATGCTTCTCGTTGACCCCGTGTACCTGAAAAACTCTCTTTGCTATATCAAGTCCAATTATGCTAATCTTCTCCATGGATGGCTCTTTCCTTTTAGTGGTTACAACTACATAACCCCTATGGCACTTTGATGCCGTTGTGAAGGGGCCGTCCACCTCATCAGTTGCGGGTTTGCTGTTCCTCGTCCGTCAGGCTTTTCTTTGTGAGAAGGCTCTGAAAGTATTTCGCCAACTTCTTGACCAGTTCGGCCTTCTTGCCCTGCAGGAGAGAAGCAAACTTCTTCTTCGCGCCGGAGTCCGTCAGAAGCTTTTCCAGTTGCGCCTTGTTGCGGCGTTTCAGGAAGGCTTCGTCCGGCGTCCAGAAATCCCGCATATCGACGTTCAGGTCTTTGGCGACAAGGTTGAACAGGCTGCTCTCGTTGGCATCGAGGCGGTTGACGTTATCCTGCCCGAAGCACAGCACCGTCAGGAACAGGTGAAGGTCGTTCAGCCTGTCGTCCGGAAGGGCCTTGACAGCCGCATAGAGGTTTTCCTGATGCTTCGCCGTATCCCGCAGGAGGGCATCCCACACCGTCCTGCCCTTCGCAACCTCCCCGCCGAGGGCAGAGAGAAGTGTTCTCGCCAGTTCCTCCATGCCGCGCAGGGCGAGGGGAGGGGCCTTGTCCTTGGCAAAG
This sequence comes from Pseudomonadota bacterium, assembly GCA_043806835.1. GTDB lineage: Bacteria > Pseudomonadota > Alphaproteobacteria > Micavibrionales > UBA2020 > PALSA-926. The sequence goes on along the minus strand of JAZDGQ010000067.1, from coordinate 6 downwards.
TAGGAC
>JAZDGQ010000066.1:0-19815 GCA_043806835.1 Pseudomonadota bacterium | reverse complement strand
GGGCACTTCTAAAAACCTCCCTTCCATTGTCATCCCGAGCATAGCGAGGGATCTTCGCCCTTGAATTCATTGAGAAGATTCCTCGTCGCTTCGCTCCATCGGAATGACAGCGGGGGTTTTTAGAAGTGCTCTAGTGCAAATATAGCGCATTGTGGTCTGGATGTCTTCATGCCCTGCGAGGCGTTGTATGTCAAGCGCCGAAACGCCCGCATGGGCGGGAGAGGCGCAGAACGGGGCGCGGGTAGACACAGCCACACCTACAGGCCGCGTCATGTGGCAAATCATCGGCGCGTTTGCCGAGCTTGAGAGGTCGCTCATTCAGGAACGCACAAAGGCAGGCAGGGCGGCGGCGATTGGGCGAGGCGTGAAGATGGGACGCAAGAAAAAGCTAACGCCGGAACAGGAGGAACATGCCCGCAAACTGATAGGGCAGGGGGAGCACCCGCGCACGGTCGCAAAATCTTTCAAGGTTTCTTTGGCCACGCTCTACCGGGCTCTGTAGGTGGGCTTTATGCAAAGATATATATCTGGGCGATACAAAAAACCCCGTTAAGATAAAGTCTATAAGAAACTATTGCAGTACTACTCGAATTCTGATAGAGTGTAATTGTAAGGTAAACACGTCAAACAAAGAGGTTATACGCCATGTCTCAAGAAACCATTGTAGTTTTCACTGCAAAGAGCGTTGAACGCCTTCTCCGGGAAGGGGGCACGTCCTCTTGGCGTTTGGACCGCAATCATGCTCGCCAGTGCGTTTTCGTGGTCTGCACCCGGAATGCAAATGCTGATTGGGTTGAAGGGTCAGAAGCTCACCACACGGCGTTTTTGGTGGGCAAGATCCAGGAGGTGGTGCCGTGCCCCGTCACTGCCGACCGCTATCTCGTCCGGTTCAGCGAATACGCTCTGGTGAATATCCAGAACGTATGGAAGGGCGACCGGAATCCCGTAAAGTATGCCGTGATTAAAGACCTTGGCATTGACCCTTCAAAACTGAAATGGGAGCCCATGCCGGCGGCCACGACGGAGCCGAGCGCGCCAACAACCCACGAGGTCAAGACCGCCGGCACTCGGCCACTCACGATGGCCGAAGCGAAAAAGGGGCTGGCGCTTACCTTTGGCATCTCGCCGGAGGCTGTCGAAATCACCATCTGCGGATGACGCGGTTTCGATTTTTGTTAGAGCTTCAGCATGGGGCGGCGCGGCTTGCGCGGGTGTTGTAGACCGGCGCGATATACAAAAAACCCCAACATGGCCAGCACTGTAACCTCACTCCTGCTGGTGTGTCTCAAAGAGCTTGTTATCCGTGTGCTCCTGTTCCATGCCGAGCCTCTTGCTTGGGAGGATAAAACGGAGGGCATTTACCCTGCTCAGCGGATGCTCTGCGGGTACACGTTCCAAACAGAGAATCATGTTTTTACATCGTTGGCGGGAAGTTTTCTGGAGAGCGGGCTGCTGGGTCAAAACGCATGAATTTCATGAAATTCTGTGAGGTCCATCTCTTTTCTCGGTGTGTCACAAGGCCATCTTCATCGGGGTGGAGAATCTCCTGACCGGCGCGTTTTTGAGTATTTTTTTGGTGGCCTGTTTCAGAACGTCATAGACCGGCTGCTTTTTATCCAGACGCATCGCTGTGACGCCCTGGCGATCCAGCTTGTCCAGCATATCAAGCATCTCATACATGCAGGCCAGTTCGGCCTGCACGTCAAAGGAGAGGGCATTGTTCTGCCTGCCCGAGACCAGATTAAACTTGTGTCTGCTCTTGCGCGCTTCCTCCAGCGCATGGTTGCGACGCCCATACGGGTAATCACTCAGGTGGCGGGTGCGATACTTGTAAGATTCTTCGTCTCTCAGGATCGTCGTGGCATCTATGGCGGCGGGGACGGCTGCCGCAAGATTAAAATCATTCGAGGCGTCATGGTTCATCGGGTTAAAATCCGCTCCCATGAACGCGGAGACCGCTCCTCCCAGAACCATATTGAAGAACATTCCCCCAAAAAGGCTGTCATTGGACGCGGGGCCTCTGGAAGAGCGCGTGAAAACGGCGCTGAGCCCTTTGCCGTCCAGACGCTGGTGCACACCGGCCAGACGTTGCATCGTTTGGCCGCGCAGAACGTCCAGTGAAACGGCTATTGTTTGGGCGTAATTATCTGTATTATCGAAACCCCTATTCATTTGCATCCCCCTGTTTATTTTTCTTAAGTATTTTCCCCAATTCAGAGAATACGCATAACGGGTAAAATATTAGTTAAGTAAATGAGATATGGAATTAATGTTTTGTTAATAATTGATTGATTTCCGTATAAAATCATTTAAAAACAAGAGTCTGGAAGAGGTTCTCCATGAAAAAAAAAGCCGGAAAATCCGAAAAAAAGTCCGCCCGGAGCACGATCGATGCGGATGAAGTGCATCAGTTTGATTCTCTTTCCGGGCAATGGTGGGACGAGACCGGGGCTCTGAAATCCCTGCATCGGCTCAATCCTGTTCGCGTGGAATATCTCAGGCGGCAGATATGCGCCCGTTTTCATCGTGACACGACAGAGGCCGCGCCGCTTGGGGGGCTTCGCATCGTTGACATCGGGTGCGGCGGCGGCCTTGTGGCGGAGCCTCTCTGCCGTCTGGGAGCCGTTGTGACGGGCGTGGATGCGGGAGACAAGAGCATCAACGCCGCCAAGACGCATGCCCGTCGGCAAAAACTGAACATCGATTACAAAGTGACGACAGCCGAGCAACTGGCCGCAAAGGGGGAAAAATTCGACGCCGTCATCGCGCTGGAGATCCTCGAGCATGTCTCCGATCCGGCGCTCTTCCTCTCTTCCTGCTGCAAACTGGCCGGAAAGAACGGCATCCTCGTCCTCTCCACACTCAACCGCACCCCGAAATCCTTTATGCTGGGGATCGTGGCGGCAGAATATCTCCTTCACTGGGCGCCGAAAGGATCGCACGACTGGAGGAAGTTCGTCAGGCCTTCGGAAATTGTCCGTCCCCTGGCGCAGGAGGGGTTTGAACCCGTGAATATCAGCGGCATCGTTTACGACCCGCTCCTGCGTCGGTTCGGCATCAGCGAGAAAGACATCGACGTGAATTATTTCCTGACGGCGGTCAGGAAATCGGAAGTCAGAAGTCGGAGGCCGGAAACCTGAAATTATGCGCGGTTTGCCATATATTGAACATGCCCGGAACGGCTATGGAACCCGATGTTAAATCAGTGTAACCTTGGGGCGATTTCGCGGTATTGACGGCCTTGTTTTCATGCAATGAGGAAGACCATGGGTCTGCTGGTCTTGAAATTTGGAGGCACTTCCGTGGCGAACATTTCCGCGATAGAGAATGTCGCCGATAAGGTTGCGGCTGAAGTCAAGGGCGGGCACAAGGTCGCCGTGGTTGTTTCCGCCATGGCGGGCGCGACAAATCAGCTCGTCGCCTACTGCTCGGAGATCAGCCAGATTTATGATGCGCGGGAATATGACACAGTCGTGTCGTCGGGGGAGCAGGTGACCTCCGGCCTTCTGGCGCTTGCGTTGCAGAAGCGCGGGATTCCGGCGCGTTCCTGGATGGGATGGCAGGTGCCCATCATGACCGACGCGGTGCATGGCAAGGCGCGCATCCAGTCGATTGAATTAAATCCCATCAGGGAGGGCCTGAAGAAAGGCGAAGTCGCCGTGATCGCCGGTTTTCAGGGGGTCACGTCGGAGGGGCGCATTTCCACGCTCGGGCGCGGCGGCTCCGACACTTCGGCGGTGGCGGTGGCTGTGGCGCTCAGGGCCGACCGCTGCGATATCTATACGGATGTGCGGGGGGTCTACACGGCGGATCCGCGCATCGTGAAGCGCGCGCGCAGGATCGATAAAATCAGTTATGAGGAAATGCTGGAAATGGCGTCTGTGGGCGCCAAGGTCCTGCAGACCCGCTGCGTGGAACTGGCGATGAAAGAAAAGATTCCCGTTCAGGTTCTTTCCAGCTTTGAAGGAGCCCTGGGCAGCGATCTTACGGGAACTCTCGTTGTAGATGAGGAATTTATCATGGAACAGGAAGTTGTCAGCAGCATTACGCATAGCCGGGACGAGGCGAAGGTCACGCTGAGAAACCTGCCGGACGTGCCGGGCATGGCGGCAAAGGTATTCGGCCCCCTGGCCGACGCGGCGATCAACGTGGACATGATCGTGCAGAACTTGTCCCCGGATCATAAAAAGACGGATCTGACGTTCACTGTTCCGCGCGCGGATCTGTTGAAAACTCTGGAGGTGCTGAAAGCCAGGCTCCCGGGCACGCAGATCGAATCAAGCGCGGACGTTTCCAAAATCTCTGTCGTCGGCATCGGGATGCGGAGTTATGCGGGCATCGCGCAGAAAATGTTCCTGACGCTGGCGGAAAAGGGAATCAACATTCAGGTCATCACCACCTCGGAAATCAAGGTGAGCGTGCTGATCTCGGACGAATATACCGAACTGGCCGTGCGCTCCCTGCACACGGCCTACGGCCTGGATCACAAAGGTTGACGCGGCGCAAGGGTCACGGACCCGCAGAAAGGAACACAATGATGGCCGAAGGAAGAAAACAGAAACCGGCCCCAGATGCCGTCCGTCCGGCGGAGACTTCCGTGGGCGAACTGCTGCGCGCCGCGCGGGAGGCGAAAAAGCTGGAGATCGAGGACGTTTCGTCGTCCATCCATATCAGGCCCGTCCAGTTGCGGGCGATCGAGGACAACAATATCGACGCGCTCCCCGGCATGACCTACGCCGTCGGGTTCGTCCGGAGCTATGCGAATTTCCTGGGCCTGAACGGCGCCGGGATCGTTCATAAATTCAAGGCGGAGCACGGAAACGTGGCGGCGGCGAAGCTGTCCTTTCCGGAGCCGGAGGCGGAGAGCCGGATCCCGGATCCGATGACGGTCGGGGTGGCGGCATTCCTGGCGATTCTGGTTCTTGTGCTCTGGGCGGTTTACTCCAACGTGCATGAGGGCGACGGAAAGATCACGGAGCAAATTCCGCCGCCGCCCGCCGCCACGACCACGTCCGGCGTTCCGGAGAAGACGGAAATTGCGAGTGTTGCGCCGGCTGCGGCCCTGACGCTTTCTCCGGCGCCGCCGGTTGTCGCCGTCGCGGAGCCGGAGGCGCAGCCGCAGGCGGAAACACCGGTCGCGGAAATGCCGGAGATGACGGCGCCTTCGCCAAAACCCTCTGCCCCTGCGGCGGAAAAGAGGGGGCCGGATGCGTCCCCCGTCATTAACATCAGGCGCGGGTCGAGCCGCATCGTGTTGCGGGCCGCCCAGGCAAGCTGGATTCAGGTCACGGATGCCAGGCAGGAGGTTCTTTTCATGAGAGTTCTGCGTCCGGGCGAACAATACTCCGTGCCGGACCAGCCAGGATTGTCCCTGGTGACGGCGAATGCCGGGGGTCTTGAGATCGAAGTGGATGGTCAGATCGTCCAGGAAATCGGGAAGCCGGGCGAGATCGTGCGCGGCATCGTCCTCGATCCGAAAAGTCTCAAGATACGCAGAACCAGGGTGCAGGATTGATATACCGTCATGTCGCTTGACCGCAAGCTCGATCAGGTTCTCGGGCGTTTTCAGGAGATCGAATCCCTGATGTCTTCCGGCGACCTGCCGTCGGAGGAGTTCTCGAGGCTTTCAAAGGAATATTCGGACCTGACGCCCCTCACGGAGCTGATCCGCGATTACAAGAAAGCGAAGACGGACGCCCATCAGACTTTGGAAATAATGCTCGACCCCCTCTCCGACAAGGAAATGAAGGCTCTGGCGGAAGAGGATTTTTACCGCCTGAAAGAGCTTATCCCGGTTCTCGAGAAAAATATCCGGATGACCCTCCTGCCGAAAGATGAGGCGGACGCCAGGAACGCCATCCTTGAAATCCGCGCCGGCACGGGGGGGGATGAGGCGGCCCTGTTCGCCGCCGATCTTTTCGGCATGTACAGGCGCTATGCGGCGGATCACGGCTGGCGTTTCGAGGTCATGGAGATGTCGGAAAGCGATCTTGGGGGCATACGGCAGGCGGTGGTGGAAGTCACAGGGAGGAATGTCTTCTCGCGCCTGAAGTACGAGTCGGGCGTTCACCGGGTGCAGCGTGTTCCGGATACGGAGGCGAGCGGGCGCGTCCACACCTCGGCGGCGACCGTCGCCGTCCTGCCCGAAGCGGAAGAAGTGGATATGAACATCGAGGACAAGGACCTCAGGATCGACGTTTTCCGCGCGGGCGGCGCGGGCGGGCAGCATGTCAACAAGACGGAAAGCGCCGTCCGGATCACCCACATCCCCACGGGGGTCGTCGTGCAGCAGCAGGATGAAAAATCCCAGCACAAGAACAAGGCGCGGGCGATGAAAATCCTGCGTTCCCGCCTCTACGAGGCGCAGCGGCGGAAACTCGATTCGGAACGCGCCGCCGACCGCAAGGAACAGGTGGGCTCCGGCGACAGGTCGGAGCGCATCCGCACATACAACTTCCCCCAGGGCCGGGTGACGGATCACCGGATCAACCTGACGGTCTATAAACTGGACCGGGTGATCAGCGGGGAATGCCTCGATGAAATCATCGATCCCCTGATGACGGAGGATCAGGCTGCGAAGCTCGCGGAAATAACATGGTGAATATTTCAGGGCCGGACTTCGGCCGGTGCGCCGTCAGGCGCGAGACCCCGTATCTCCCCTAAACAGCTTTTCTGCCTTCCCGAAATTATTTTGCTATCCCGTCCGGTATTCCGGCGCGGGCGAGAGCGTCGGCGCGGTCGTTCTCGGCGTGGCCGTTATGCCCTCTGACCCAGACCCAGTCGGTCTGGTGGCGCGGCAGGATTTCGTCGAGCTTCTGCCAGAGGTCGATGTTCTTGACATCTTTCCTGTCGGAGGTTTTCCAGCCCCTGACCTTCCAGCCCGTCAGATATTTCGTGACGCCGTCCATCACGTACTTGCTGTCCGTATGGATGGTCACATGACACCTTCCTTTCAGGCAGGACAGTCCTTCGATGACTGCCTGCAGCTCCATCCGGTTGTTGGTGGTGGAGGAAGCGACGCCCCCCTTCAGGTCTTTTTCGTTCCGTCCGTAGCGCAGAACGACGCCCCATCCGCCGGGGCCCGGGTTCCCGCTGCACGCGCCGTCGGTGAACATATCGATATGCTTCATGCCGGAAGGCCTTCCGCCTGATGGAATTTCAAAATCCGCACATACTCCAGCGGGTCTTTGGCCCTGACGACGGCGCCTTCGACAGGATAAAGCATATCATAAAGGCGGGTGGATACAATGCGGAGCGCGGCGGCCCGCCCGAAATAAGGCAGCGCCTCACTCTCCGCCGCGGAGAGAGGGCGTTCTTTTTTGTAAGCGCCCAACAGCGCCGCCATCCTTTCCGCATCCGGCCTGCCCGAGGGGGCGAAGCACCATGCGTTCAGGGTCAGCATCAGGTCATAAGCGAATGTTTCCGTGCAGGAGAAATAGAAATCGATCACGCCGGTCAGGCGCCGTCCCGTGAAAAAAACATTGTCGGGGAAGAGATCGGCGTGCACCGCCCCGGCAGGCAGTCCCTTGGGCAGGTTTTTCTCCAGATATTCCAGTTCCTTTCGTAAAAAAGGGAAAAGACCTGGCGCGACAGAGCCGGCCTTCTTTCCGCAGGAGGCGACCAGTTTTTTCCACGCTGGAAGAGACATGCCGTTGTCCCGGCGCATCCAGAATTTTTCTCCGGCGATATGCATCCGCGCCAGAGTCGCGCCGACAGCGGCGACATGGAATTTCTCGATGCGCCGGGGGCAGTCCCCCTCCAGAAACGCGGCGAGGACGGCGGGCTTCCCCTGAAAGGGAACTGTTTTTTCCCCGCGCCGGCTTCCGACGAGGGCAGGGCAGTGGATGTCCGCGCCCCGCAGGTGTTCCATGAAGGCGATGCAGAAGGGGAGGTCTTCCGCCTTTGTGCGTTTCTCGAACAAGGTCAGGACAAACGTTCCCTGCGTCGTGACCAGCTTGTAATTCGTGTTTTCAACGCCCTCGGCGATGCCCGCAAGCGACACGAGCCGCCCGAGGTCGAACAGGGTCAGGTACTGCGTCAGGTCTTCCCCGGAGATGTGCGTGTAAACGGCCATGATTACGATCCTGTCAGAATGCCGGGAACCTTGAAGGCGATCTGCTCCTCGGCCAGAGCGACGGTTTCCTCCTCGACCTCGAAAAATTGCCGCGCGGCCTCGACGACTTCCTGCACCAGAATTTCGGGAGCCGAAGCGCCCGCCGTCAGGCCGAGGGTTTTGATGTCCCTGAGATTCTCCCAGTTGATATCTTTCGCGCTGTCGGCAAGAAAGGCCAAGGGACAGCCACAGGCTCCGGCGGTTTCGACAAGGCGGTTCGAGTTGGAGGAATTGCGCGATCCGATCACCGCCAGCGCATCGACCCTGGGCGCAATGGCGCGCACCGCCGCCTGACGGTTGGTTGTCGCATAACAGATGTCTTCTTTTTCGGGAGCCGTGATTTTGGGAAAGCGTTCCTTCAGCGCCGCGACGATCTCCCGCGTATCGTCCACGGACAGGGTCGTCTGCGTGATATAGGCTGTTTTTTCTGGATGTGCGATTTTGACGCGGGCGGCGTCTTCTTTTGTTTCCACCAGAACGACGGCGCCTTCCGGCAACTGCCCCATCGTTCCGACGACTTCCGGGTGCCCCGCGTGGCCGATCAGGATGACCTGGCGCCCGCTGCGATGGTGCGTTTCCGCCTCCCTGTGCACTTTGGTGACGAGTGGGCATGTGGCGTCGATATAGATCAGGTTGCGGCGTCGCGCCTCCTCCGGCACTTTTTTGGGAACGCCGTGGGCGGAAAAAATAACCGGAGCCTGCCCCCCCTCCGGCACCTCGTCCAGTTCTTTGACAAAAACCGCGCCTTTTTTCTTCAGGTCTTCCAGCACATGCTTATTATGTACAATTTCATGCCGCACATAGACAGGCGCGCCGAATTTCCGCAGGGCGCGCTCGACGATCTCTATTGCACGATCCACCCCGGCGCAAAAACCCCGTGGCCGCGCCAGAATGATTTTCAGCCTCGGTTTCCTCATAGAAAGAATATATCCGTTCAGGTAGTTTAGAATAGTGAGCGTTATTTTCAGTTTAGGATTTTAAACACTCATGTTCACGATCAAGCCACACCAGAAAGAATACTGAACCAGCAAAAAAAACCGTGAATACGTGCCTTTTTTAGTACGTCCAAACTGTAAAATTGAATATCTTCACCAATTCCTTTCGGGCGCGAAAAGCGTGGTTTACTAGGTTTTCCAAGATGATAATGCCCCAGTTCTTTTGCCTGTATCAAATTTCTCTGAATTAATTTCTCAACTAACCCACTAAAAGCCTTTAGTTCTCGCTGTTGCCACTCAGAAAAACACTCACATGAGCTCATATAATATTTGAGGCTGACTGAAATAGAACCCTCTCTGAAATGCTTCAGAACCTCATTCTCTGTATCTATGAGAACAGGCTTCTCCTCTCCGCCAGTTTTTATTTCCTCTAATGCGTCCATTCTTTATCGATAAGCTTGGCGTAGTAATCACGTATTAAAGCCTTATCAATTGTTTTTTCACATTTAGATTCAATTGGTAACTTTCCGCGTGTCTTTATCCAAGGGTCTTCTTTATGAGTAAATTCTTCAAGACCTTTAGCCGAATATTTTGCATACGCAGAGTAAATTTTTTCCAAATATACAGATACGGATTTATCTAACTTGCTGTCTTTATTCGCACTTTCAGGAATTGGCGTAAATCCATATTTCTTATATGTATGCCATACTTCAGGAACAACCGGGCCATGTGGCCATGCCTGCACGTCTTCGTTAAAAAGAGCTTGATTATGGTTAGCGAGAAACCATGCTTGGGCATAGTAAATCAACTTCTGAAGTTTCAGGTGCGTAAAATCTTCACCGCCACTTCTGTCAGCACGGTCTACGAACCATTTTGCAATGTCGCAAGAAGAATATTTCCCTCTTTTCATCTCTGCCGCTCCTTTACCATTTTCTTGGCAATCGCAGAACATCTTTTCTTAAAGTACCATATTTCTTGATTCATGAACACGATAAAGAAAATAAAAAATTATATCTGTCAAGCAAAAAAAGCTATTTTTAGTGGACAATCCAGCGGTAAGCTGCGAGGAATTCGACCATAAGGATACAAGTATCTTGTTTTTATTCTGAAACCGAAAAGTTCCTTCCGTTCATGCCGTCTTGAGTCGAGGCCGTATGCGGGGTATCCTGTCAGAAAGTGAGGTTCAAAACATGCGCACTGTCGCTTTTCTGGCCGTTCTTTTTCTGTCCGGCTGTGCCATGTTCTCCCCGTCGGAGGAGGTGTTTTCCTGCCCGGAAACGGGCCTCGTCTCCAGGGCTTCGTCCGTCGTTTCCAACGGCGCGGAAGCGCGCATCGGCGGGTTTTCCGGCGAGTGCAGATTTGAGAAAAACAGGGTCGAGATCAGCCTGACGCTGCCGTTCACCGCCAGAAAGGGGGCCGCCGACCCCCCCCTGAAAGAGGAAAAACTGTCCTATTTCATAGCCGTTCTGTCGCCGGAGGAGGATATCCTGCAAAGAAGGTCTTTTTCCACGAAGATTGAGTTCGATAAGGACGGAAACGGAGGCAGCATGGAGGAGCATGTTCTCAAAATCCCGATGGCGAACCCCTCCGAAGCACACAGGTACAAGGTTGCAATCGGTTTTGCACAAACAACCGATCAGCTGAAGCACAACAAGGAGAGCAAATGACATTCTCTTACGCGGCTTTCTGGCAGGCCGAATTTGATGAACACGAGGCTGTTGGAAAAGCGACCCGCCAGTCCCTCGTCGAGCCGTTCGAGGAACTTCTGGTGGCGGCCACCGCCAGCATCGCGGCGGGGGGCAAGATCCTGTTTTTCGGCAACGGCGGCAGCGCGGCGGATGCCCAGCACCTTGCGACGGAGTTGACCGTCCGTTACAGAACCGACCGCGCCCCGGTTGCGGCCATCGCGCTTACCACCGACACCTCGGCGCTGACGGCCATAGGCAACGATTTCGGCTTTGACCATATCTTCTCCCGCCAGGTCGCGGCGCTCGGCAAAAAAGGCGACGTGGCAATCGGCATCAGCACTTCCGGCAACAGCCGGAACATCCTCAACGCGCTGATGGAGGCGCGGAAGATGGGGATCGTCACCGTCGGCCTGACCGGCAAGACCGGCGGGGACATGGCTTCCCTTTGCGACATCCTCCTCAATGTTCCCTCGCCGACGACCGCCCGGATACAGGAAATGCACATCATCCTCGGGCATATGCTGTGCGCGGCTCTGGAAATGAACCTGGGTCTCGTCGAAACCGTCCCGAAGCGGTGATGGTTTTTCAGCAGGCTGTTATCTGATGCCGAACAGAAATTGCCAGTCTTCCTGAATCTTTATCTTCATTGACTTTATACTCAAATGGAGTATAGTAGTTATGCTCACTTTGAGCATAACAGTATCCGATCCGAACGTAATGTCCATGGAGATCGAAAATGTTTGACAATGGTGTTCAGGAGGCAGGCCTGAAGCATGGAATCCGTCACGGATTTGGCGACGGCGAACTGGAGTCGGAGGTTCTTTACGAAAAGGTCAAACGTGTGGTGACCCCGGCCGAGTGGAAGGGGCATGCTCCGTATATCGCCGAGATCAACCGCCTGAAAAAAGAAAAAGGCGCGGTCATCCTCGCGCACAACTACATGGCGCCGGAAATTTACCACTGCGTCGCGGATTTCACCGGGGACTCCCTGCAGCTGGCGCGGCAGGCCGCCGGGACTTCTTCCAAACTCATCGTGCAGGCAGGCGTGCATTTTATGGCGGAAACGTCAAAAATCCTTTCCCCGGAAAAAACAATTCTGCTTCCCGACCTGAGCGCCGGATGCTCGCTCGCCGCCTCCATCACGGCCGGGGACGTGCGGATGCTGCGCAAAAAACACCCGGGCGTGCCGATCGTTACATATGTGAACACCTCCGCCGAAGTGAAGGCGGAGTCGGACGTATGCTGCACTTCGTCCAACGCGCTCGCGGTTGTCGAGAGCCTGGACGGCGACGCGGTGCTGATGATTCCCGACCAGTATCTCGCCCGCAATATCGCGAAGCTGACAAAAAAGAAAATCCTGACGTGGCAGGGAGCCTGCGAGGTGCATGAGCGCTTCACGCCGGAGGATGTCCGCAAGTTCCGCAAGGAATGGCCGGGGGTTGTCGTTCTGGCGCACCCGGAATGTCCGCCGGACGTGGCAGACGAGGCGGATGTGGTCGGTTCAACCGGGGCGATGAGCAATTATGTGCGGGACAGGCAGCCGAAAAAGGTTTTGCTGGTGACCGAATGCTCCATGTCTGACAATTTATCGGTGGAAAACCCCGGCGTGGAATTCGTCCGCCTGTGCAATCTGTGTCCGTACATGAAAATGATTTCGCTGAAAAACATCCTGACCTGTCTGCAAACCATGACGCATGAAGTGACGGTCGATCCGGCCGTTGCGGCGCGCGCGCGGTGCGCGGTGGAAAGAATGCTGGCGGTGAAAACAAAATGACGCCGGAAATCGAGGACAGCGCGGACGTCGTGATCGTTGGAGCCGGAGCCGCCGGGTTGTTTTCGGCGCTGAGCCTTGCGCCCCGGCGCGTCATCGTCCTCAGCGAGGAACCTCTTGGCGGGGTCTGCGCGAGCGCATGGGCGCAGGGGGGGATCGCCGCCGCTGTGGGCGCGGAAGATACGGTCGTCAGCCACGTTTCGGACACGATAAATGCGGCGGCGGGGACGGCGGACGCGGAAGTCGTGCGCGTTTTGATCGCCGAAGCGCCGCGCCATGTGAAGATTCTGGAGACATACGGCGTGCGGTTCGACCGCGACGATGCCGGCGCTTTCAGGATGAGCCGCGAAGCCTGTCATTCCCGTCGCCGCGTGCTGAAAGCGGCTTCCGGTGACGGCTTCGGTCATGAACTGATGCACGCTCTCGCGGAAGCCGTCAGGAAAACGCCCTCCATCGTTTTTGTCGAAGGGGTGACGGTCGAGAGAATCATCCGCCGCGATGGCGTTGACAGAGGGACGGTGCAGGGCGTTCTTGGCCGCCGGACGGAAGAAAACAGACAGGTTGTTTTCGCCGCTCCTGCCGTGATCCTGGCGACCGGCGGCATCGGGGGCCTTTACGCCGCCACGACCAATCCTCTTGGAGCCGTCGGGCGCGGAATCTCCATGGCGGCGCGGGCGGGCGCGACGCTTTCGGATCTCGAATTCGTGCAGTTTCACCCGACAGCGCTTGACATCGGTGAAGATCCCGCGCCTCTGGCAAGCGAATCCCTGCGCGGCGAAGGAGCTCTCCTTCTGAGCAGTCTCGGCGAAAGGTTTATGCCGGAATATCATGAAATGGCGGAACTCGCGCCGCGTGACGTGGTCAGCCGCGCCATTTTCGCGCAACTTCAGAAGGGTCAGAAAGTCTTTCTTGACTGCCGCTCCGTCGATGTCGCGCAATTTCCGGCGTTGCTGCAAGCCTGCGCCCGCGCCGGCCTCGATCCCCGGCGCGATTTGGCGCCGGTGATTCCGGCGGCGCATTATCATATGGGCGGCGTGGCGACGGATCTGAACGGGCGCACCGACGTTCCCGGCCTCTGGGCCTGCGGCGAAGTTGCCGCGACCGGCCTGCACGGCGCCAACCGGCTGGCCAGCAATTCTCTCATGGAAGCTATCGTCATGGGCGGGCGGACGGCGGCGGACGTGCAAAATGCCAAAACCGATGCGGGACGGATTAATATCGAAGCCCTGCCGGTTCTGCCGCAAACACGCACGATGCAGCCGGAAAAAGACGCTCTCCGCCGCATCATGACCGATCTGGTGGGCATCCGCCGCCATGAACGGGAGATGATCGGGGCGCTCCGTGATATCATGAACATCGGGCGGAAGGCTGAAGGCACGGATTCCCGGCTGGCCGATATGGCTCTCGCGGCGCGCATGGTGACGGTATCGGCTCTGCGCCGCACCGAAAGCCGGGGCGGTCATTGCCGCGCCGATTATCCGGGGCCTGTGGAGTCGTGGCAAAAAAGGTCTTTCGTGACCTTGAAGGAAATAGATATCCTGACTTCCAATATGTTGACGCCCGCCGCAAAACTGGAGAATGTCGTATGACGGACATAGCCCCCCTGCCCCATGTTATTCTGGAGCCTCTGGTGCGCCGGGCACTGGAGGAAGACCTTGGCCGCGCAGGGGACATCACCAGTGCGTGCGTCATTCCGGCGGAGGCCAACGCCCGCATGGTCATGGCGGCGCGTCAGGAGGGCGTGATCGCCGGGCTGGACGCGGCTGAAATCGCCTTCAAGCTGGTCGATCCGTCATTGACCGTCAGGCGGCTGAAAGCCGAGGGCGCGGACGTGAATTCCGGCGACGCGGTGATGGAGATCGAGGGCTGCGCGCGCTCCCTTCTGGCGGCGGAGCGCGTGGCGCTGAATTTCGTCGGGCATATGTCTGGAATTGCGACGCTCACCCGCAGGATGGCCGGAGCCGTCGGCGCTCATAAAACAAAAATTTGTTCCACCCGCAAAACGACGCCCGGATTGTGTTCGATCGAGAAATACGCGGTCAGGGTCGGGGGCGGGATGAATCACCGCCTGGGACTGGACGACGCGATTCTCATCAAGGACAACCATATCGCCGTCGCGGGCGGCGTAGCAATTGCCCTGCGCCGCGCCAAGGGGGGCGTCGGGCATATGGTCAGAATCGAAATCGAGGTCGATACTCTGGCGCAGCTGAAAGAAGTTCTGGGGGAGGGCGTCGATGTGGTGATGCTCGATAATATGAGCCTCGAAGACATGGCGGCGGCCGTGAAAATGGTCGGTGGCCGGGCGGTGGTGGAGGCCTCGGGCGGCGTCACGCTGGAGCGCATCGCGAAGATCGCCGCGACCGGCGTGGACGTGATCTCCGTCGGCGCCCTGACGCACAGCGCCCCCCATTTCGACGTGGGGCTGGATTTTAAAGCTTGCCCCGTCAACCAGGATTAGGGCGTGTCACTGCCCTACTTCCCCGCCACGGCCTTCTTTTTCCCGTCCCTGAAGAGGAGTTCTATCTTCTGACCGGGGGAGAGTTTAAGCGACCGGCGGGGGTGGGAGGGGTGAGGATGCTCAATGAAAAATGGCTTTTATTTTTTAATAATATTTGCTTCACGGGCGAGCATTTCCATTAAGTCAGCGGTTCGTGAAGAAAATTCTTTTACATTAGCCCTTAACTGTTCTTTATTTTTAATCTCCCCTGCATAGGCCTCTTTTATATAGGGGAGAAAACCATTCAGACTTGATTGATATGGCACTAAAATCTTTGCCTTATTATCAACCTGCAAGATTACAAAAAGCTCTAAAGCGCGCAATTGCATCCGAGCAATTAACTCGCGCAATTTATTGTATTGTTCCTTATCAATTTTTGCATCTGAATCTGCTACATAAACAGTCATCTTCCCATAGAAATCTTTTGAATCAGTATTAAAACTTTCGAAATATAGCTGATAGAAAGCGGATTGTTTTTTTTGCTGCTCAAATATCTCATTGATGTTCGGTGCAACACAGTATGTCAGTATAAATACTGAAAAAAGGCCTGCGGTTTTTAATACAAGTTTTATGCCCGCAGGGAAATCTTGCTCGTTATCTATGAAGTATTTTTTGAACCAAGCCATTGCTATGTTTTCAATTTTGATAGGGTTGATGTGTTTATCGCTTCTTTTTAAGGAATAACAGAATCCGACACTCCTTTTAGAATTTTTTCTAGATCTTCTCTATTTGAAATTTTTTCTGGATCTTCACTAGGCGATCTTATTGAAGGAACCAGATCGTCTGGGGAGTGTATAGACTCATATTTTTTCATCGCGCTGACCACCTTTGCCCTATAGCTATCGCCAAGCTGAGGGTTAGATGAACGGTAATGGGCGACACCCTCAGACAAACTGCCGGTTTCGTCTATCTTGCTGCGCAGGATATACGCACCTATGCCGACATTGACGCAGGCATCGTCACGCACCCTATTCAACGCAACCTGCTCACTGACATCCCAAAAACGAGCTAATTCTGGTATCCAGAGGGTGTTGATATGCATAGGACCGAGGCTGTAGGTGTTGTTGGGGTTGTGTACTGCTTGACCGACCCTACCCCCCTCGACATTGAGGATGCCGATAAGGACGGAGGGGGGCACAGCATAGGTCTGGGCCGCCGCAAAAATACAGACAGCAAACGCTTGCGATGTAATCATTTTAGTACTCCCTTCGCCCCCGTATCCTTGTGGCGACTCAACCTTCCTTGTCTTATGGTCTCAGCAAAATGATGCTCCCGGCGGAAGGCAGACTCACAACCTCTGGCTTTGAAAACTACCTCTCTACTATCATGGATAACGTCTGTTCTGTCAATTTTTTCCGCGCCCTTCCAAGCCCGCCCTACTTCCCCGCCACGGCCTTCTTTTTCCCGTCCCTGAAGAGGAGTTCTATCTTCTGACCGGGGGAGAGTTTCAGCGATGATGAGATGATGCCTCCCTCGTCGTCAAAGACAACCGCATAGCCGCGCTCCAGCACGCGTTCGAAGGACAGGCTCTCCAGCAGGGCGGAGATGTTTTGCAGCTTCACCGTGCGGTCGGCGAGAATTTTCCGCCCGGCATGCGCCAGTCTTTCTCCGACGCCGGACAGTATCCGCAGCATATCCCTGACCTGCCGGGTCAGGGCTTGCTGAGAGAGCTTGGCGGAAAGTTCGTTCAGCCTTGCGCTCCGGCGGTGCAGTCCGTTTTTCAATCCCAGATCGAGCTTGGATGACAGATGGTCGAGCCGCTGCATCCCCGATTCCAGCAGCCGTTTCGGATCGCCAAGGCCGCGCCCCAACCCCTGCAAATGGACTCTGTGCTGTTGCAGCAGGCGATGGACGCCGGAGACAAGCCGTCGTTCGCCGTCGATCACCTGCAAAAGCAATTCGGCGCGGACTGGAACGGCCATTTCGGCGGCGGCGGTCGGCGTCGGGGCGCGCAGGTCGGCGGCGTAATCGATCAGCGTGGTGTCGGTTTCATGGCCGATGGCGGAAATCAGCGGAATGACGCTGGCCGCCGCCGCCCGCGCCAGAGTTTCATCGTTGAACGGCATCAGGTCTTCCAGAGAGCCTCCCCCCCGCGCCACGATCAGAAGGTCGGGATGGAAAGGCGAATCTGCGGGCAGAGCGTTGAAGCCGCGAATGGCCGCCGTCACCTGTGCGGCGGCGGTCTGCCCCTGCACCGCCACCGGCCACAGCAGCACCCGGCGGGGAAATCTTTCGTCGAGGCGGTGCATGATGTCGCGGATCACCGCGCCGGTGGGGGACGTGATGACGCCGATCACGTCCGGCAGGAAGGGAATGGGCTTCTTGCGCGCCGGATCGAACAATCCCTCGGCGGCCAGTTTCCGGCGGAGCGCCTCCAGCATTTTCAGAAGCGCGCCCTGTCCGGCCAGTTCCATCGTTTCAATGACAAGCTGATAGTTGGATCGTCCGGGGTACGTCGTCAGGCTTCCTGTGCAGACGACCTCCATGCCCTCCTCCGGCCTGACCGCGAGGCGGGAGACGGTTCCCTTCCAGCATACCGCGTCCAGGACGGCGTCGGCGTCTTTCAGCGCCGTGTAGAGATGCCCGGATCTGGCGAGAGTGACTTTTGAAATCTCCCCCCGCACACGCACGTATGAGAATTCCTCCTCGACCACGTGCTTGAGCCTGCGGCTCAACTCGCTCACCGTGTATTCAGGAGGCGCGTTATCCACCGCCGGCGGCAGGCCGAAGGGGTCTTTTTCGTCGAATAAATCGTTATCCGTCATGTCCGGATGGTAGTACAAACGGGGCCGCCTGACTAGCCGCTTGACGTGCCTGCGATATACTTGCAAACTCATCCTGAGTTTGAGGAGCTTGCATGAATACAGTCGCAAAATCCGCGCAAAAAATGGACCTGCAGCAAATGCGCAGCCTTTATCTGAAAGGCGCGGCTGTCTTCAGCGAGAAGGACAATCGGGATTGCGCCTATATCATTGAAAAGGGCGAGATCGAGATCAGCGTCGAAAGAGAAGGCAAAAAAGTCCCTCTCGTGCGTCTGGGCGAAGGCGAAGTGTTCGGAGAAACGGCGCTGCTGGGGCCGGGGTCGAGGACGGCCACGGCGATCGCGACGAAGGACTGCGAAGTCTTCCGCATTTTCCCGCATATCTTCCAAAACCGCATCATGCAGCTCGACCCTCTGGCGGGACTGCTGATGAGCCTGCTGGTGAACCGTTACCGCCAGTGGGGCGCTGCGCCGGCGGATCCGGATTCCGAAGTTGATATCCTGCCCTGTGAAAACAGGGATATAAAGCTGATCGACAGGGCGGATGATTTTCTGCTCGGCCTCCGCCTCCAGAAAGAAACCGCCCTGAAAGAGCTGCGCATGGCGCAGGAAATCACCCAGGCCATCGAGAAAAGGCAGTTCGCCCCCCACCTCCAGCCGATTGTGTCCCTGCCGGACGAAAAACTGCTGGGATTCGAGGCGCTGATCCGCTGGCATCATCCGGAAAAAGGGATGATCCCGCCGATGGAATTCATCCCTGTAGCCGAACGCACCGACGTCGTCTGGCACCTGGACATGCTGATGCTGAAGCGCGCCTGCCAGATCGTTCAGGAGTTTCAGGATGCCGCCGGCAATATCGGCCGCAAGCTCTATGTGAGCGTCAACCTTTCCGGCGTCCACTTCGATTCCGGGGATTTTTCCGGACAGATCGCCTCCATCATCGGGGAGAGCGGCGCGGATCCGGCGCAGATCGTGCTTGAAATCACGGAAAGCGCCCTGATGGGAAATCCGGAACAGGCGGAAGTGGCGCTGAAAGACCTTAGAAAACAGGGGCTTACAATCGCGCTGGACGACTTCGGCACCGGGTATTCAAGCCTCGGCTACCTGCACCGCTTCCCGATCGACGTTCTCAAGATCGACCGTTCCTTTATTCAGGATATTCATAACAACACCAAAAGCCTCGATGTGGTGCGCGCCATCGTGTCTCTGGCCAAGACCTTCGACCTGTCCATCGTCGCCGAGGGGATCGAGTCCATCAACGAGGTTCACTCCCTCGCGGGACTTGGATGCGATGCCGGACAAGGGTATCTTTTCAGCAAGCCACTGCCGGTCGAAAAGGCTATGGAATTTCTCAAAAGCAGCATTGCAGAGCACGGGTAATACCAATCTCCGACCATTATGAATCAAGGGGGATTCCCAAGCCCGTAATGATGTGATTCACTGGAGCCCTAACCGCTTTGGAGGTGGATATGGCAACAGGAACAGGAATGTCGGAGATGGACGGTCGCAAGATCGCGTAGGCTTTGCGTGAGGCGAAGGGCAATAGCGCCCTGTACCGTCGCCTCCAGATGGTTCATCTGCGCGTGGCGCGCGGGATGACGCAGGAAGCGATAGCAAAGGCGACGGGTGTGTCGCGCAGCACGGTCAATCGGGCGCCTATGGCGTGGTTTGAGAGCGGTCTTGAAGGGCTCGGCCTCAAGCCGCGTGGCGGAAGGCAGCGCGAGAACCTGCCTCCTGTCGAAAAGCCATGCCCCTCCAGAAAGGCATGGTAATTGACGAGGTGGAGACGCGGACAGGCCTTTACGTCTAAAATGGCAGAGCGTAATTAGGAAAGCGCCGCCGTCTTCAGTTTTTTCAAAGGGCGAATCTTGACGCGGACAGACGCGGGTTTTGCTGCGCCCTTCATCATTTCGCCCGTGGCGGGATTGCGGATCAGGGTGCCAGCCTTGCGGGCGGGAAGTCGGGCGAGCAGAGCGATTGCCGAAGCGAGCAAAGGTTTGGATAGCGTACGATTTTCTCCGTTTTCTACGGGAACCACAACTTCCGCACC
>JAZDGQ010000065.1:0-27995 GCA_043806835.1 Pseudomonadota bacterium | reverse complement strand
TGTGCCGGTAAACATGGCGCCGCCGGTTGCCTGAGACTGAGCGGTCTGTGCAACGGCTTTAGCCTGATTCACCAACGCACTCAGACCATCAATACCCTGAGAGGCGGCTTTCAGAACCTGAATGTTCTGCCCCATTCCGTCCAGAAGGGAGGACAAGTCTGAAGCGCGGTTGTTCAGGGATTGTGCGGCGAAGAAAGAGGTCGGGTTATCAAGGGCGCTGTTGACCTTGTTGCCGGTTGCGAGGCGGAACTGGGTCTGTCCCATAAGGACGGCGGTGCCTTGCAATGAGAGCAGGTTTGCGCGCATTGCTGAGGTGAGTGTTACTTCTGTCATGATTGTGTTCCTTTTCTAAGGTTGAGAACCAAAAGATACTCTTCTGGTTACTTCCCCATCATGACATTGAAATGGTTAATAAAGGATTTAGCTTTTGGTGGAAAAACCACGAAATTCCCCGACGTCGCCATTAAACCTTTGATGCGCCGGAATCTAATTGTTTCAATAACTTAACCCCTCCCCCTCCCACTTCGTGTTTCCCTCCCTCTCCCGCAAGGGGAGAGGGAAATAGGGGTCAATATCTATCTGAGTTGGCATGATTCGCATGAAAAGTTGAATCCTCAAGAAAAAAGCCCGGCGCTTTGAAACGCCGGGCCTGATTCTTCCTGGATGAACAGAAAGCCTTAGATGGCTTTCAGGTTCCCGGCAGAGGCTCTGCCTTTTTCCGTGATGACGTCGTAGCTGACTTTCTGTCCTTCATTCAGGCCGCGCAGACCCGCTGCCTCGACGGCGCTGATGTGAACGAACACATCATTTCCGCCGCCATCGGGCTGAATGAAACCGAAACCTTTTTGAGCGTTAAACCATTTGACTGTACCTGTTGCCATTTTATTAGGCCTCCTTTTAGAAAACGCACTTCCCGTGCATGAGATTCACACAACCATTGTGCAAATCTGATATCCGAAAAACAGAAATGCCTTGGTGGGAGCCTTGAGGGCAGCAAACAAGCCAGAACCTAAATCGAACGCTCGAATGATAGTCCGATAGTGGCAGGATGGCAAAGATTATTTTTATGAAATACTTTTTATATTATTATCAATGACTTAGAGATGCAGGTCTTGTTCATTCCGACCCTGTGATCCAGCCGCCGCCGATCATGCGGCTTCCGATGTAGCAGACGCACGCCTGCCCCGCCGCGACGCCGAAAGCGGATTGTTTCAGGACAACCCTGTCCCTGAAAATCCGCGCGGGCAGGGACGGCTGGGCGGAGCGCAGCCTGACGTCCGCGTCGAGACCATCAACCGGAACATCCGTCAGCCAGTTGCCTTCCTTCAGATGAACCGTATTGCGCGCCAGAGCTTCATAAGGGCCGACGACGACCTGATTTTCTCCGGGCCGCAGACCCGTCACGAACAGCGGAGAATTGTTTTCTGTATGGCCGCCGCCGATGCCGATGCCGCGCCTCTGTCCGATCGTGTAGTTGATGATCCCGTCGTGCCGTCCGAGGACGCGGCCGTCGATATGCACGATGTCGCCGGGGCGGAGGGCGCCGGGGCGGAATTTCTCCACGACCTTCGCGTAGGCGCCGTCCGGCACGAAGCAGATGTCCATGCTGTCCGGCTTTTCCGCGACGGCGAGGCCGAGGCGATCCGCATGCCGCCGCGTAACGTCTTTCGTCCAGCCGCCCAGAGGGAATCGCAGGAAATCCAGTTGTTCCGGCGCGGTTGCGAACAGGAAATAACTCTGGTCTCTGGAGAGATCGGCCGCCCTGTGTATTTCCGCGCCTTCCCGGCCCATGACGCGCCGGACATAGTGCCCCGACGCCATGCAGTCCGCGCCGAGGGCGCTGGAGGCGTCGAGCAACTCCCCGAACTTTACGCTCCGGTTGCAGCGCGCGCAGGGGAGTGGCGTTTCGCCGCGCAGATAGCTTTCGACGAAATCCAGAACCACGATGTCCTGAAAACGGCTCCGGCGGTCGAGAACGTGATGCTCGAATCCCATGCTCCCGGCGATGTCCTTCGCATCGCGGATGCTCCGGAGCGTCCCGTCATGATCGCACAGTTGCAGGGTGATGCCGATGACCTGATAGCCCTGTTCATGCAGCAGCGCCGCCGTGACGGAACTATCGACGCCGCCGGACATGGCGACGACGACGCGGGTATCCTTGGGGTCTTTTTCAAAGCCGAGCGTGTTCATGAATCGGGCAGTGTATATCTTTTCAGTAAAAATACAAATATTTTTCATATTTTTTCAAATGAAGGGACTGGAATATGCTACGCTTCGGGCGTAAAAAGGCTTCAGGAGCAGCCTGCCGGAATAAAGGGGTTACGAATGTCGCGCCGCAGCCAGGATGATGAAGTGATTAATTTCACGCCGGAGTCCGGTTTTACCATTGAAAGCCTCGCCGCGACGGTCGTCCAGATGATGCGCGAACTCGATATGGACGCCTGCGTCAATCTTCCGGATCGCGTCGTCCTCGAGATCGAGAAGGAATGCACGGCGAAGGAAATCATCGCCGGCTATAAAAAATTCATCGCGAGAAAGATCAAGTCACGCACGCCCAGCAACAAAAACGAAAAAGAGCCGGTGACGACGAAATAGGAGCCGCAGGACATGATGCCGGAACTGATTAAATGCGCGATTCTTGTTTTTTTAACGCAGGCCGTTTTCATGGTCAGTGTGTTTTTCGTAAGCGGCCAGATGCTGCCCTCGCTGATGTCTGGTTTTTACGCCCATACGGGAATGCTGAGCCGGACGGCGATCGCTTCCGTTGTTTTCCTCCCGCTGGGAAATTTCATGTTTGCCTGTGCCTACGCCCTCTTCAGTCCGGCATGGGTGTCGCCCATGGCCGTGACGTCCTTCGTGCTGCTCAGCATCCTCTTTACGGTGCTGTTGCTGGGCGTCAGGCCGTCGCTCTGGATCGTTCCGGCCACGCTGACGGTCATCGCCGGATGCATCTGGGTCAGCATTCTTCTGGAGAAAAAACAGTCCTAGGTAACATAAACGTGGAGCAAAAACAGCCATGACAAACATGAATTCTTTCATCGAGGGTCTTCCCAAAGTCGAACTGCATCTGCATATCGAGGGCAGTCTGGAGCCGGAAATGCTGTTCGCACTGGCGCAGCGCAACAAAGTCAAGCTGCCCTTCAAGTCGGCGAACGAAGTCAGGAAAGCCTACGACTTCGGCAACCTCCAGGATTTCCTCGATATTTATTATCAGGGAATGGGCGTTTTGCAGACCGAACGGGACTTCTACGACCTTACATGGGCGTATCTTGAAAAGTCTGCGGCGCAGAACGTCGTCCACACGGAGATATTCTTCGATCCGCAGGGGCACACGGAGCGCGGCATAAAGTTCGAAACAATCCTGAACGGCATCACCCGCGCGCTCGACGACGGCAAAAAGAAACTGGGCATATCCTCCCGCCTCATCATGTGCTTCCTCCGCCACCTGAGCGAGGAAGACGCTCTCAAGACGCTGGAACAGGCCTTGCCCTACAAAGACCGCATCATCGGCGTCGGCCTCGACAGCTCCGAGGTCGGCCACCCGCCCTCGAAGTTCAAAAAGGTTTTCGCCAGGGCCCGCGCCGAAGGGTTCCTGACCGTCGCCCACGCCGGGGAGGAAGGCCCTCCCGAGTACATCCGGGAGGCTCTCGACCTGCTGAAAGTCAGCCGGATCGACCACGGCAACCGCGCACTCGAAGACCAGAAGCTCGTCGCAAGGCTGGTCAAGGAAAACATGGCGTTGACCGTCTGCCCCCTCAGCAATCTCAAGCTCCGCGTCGTCAAGGACATGCAAAAGCATCCCCTGAAGAAAATGCTGGAGCTCGGATTGAAAGCCACCGTTAATTCCGACGACCCTGCCTATTTCGGCGGGTACATGAACGACAACTACAAGGCTGTCACGAAAGCCCTCTCCCTCGAAAAGCCGCACCTGCTGACTCTCGCGCGGAACGGCGTCGAAGCCAGCTTCCTGACGCCTGCGGAGAAAAACGGGCTGCTCGACCGGGTGAATGCCTATGCGGCATCCGCCTAGGGTCAGGACTCATCGCCCTCTGCAGGAGCGAATTTAAAATACGATCCCCTATCCCCCTCTCTCCGCTCAACCCCCCTCAAGGGTTCAATGGCGACCAGGCAGGGTCGGAGGCGTCGAGCGGGGTGGGGACTTTGGTTTCGTTGAAGCCGGTCAGGTCGATCGTGAAAAGCTGCGCGGAGCGGCTCGTTTTGCGCACGCCCGTCGGGACTTCCTTGAAGTAACTGAGGACGCGGCCATTGGGCGCCCAGGTGGGGCCTTCCACGTGATAGGCCTGCGTAATCAGGCGCTCGCCCCGTCCGTCGGGATGGATGACGCCGATGAAAAACTGCCCCTGATACATCCGGGTGAACGCGATCAGGTCTCCCCTCGGCGACCAGACGGGGCCAGCATATCTCCCGTCGCCAAAGGTGATGCGGTGCGCGCCGCTGCCGTCCGAATTCATGACGTAGAGCTGCTGCGTGCCGCTGCGGTCCGATTCAAACACGATGGACTTGCCGTCCGGTGAATAAGACGGGCTTGTGCTGATCGAATTGCCCCGGGTCAGCTGGGCAACGCCCCGGTTGCGCAGATCCATGGTGTAGATGTCGCTGTTGCCGTTTTTGATCAGGCTCATGACGACCTTGTTGCCATCGGGCGCGAAACGCGGCGAGAAGGTCATCCCGGGAAAGTCCCCGAGCACCTCCTGACGGCCTGAGTCGATGTCGTAAAGATAGACGCGCGGCTTGTTGTTGTAATACGCCATATAGGTGATCTGCTGAGCCGTCGGCGAAAAGCGCGGCGTTAAAACAAGCGTCCTGCCGTCCGTCAGAAAATGATGGTTCTGGCCGTCCTGATCCATGATCGCCAGACGCTTGATGCGCTTGTTGGCGGGGCCCGTCTCGGAAATGTAAACAATGCGGCTGTCGAAATACCCTTCCTCGCCGGTGACCCGTTTGTAAATCGTGTCCGAGATGATATGGGCGATCCGCCTCCAGTTGGAGGCGGTCGTCATATAGGCCATTCCGACCTGTTGCTGTTCGGCGGAAACATCCCACAACCTGAATTCAACGCGGGTGCGGCCATCCCCCATCCTGCTCAGAACGCCCGTGACCAGCGCCTGCGCGTTGATGGCGCGCCATTCCCCGAAGTTCGGGCGGGCCTGTGCCGCGCGAGCATCCTGAATGAACGATCTGGGATCCAGCGGGCGAAAGAGGCCGGAGCGTTTCAGGTCGGCGTTGATGACTTCCACCATGTTGCGGCCAAGCTCCTGATCCGCACCCGCCACGCCGTAAAAATCGGGGATGGCGATGGGCATCGGATTGACCTGCCCGCGCGTGACGTCGATTTTGAGCTCCGCCCGCGCCGGTACAGACCCGGCGCACACCAGAATAACCGCAGAAAGAAGCACCGGCAGGATATTGCGGAGTCTCGTTTTTTTCATCAGAACATGTCCTTCGGGTTGAACGTGACGGTGACCGTATTCCAGACATCATATTTATCAGGAGGAACGTCGAAAGGCGAGCATAAAGGACTCCGCACCGCCCGGAGCGCGCTGTCCGCCGCCGCCCTGAAAAAATTGTCCGAGTAGTAGCGCGGCATATTGACGATGCGCGCTTCGCGGAGAGTGCGATCCGGATTGATAACCATAAAAACATCCACCGCCATATTTTCAGCATCCTTGGCCCCGTAAGGCACGTTCCAGCACTTCTCCAACTGCGATCTCAGGGCGTCTTCCTCGCTCATCGTCATTTTCGCTCCCAGCGGGGCGTTCTGGCCCGGCTTGACGGCGGCGGATCCCCCGGCATCTTTGGGGGCAGGCTTGTCCTTGGGAGCGGCCAGATTTTTAAGGACGGAGGAAAAGTCTTTGGGAGGCTCCTTCTTGACCTCCTCCGTTTTTTTGATTTTCGTGTTTTTATCCGGCGGCGCGTTCGGATCCGCCGTTTCCGTCTTCACCTCTTTCTTCACCTCTTTTTTTTCTTCCGGCTTCGGCTTTTCTCTGGGCACTGGCACGATTGCTTCCTTCATCGTGTTTTGTGCGGCGGGCGCCGGCTTTTCCTTCTCTTCGGGTTCGGCTTTTTCCGGCTTCGGGGGGACAGGCTGCGGCGCGACTTTATCCGTCTCGGTCACCTTCGAAATTTCAACAAAATCCACGACGATGGGCGGGGGAATGCTGAACTCGTGCCGCGCCAGAAACGGCAGGCCGGTGACGGCGAGCAAGACGGCCAGTCCGTGAAAAACACCGGATGAAATGATCGCGCCGTTCCGCATCCCTTCGTTAGTCCTACTCTTAAGCCTGTTATTTTTGCGCCGCACCCGGATCCGAAACAAGGGCAATTTTTGTGAACCCGGAGGAACTGACGGCCGCCATGACGGCCATCACCTGACCGTAAGAAAGATGGCGATCCGCCCTGATGTAAACGCGCCGGTCCGGATCCTCCCGGGAAATCGCGGCCAACATTCCCTCTAGGCGATCCATTTTGACCGCCGTCTTGCCCATGAAAACATTGCCCTTCTTGTCGACCGTCACTTCAAGCGGCGCATTATCCTGCTGGCTCAGCGTTTTGGCCGCCGCCTTCGGCAGGTTCACCGCCACTCCGGCGGTCAGCAGCGGCGCCGTCACCATGAACACGATCAGAAGCACGAGCATCACGTCCACCAGCGGCGTGACGTTGATGTCCGACATCACCGTATGAGCTCGCGTCCGTCCGCGTGACCGTTTTCCCAGTCTGACGCCCATCAGCCTTTCCCCTGCTGTTCGAGATGACGGCTCAAAATCGAGCCGAACTCCGCCGAGAAGGCTTCCAGCCTGTCGCCGTACCGCCCCAGATCTGTGGAGAACTTGTTGTAGGCCACCACCGCCGGAATGGCGGCGACGAGGCCGAGCGCGGTGGCGAACAGGGCTTCCGCGATGCCGGGAGCGACGACGGCAAGGCTGGTGTTCTGCGCGGCGGCGATTGCGGAGAAGCTGTTCATGATCCCCCACACCGTCCCGAACAGCCCGATGAAAGGCGCGGTCGATCCCACCGTCCCCAGGAATGTCATATACCTTTCGAGAATGCTGATCTCGCGGCTGATGGACGTCGCCATGGCGCGGTCGATCCTTTGCTGGAGGCCGGCGCGCAGGTCGCCGTCAAAACTGGCGGATCCCTCTATCGTCAGGTTCCATTCGTTCATCCCCGCGCAGAAGGTGCGCGCCATCGGATCGACGGCCTTGTTCTGGATGCGCTTGTAAATCTTTTCCAGCGCCTCCCCCGACCAGAAAGAGGTTTCGAATTTGTTGGCCCTGATCTCCAGGCTTTTGAAGGTCATCCACTTGTCGATGATGATCGCCCAGCTCCAGACCGAGGCCGAAACGAGGATCAGAAGGACGACTTTGACAATCAGGTCGGCCTGCAAAAACAGGCTCCACACCGATAAATCATGCGCCGCGTGCGAACCGGCAAGCGCCGCCGATTGGATGGCTACGGATGGATCCATGTCATTCTCTCCTTTAAATCCCTTCGAATATTTTCCTGATCTCCGCAGGAAGTCTGACAGCTTTGAACTTGCTGTCAATGCAGACAAGCGTGACCTTCATCCTCACAAGCAGCCTGTCCCCGTCGGCGATATCCTGCTGCATCTCCATGCTGGCGCCCCCGAGTCTGGTGATGCTCGATCTGACCACCAGAAGATCGTCCAGCCGGGCAGGGGCATTATAATCAATCTGCATGGAAACGACAGCAAAACAAACGCCCGTTTCCTTGAAAAGCCGCGCGTGCTCGAACCCCGCCTCCCGCAGCATCTCCGTCCGCCCGCGCTCGGCGAAGCGAATATAGCTCGCATGGTACACGACCCCGCCCGCATCGGTGTCCTCGAAATAAACGCGGATTTTGAGTTCATGCTCTGCCATTTTATACCCCTGTCAGACAGCCTCTTCCGGCGTATCCATCTCCAGCGCCAGCTGCCTGTCTCCGCCGGTCTGCGGCAAAGGAAGGCCCATGTATCTGTACCCGGAATCCGAAATCATCCGGCCCCTCGGCGTGCGGATGATCAGGCCGCACTGGATCAGGTACGGCTCGACGACTTCCTCCAGCACGTCGCGCTGTTCCGACAGGGCCGCCGAAATCGTGTCGATCCCGGCAGGGTTGCCTCCGTAATTGTCGGCGATGCAGCGCATGTAGCGGCGATCCATCGAGTCAAGACCTTGCTTGTCGACTTCCAGCCTGAGCAGGGCGGCATCGGCGATGGCGGCATCGACCTTTTTCACCTTATCGACCGCCGCAAAGTCGCGGACGCGGCGGGTCAGGCGGCCTGCGATGCGCGGCGTGCCGCGCGACCGCCTTGCGATCTCGAAAGCCCCCTCCGCCGTGATGTCCATGCCGATGATCCCGGCGTTGCGGGAGACGATCAGCGCAAGCTCCTCCGGCTCGTAAAACTCCAGACGGATCGGGATTCCGAAACGCTCGCGCAGGGGGCGGGTAATCAGCCCGGAGCGCGTCGTCGCCGCCACCAGCGTGAAGGGCGGCAGGTCGATCCGCACCGAGCGCGCCGACGGGCCTTCCCCGATAATCAGGTCAAGCTGCCCGTCCTCCATCGCGGGGTAGAGGATTTCCTCGACCGCCGCATTGAGCCGGTGAATTTCATCGATAAACAGGACGTCATGCGGCTGCAGGTTGGTCAAAATCGCCGCGAGGTCGCCCGCCTTCGAAATGACGGGGCCGGAAGTGGCGCGGAAACCGACGCCCATCTCGCGGCTGATGATCTGCGCCAGCGTGGTTTTGCCCAGTCCGGGCGGGCCGGACAGGAGGACGTGGTCGAGCGGCTCGCTCCGCGTTTTCGCCGCGTCGATGAAAACCCTTAAGTTCTCTCGCGTTTTCTTCTGGCCGATGAATTCGCTGAGGGACAAAGGCCGGACGGACGGTTCAGCCCCGTCCTTCTCCGGCTGGAAATCGGGGGTGACGTTGCGTTTGCGTTTCAGGGCTGTTTCTTCACTGGTCACGCGCTCAACTCCTTGAGGCTCTCGCGGATAATATCGCCCAGAGGCAAGTCATCACCCTTGTTACGCAACACGTCGGCCACAACGCCGAAGGCCTCCGCGCGGCCATAGCCGAGGTTGATAAGGGCTGAAACCGCGTCGTTGCTGGCGCTTCTGGGCAGGGCGTCAAGGGCGGGAGCACCCTTCCCTACCGAACCCCGCGCCGCCTGAACCTTCTGCGTCGCCGCCTGTCCAAGCGCCATTTTCCCGGCCTTCTCTTTAAGTTCGGTGACGATGCGGACGGCCAGCTTCTCGCCCACGCCATCGGCCTGACGCAAGACCGCCTTGTCCTGCGAGGCGATCACCACCGGCAACTGCTCCGCCGGAACCGCGCCGAGAATGGACTGCGCCACTTTCGCGCCCACGCCCTGCACCGTGCATAAAATCAGGAACCATTCTTTTTCCGCAGCGTCGGCGAACCCGTACAGCGTGATCTGGTCTTCGCGCACATGGGTCTCGATGAGGAGGCTCACCGGCGTCCCTTTCACGGAGCCAATCCGCGACAACGTGCGGGACGAGGCGTACACAAGATAGCCGACGCCGTTCACGTCGATGATGACGTTGTTCGTGCCGATGCTGTCAATCAGCCCCGTCAGTTTTGCAATCATGATATCCCCAAATCAGCTACAGCATCATGAAAATCATTCTCGTGAACAATTATAATCTTACGTCCCATTTTCCTCAGTTCGATTGCTTTTTCAACCTTACGGCCATAACATGCATAAACCCAGCATGGGTTTCCATCCGCGCCTATCACAAGATAGTCCACACTCTGCGTAACCGTAGAACTTGGAACACCCCCAAGATCAGTGATTATTTTTTCAAATTCCTTACGAGAATAAGTGTGTGAAGATCCTGTTACACAGAACGTAAAGCCAGAAAACTTTATTTCAGGGCATACAGCACAAACCCCCACAAGCGTTTTGCCATCCTCCATGACAGGATTAACCAACGTTCTATCATCAAAAATCGCTACAAACTGGCGGAAAAATTGCACAAGGAAGTCATGTTCATCTTTCTCAATCTTTTTATCAGATAAAATAGACAAAATCAGACTCTCAACTTCATCGTAGGGCCAGCAACCTTTTAGACGCTCATGCTCCTCCAACCAAACGGACAATCCCCTCATTTCATCGGGAGAAATAACTCCGTCAGCTGCAATGCCAGCCAGAACTGCATGGAGCTTTTGCACGTCAGCAGTAACAGCATCATAATACAACGTTGATAATAAATTTTTACCAAGCCACACAATATCTTCTTTTTCTTCTTGCGTAAGAATGCCGTCAGCTACGGCGCTGGTTATGACGGGAAATAATTCATTAAAAGGATGTCTGTGAGCAACGTGCGAGTGACTCTGCAACCAATTTTCTAAGAATGATTCTTCTTTCTTGTTAATTCTTGCATCAATAGAGATGCCCTCAACTAGACCTAAAAGAGAATTGATAGCTTTATCCATTTCACTTTTAGCTGTAAATTTTCTATAGGCGTCATAATCTCTCATTTCTATCGTACCCCTCCCGACATAATGCCGCCCATCCTCACCCTGCTCATGGCATGATGCGCGTGGCAGATGGCGACGGCCAGCGCATCTGCCGCGTCGGATGATGCTTCCACGCCCGGCAATAGAATTTTGATCATCGCCTGCACCTGTTCTTTCTCCGCATGACCCGCGCCCACCACGGCTTTTTTCACCATGTTGGCGGGATATTCCGCAACGGCGATTCCCATCTTCGCCGGAGCCACCATCGCCACGCCCCGCGCCAGCCCCAGTTTCAGGGAAGACGCCGGATTCCGGTTCACGAAAGTCTCCTCAATCGCCGCCGCGTCCGGCTGCCAGAGCGTCATCATCTGCGTCAGCCCGTCGAATATTTTTATCAGACGTTCGGCTGTCGGCTCCTGGCTGCCGGTCGTGACCACGCCATGCGAAACATGCGTCAGCCTGTTGCCCGCAACATCAATAATCCCCCAGCCCGTGCGCTGCAATCCCGGATCAATGCCTATAATTCTCATGAAATCCTGTTCCTGATTTTCGCAGCTCTCTGTTTTTCATAGCATAATACGCGAAACACGGAAACCCTGAAAATGCTCCCGGGATTATAAACTGCAAATAAACGCGAATGCACGCGAAATCCTGAAATCCGGAAATCCGGAAGGACGCGCCATAAGGTAAAGCGGGAGTGTTATCCTGCTGAAAGAACCTCAAAATCTAGGAGGCTGTCAGTTTTGTCCCCGTCCGCACCGGCGGCGCTGATTTGGGAACATCATTTTTGATCTTGCTAACCTCGGTTCCCGGAACAAAAAGTAGCGGCAGCATACGCGATAAAGCGCTGTCGGGGTTTTTCATTACGATGTCCGGATCCTTGCCTACAGCCTTTTCGAGCAACTGCCCTATGCGTATGCCGGCGTCAGGCTTGATCAACTCCACAACCTTCATGATGGCTTCGAACCCCAACGCCGTGTTGACAACCTTGTAAAGTGCGCTGTTCTCAAGAGTCACAACTTCCGCCTCGTTGCCCAGATCCGCCGGTTTACCCGTTTCCATTTTCACTCTCCTCTTCCCCGTGTTCAGTAAGCCATCTGATAGGCAACGCCCGTCAGGCACTTTGGCGGCGCGGCCTGATCCGTGACTTCCATCAGGCCGATCTCGTTCTTTTGCTTCAATCTCTGGCAGGTGTGGGCGCTCAGCCCTTTTTCGCTGTATATGACGTTGTTCTCGGCAACCAGATCGACATGGCCGGAACCCACCTTGAACATGACCGACGCATCTTTTGGAAGAGCCCCGTTGATGACCATGACAACATTTCCCGTCACGCCGAAGATGATGACACTTTCAGAAATCATGGCTTCAGACACCCTCCGGTTCCCCGACAGCGGCCATATTTCCTTATATGGCCGTATAATAGAGAGTCTATGTTAAAATCGTTAAATTACCCTTAAAAACAAACGGGGAACGGGGCGGCTACTTCAATTTTTCATCCGGGCTTTCCAGGAAGGCTTCCGTCACCTCCCGCAGGTTTAGGCGGAGCCTTTCCCATTGATCCTCCGGCGCGAGAGAAGCCTCGCTCCTCGAAATTTTCCTGAAAAGAGAGCAGGTGAAGGCGGGGTTGTTGCGGGCGGGATATTTCGCGTCGAAATCCATGACCTGACGGACTGATTTCTTGAGGAGTTCCGGGTTCAGTTGAATAAAAGCCGTTAACCGGTAGGGTGGAAAAAGGGACAGAATTTCATCGAAAGTTTCGGGGGCATTAAGCGATCCGCAGCGAAGCGCATCATATCTCATCCGGTACCTGCCGAGCTGCGCCCAGAACAAAGCATCTCTGGTTTCCCCCTGCTGGAGGAGTCGGCTGGAAAATTCGAAAAACATACCGGGTTCCACATCTCCGCTTTCGGGCGTGACGATTTCGATCAGCGTTGCTGTCTCGGAAAGCGGGCGGCGGCGCACCCATTCTGTAATGGAATCAAGGTGGTCGTTCCGGACGTTTTTTTCAATGATGGAATGCAGGGCGCTGGCATCCTGTAGATTTATCAGGGCCGATTTAAGTAAAACCCACGACGCCTGGCTGCCGGAAGAAAGATAAATGATGAAGATGGCGAAAATAAGGAATTTGTATAAATACTTGAAGGGCAGGAGATAAAATCTGTATATGGACTTTCCGGTTTTCATGGAGAGAAATCTTTTGCCATTTGAGTGCCGATGAAGTTGAATGGAAACATGCTGTGGCGCTTGAAAGCGAGAGGTTAAGAGCCGTATGTCCGTAGTTTACATCGGCACCGTGTTTTTGGTGATAGTTTTATTGTTGTCGCTTCCGCTTTTCCCGTTCTGGAAAGTCTGGGAAAGACTTAAAACGCATCATCAGGATATCTGGAACGCCAGGGGGCCTTTTGACCTCCTGAGCCTTGTTGCGATGCCGGCGTGTCTCGGCAGTTTTCTGGAAGTCATGGATATGGCGGAAAAGGACGAAGCGCTCAAACGGCATGATCCTTATCTGGTCAAATGGTGCGCCATGGCGCGGGAAGTCCGTGAGCTGATTCCGCAGTCGTTTCCGGGGCAGGTCTGTTATTTCCTTATCTTTTTCTGTTTTACGGGAATCCTGACGGCCGTTTTCCTGAGTCCCTTCAGATAAAAGCACTTCTAGGTCAGTAACTCCGTCAGTTCCCTCAAAGCCCTGTGTGCGCCGCGCAGGCGTTGTCCAAGATCCTCCCATGCCTTGATATAGACAAGTTTTTGATCCTCCGGGCGGAGTTTGACGATTCCGGCCTGCCTGCCGATATACTGCACCAGTTTTGCGATATCGATTTTGGTGGAGGGATGGAAGGACAGAACGGCGCCTTTCGGCCCGGCGTCGATCTTTTCAACGCCCGCCTGACGGCAGAGCTGCTTGATTTCGACGAGTTTCAGCAGGTTTTCGACGTCGTCCGGCAAAGGCCCGAATCGGTCGATCAGTTCGGCGGCGAAACCCTCGATTTCCGCGTGATCGGCAAGCTCCGCAATGCGGCGGTAGATGGACAGGCGCAAATTCAGGTCGGGGATATAAGTGTCCGGTATCAGGACAGGCATTCCGAGATTGATATGCGGAGACCAGTGCTCCGGGGGCTGCGCCGTCTTGCCCCCTTCGCGCGCGGCGGCGACGGCTTCCTCCAGCATTTCCTGATAAAGCTCCACGCCGACTTCGCGGATATGGCCGGATTGCTCCTCGCCGAGCAGGTTGCCCGCGCCGCGAATGTCGAGGTCGTGGCTGGCAAGCTGGAATCCCGCGCCGAGGGTGTCAAGCTGCTCGATGGCGTGGAGACGGAGTTCCGCCGCCTTGGTCATTTTCTTCTGCGGGTCGAACGTCAGGTAGGCGTAGGCGCGCTGCTTGGCGCGCCCAATGCGTCCGCGCAGCTGGTACAGCTGGGAAAGGCCGAACATTTCCGCGCGGTGGATGACCATCGTGTTCGCGTTCGGGATGTCCAGCCCGGATTCGACGATGTTGGTGGAAAGCAGAACGTCGAACGCGCCTTCATAGAAGGCCGACATCTTCTCCTCGATCTCGTCCGCGCCCATCTGCCCGTGAGCGGCGGCGATCTTCAGCTCCGGCACCAGCGTGCGGAGGTCTTTTTCGAGTTCCTCCATGTCGGCAATGCGCGGGCAGACGGTGAAGGACTGCCCGCCGCGGTAATGCTCGCGCATCAGGGCGTCGCGGATGACGACGGGGTCGTAAGGGAGGACGAAGGTCTTGACGGCGAGGCGGTCGAGCGGCGCCGTCGCGATAAGGCTCAGTTCCCTTACGCCCGACAGCGCCATTTGCAGCGTGCGCGGAATGGGGGTGGCGGTGAGAGTCAGGACGTGCACGTTCTCCTTCATCTGCTTCAGGCGTTCTTTCTGTTTCACGCCGAATTTCTGCTCCTCGTCGACGATCAGCAGCGCAAGGTTGCTGAAGCGGATTTTTTCTCCGAGCAGCGCGTGGGTGCCGATGACAATGTCGATTTCACCTTTCTCCAGTTCCGCGCGGGTGCTTTCCGCATCTTTGGCCGAAACGAAGCGCGACAGCAGGCCGATTCTGACGGGAAAGCCGTGGAAGCGGCTGGTGAACGTCTGGTAGTGCTGCCGCGCCAGCAGCGTCGTCGGCGCCACCAGCGCCGCCTGATATCCCGTCAGCGCCGCGAGGGCGGCGGCGCGCAGAGCCACTTCTGTTTTGCCGAAGCCGACATCCCCGCAGATAAGCCTGTCCATCGCCTGATCTTTGCCGAGGTCTTCCAGCACGTCCTCGATGGCCTTTTGCTGGTCTTCCGTTTCAGGATAGGGGAATCCCGCGCAAAATTTCTCGTAAGCTCCGTCCTGCAAAAGGATGGGATCCGTGTGGCGCAGAGAGCGCGCGGCGGCGATTTTCAGGAGCTCCCCGGCCAGCGCCAGCAGGTCGCGCTTGACGCGGGCTTTTCGCGCCTGCCACGCCGCGCCGCCGAGCCTGTCGGGCGTGGCGCCCGCTTCCGCTGAACCGTAGCGCGATAAGACATCAAGATTTTCAACGGGGACGAAGAGCTTGTCGCCTCCCGCGTAAATCAGCTTCAGGCAGTCGTGCGGCGCGTTATCGACGACGATGGTTTCGAGCCTGTCGAACTGCCCGACGCCGTGGTCTTCATGGACGATGAAATCGCCTTCGTGCAACTGGCCGATCTCGAACAGGAAGGCGTCGCTCTTCTTCTTTTTCTTCGCGGTGCGGGAGAGGCGGTCGCCGAGCAGGTCCTGTTCGGTCAGGACGGCGAGGTCGGCGGTTTCAAAGCCGTGTTCGAGGCCGAGGATGGCGAGGTCGTATTTTTTTGAAGTGTGCAGTCCCTGTTCTTCCAGAAGATGTTTCAGGCGGTCTTTTGACCCCGCGCTGTAGGCGGCCAACAGAACTTCTTTTCCTGATTTTATAAGAGATTCTATGTGTGTTTTGATCGTCTCGTATAAATCAACGCCCGACTGTGCGCGTACGGCTCCGAAATCGCGGCCTTTTCTTCCGCCGCCGTCCGGTTGGCCGGGCGTGGGAGGGAAGGGGGAGAGGTCGGTCACTTGGTAACCGGCGAGCTTTTTCAGCCACTCGGCCTGCGGCAGGTACAGCGTCTCGACGGGAACGGGGCGGTATTGCGCCGGTTTCCCTTTTTGCTCCGCCTGAAGCATGGACAGGCGCGCCTGATAGAGATCCGTGATCTGCTGCATCCGCACATCGCAGGACTGCCCGATTTGATGATCCAGCGTGATCGTCGCCTCCGGAACGTAATCGAACAGCGTCTCCAGAGGGGGATGATACAGCGGCAGCCAGTGTTCCATGCCCGCGTATTTGCGGCCTTCGCTGATCGATTCATAAAGGGCGTCCTCCTTGCGGACGGAGCCGAACATTTCGCGATACTTGCTGCGGAAGCTTTCAATCGCCCCGGGCGTGAGCGGTGCTTCGGATACGGGGTAAAGGGTGAGTTCCTGTTTGTCCCCGGTCGTTCTCTGACTCAGGGCGTCGAAGGAGCGGATGTTCTCGATGTCGTCGCCGAAGCGATCCACGCGGAGCGGATCGGGGGAGCCAGCCGGAAAAATGTCGATCAGCCCGCCGCGCAGCGCGTATTCCCCGGCCTCGCGCACGGTTTCGGCGCGGTGATAGCCGTTGGCCAGCAGGAATTCCTGTAGTTTCGGCATGTCGAGCTTCCCGCCGGTTCGGGCGCGGAAGGCGGAATTCCTGAGCAGGTCCCCCGGCGGGACCCGTTGAAGGATGGCGGAGACCGTCGTCAGGATAATCAGGGGTCCGGCGCTGCTTCGGTGCAGCAGGCTCGACAACGTTTTCAGACGCTCCCCGACGACATCCGGCGTTGGGGAGATACGGTCGTAGGGGAGGCAGTCCCAGGCAGGGAAGCGCAGGATTTCCACATCGGGCGCGAAAAAACGGAGCGCCTCGTGCGTTTGCTCGAAGCGCAGGTCGTCCGTGCAGATATGGAGAATGGGTACGGGGCTTTCTTTCGCCAGCCGCCCCAGAAAGACAGAATCGTACCCCTCCGGCACGCCAAAAAGAGTGTGCCGTTCTGATGAACGCAGGTTGGGTGCGGGGCTTGCTTGAAACATATCCCCTCTTTGTTCTGAGGAGAATAGGTAGCATTTCACGGGGTGATTCGAGTACTCTTTTTTTTCAGACGGCCTCAAAGCCCTCGTGCGTAGCATTCACTACGCCCTGCGGTCTTTTCGACCTCCGGATCGTCTTTTCCACAACGCGCAGAATTCATGCGGTCATTGATGACACGCCCTAAGGGCGAACGGCGGCATAAAAATTGGACAGAAGCTCCATCCTTCTGTATAAAGAACCGCAATTATGATTCTCTTTGGAAAGGTTGCCTCCATGCCTCAGAAAGCCTCTAAAATCGCCAATGCGCTCCGGGAAGGGCTGACCTTCGACGACGTCCTGCTGCTTCCGGGGGCTTCGGACGTGCTGCCGATGGACGCCGACACGAAAACCAGGCTCACGAAGGACATCATCCTCAACGTCCCTCTCCTTTCCGCCGCGATGGACACGGTGACGGAAGCGGGGACGGCCATCGCGCTCGCGCAGGCGGGCGGCCTCGGCGTCATCCACCGCAACCTCGACATCGAGGCGCAGGCGGAGCAGGTGAAGCGCGTCAAGCGCTACGAATCCGGCATCATCGTCCACCCGATCACCATCCGCCCCGACGCGACGCTCGCGGACGCCCTGAAACTGATGAGGCAGCACGGCATTTCTGGCATTCCGGTGACGCGCGCCAACGGCACGCTCGTCGGCATCCTGACCAACCGCGACGTGCGCTTCGCCGAGAATCCGGAACAACTCGTGAAGGACCTCATGACGTCGGAAAATCTGGTGCGCGTCTACAACACGGTGGACAAAGACAAGGCGAAGAAGATTTTGCACCAGCACCGCATTGAAAAGCTGCTGGTGGTCGACGACAGCGAGCGCTGCATCGGCCTCGTCACCGTCAAGGACATCGAGAAGGCACGGCTCCATCCCACCGCCTGCAAGGACGGCAACGGCAGCCTCCGGGTCGGCGCCGCCATCGGCACCGGCGCCCTGAATCTCGACCGCGCCCGGGCGCTGATCGACGCCGAAGTCGACGTGCTGGTGGTGGATACCGCGCACGGCCATTCGAAAGGCGTCCTCGATATGGTCGGAGACCTGCGCCGCCTCCACAGCCGCGTCCGGATCGTGGCCGGAAACATCGCGACGGCGGACGCCGCAGAAGCCCTGATCGATGCGGGCGCCGACAGCCTCAAGGTCGGGATCGGCCCCGGCTCGATCTGCACGACGCGCATCGTCGCGGGAGTCGGGGTGCCGCAGCTGACCGCCATCATGGACGTGGCCGCCGCCGCCGAAAAACGGAAAATCCCCGTCATCGCCGACGGCGGCATACAGACTTCGGGCGACATCGCCAAGGCGATCGCGGCGGGGGCGGACTGCGTCATGCTCGGAAGCCTCTTCGCCGGAACGGACGAGGCTCCCGGCGAAATGCTCTTCTACCAGGGACGTTCCTATAAATCCTACCGAGGCATGGGCTCCATCGGAGCCATGACCAGAGGCTCCGCCGACCGCTATTTCCAGGGCGCCGTCAGCGAAAGCCAGAAGCTCGTGCCGGAAGGCGTCGAGGCCCGCGTCCCTCACAAGGGCCCGATAGCTCCCGTCATCCACCAGCTGATCGGCGGCCTCCGCGCCGCGATGGGCTATACCGGCAGCGAGACGATCCCCGACATGAAAGCAAAGGCGAAGTTCATCCGCATAACCAACGCCGGATACCGCGAAAGCCACGTTCACGACGTGACCATCACCCGCGAAGCGCCGAACTACCGGACGGACGTCTGACAGATGACGGGACTGGCCTTCAGAACCGACATCAACGGGCTGCGGGCGGTCGCCGTCCTCTCCGTCTTCCTCCATCATTTCGGAGTCCCCGGTTTCATCGGGGGATACGTCGGGGTTGACATCTTCTTCGTCATCTCCGGATACCTGATGACCCGGATCATCTGCACGAAACTGTCGGAGGGGCGGCTCTCCCTGGCCGGTTTCTATGCCGCGCGCACCCGCCGAATCCTGCCCGCGCTGGCGGCCATGACGGCTTTTGTCCTGGCAGCAGGATATGTCTGCCTGATTTCGGCCGATTACAGGATGCTCGGCAAAACCGCCCTGTCCGCGCTCGCCTTCTGTTCCAACGTCGTTTTCGCCGGCAAGGGGAATTATTTCGACGTTTCCGCCATGGAAAAATGGCTCCTTCATACATGGTCCCTGTCGGTCGAGTGGCAGTTCTACATACTCCTTCCTCTTTTCCTGACGGGACTGCATAAATTCAGGGGCGGGAAATTCCTGAAACAAGGGGTCGTAAACGTTCTTATCCTGTCCATGTGGGCGAATCTGGTGATGGCGGGGAACTGGCCGACGGACGACTTTTTCCTGCTGCCGTCTCGGATATGGGAGTTTCTGGCCGGAGGGCTTGTTTTCCTCTATGCCCCGGCGTTCTCCCGAATCCCCCGTCTCGGGGAGGCGGGACTGCTCTTCATCCTGACCGCCGTTTTCTTTTTCCCCGCAGGCGACATCGCGTATCCGGGATGCTGGGCGATTCTGCCGGTGGCCGGAACCGCCTTCGTCATCGCCGCTCAAAAAAGGAATATTCTTCTCGACAATAAAGCGGCGCAGTTCTTCGGCGACATTTCATACTCCCTCTATCTGTGGCACTGGCCTCTCGTCGTCGGCGCCCTGTATTTCGGCGTCCCCCTCACGCCGCTCAACGTCATTGTTCTGATGAGCGCCTCCGTCCTTCTGGCGAAAGCATCCTGCGTCTACATCGAAACGCCTTTCAGGCACCCTGAAAAAGGAAGGTCTCCCCGCGTGCTCCTGCTGGCAGGCTTCGGCGGATACCTGTTCATCGCCCTGCTGTCCGGGGGGGTGCTTTCTTTCAAAGGGCTGCCCGCGAGGATGCCGCCGGACGTGAGAGCCATCGAGCTTGAAGCCAGAAACGCGGAACCGGACCTGTGGAGGTATGACTTTAACTACAAGAACTCTTTTGATTACAAAAAAAACAGCCCTCTGCCCGAGTACGTCATTGGCGCGCCGAAGGTCGCGCCTTCAGCCGTTCTCTGGGGGGACTCCCACGCGGGCGCGGTCTCTCTTTCCATGAAAGACTCCCTGACGGAAGCCGGACGCGCGGCTTTTATTTACAATTTCAGCAACTGCCCGCCCCTTCTGGGAGCCATTTTCGCCGGAAATCTGAAGAAATACATATGCAGGGCTCTCAATCAGGCCACATACGAGAAGATCATTTCCAGTCCGGATCTCAGGGACGTATTCATGGTCGGCCGGTGGTCCGTTTATCTGCAGGGATATAACGAAAAATGGGGGCCGCATCCCTATATCGTCTTCGGCCCGGAGGAAAAGGCGGACAGGGACAACCTTGCGGAAAGAACGAAGCGCTATGCCGGAAAAATTGTCGAAACGGCCTGCGCCCTGACGGCGCACGGAAAGAACGTCACCATAATGGCTCCCATCCCCGAAATGGGGCGGAGGGTGCCGACCTTCATGGCAAGGTCAAGACTCCTCTACCACCGGGATACGACCGTCGATATTCCCCTGTCTGTATACAGGCAAAGGCACGCCCCCGTTCTGGAAGCGCTGGAAAGAGCCGCGAAGGAATGCGGCGTTCATGTGCTGGATCCGGCGCCTCTGCTGTGCGACGCCTCCGCCTGCTCCGGCGTCAGGGACGGGAAATCCCTGTATGTGGACGACGACCACCTGAACGCGCGCGGCAACAGGATCCTCAAG
The DNA here is from genome assembly GCA_043806835.1 of Pseudomonadota bacterium. Lineage (GTDB taxonomy): Bacteria > Pseudomonadota > Alphaproteobacteria > Micavibrionales > UBA2020 > PALSA-926. Next base: position 7,696 of record JAZDGQ010000065.1, on the reverse strand, counting down.
CCGATGTTCGACGAGGCGCTCCGGCAGCGTTAACGGCTTATTTGGCCGTCACAAGTATCGCCCGGAAATCATTGATGTTCGTCAGCGTCGGTCCGGTGACGATGGAATGACCGAGCGCCTGAAAAAAACCGTGTCCATCATTGTTCGCGAGGCTGTCTTGAGGGTTGATGCCCATCTTCCATGCCCGGCGCAGGGTATTTGGGGCAAGGTAAGCCCCCGCGATCTCCTCCATGCCGTCCACGCCGTCCGTATCCACCGCAACGGCATGAATGCCTGGATGCCCGTCAAGGGCGATGCCTAGCGACAGCAGGAATTCGACGTTCCTCCCGCCGCGCCCGTCGCCGCGCACCGTCACGGTCGTCTCGCCGCCGGAAAGCAGCACGCAGGGCGGGGTGAACGGTTGCCGATGCCGCGCCGTCTGTAGCGCGATGGCGGCTAAAACCTTACCAACCTCCCGCGCCTCGCCTTCCATGCGGTCGCTCAGGATATGCGCCCTGATGCCGTGAGCCTCCGCCACAGCCGCCGCGCTTTCCAGCGCCATTTGCGGCGTGGCGATCAGGCGCGTGACAACGCCCTGCATGCGGGGATCGTCCGGCTTGACGGATTCAGTCCTGCCTTCCTCCAGCATTTCGACGATATGCAGGGGAACATCGATCCCGTATTTTTTCAGGACCGTGAGAGCATCGGCGCAGGTCGTGACGTCCGGGACCGTCGGGCCGGAAGCGATATCCATCGGATCATCTCCCGGAACGTCGGAGATGAGGAGCGTGACGACTTTCGCCGGATAACAGGCGGCGGCGAGGCGACCGCCCTTGATGGCGGAAAGATGCCTGCGCACGCAATTTATTTCTCTGATGGAAGCGCCGGATTTCAGGAGGCTCCGGCTGACGGCCTGCTTGTCTTCCAAAGTCAACCCTTCCGGCGGCAACGGCAGCAGGGCGGAACCGCCCCCGGAAATCAGGCATAAAACCGTGTCTTTTGCGGTCAGATTGCTGACGGTCTCCAGAATCCTCCGCGCGGCCGCCATGCCCCCCGCATCAGGGACAGGGTGCGCGGCCTGAACGATTTCCAGGCAGCGGCAGGGAACTTCATATCCGGTGCGCGTGACCACCAGCCCGCTTAAATTTCCCGGCCAGTTGTCCTCAACGGCCTTCGCCATGGCGGCGGAGGCCTTGCCCGCGCCGATAACCACCAGTCGGCCTTCCGGCACCGGCGGCAAATGCCCCGGAACGCAAAGCTCCGGCTGCGCGGAGGCAATGGCCGCCTGAAACATTCTGACGAGAATATCTTCAGGATTCTCCATGCTTTACCTTATCCGTTTCCGCGCAGGACAGCCCGGGTTCTTACCAGACCTTTAGGGCGTGTTATCAATTACCGCATGAATTTCATGTGCTAATTGATAACACACCCTAACTGAGGGCAAATATTCCCTTCGGGAACAGGCGGCGCGCTCTGCTTTGCAGATTTCCCGCCGTCGTTGGAGGCAACGACCGGAAGCTCCCGGGACACGACGAAATACGCGGCCTCCAGAAGGGATTTGAACTGGAAGACTCCTTCCGGAAGACTCGTTCCGGCTTTGTCATGGAGAGGCGAACAATGACCCGGAACCCAGATCGCGTGCAGTCCCGCCTTGACGGAAGGGATGATGTCCGAGTTCACGCTATCGCCTATCATCACGACTTCAGAGGGTTTTAGCTCAAGCAGACGGACAATTCTGGAATACGCTTCTTCATCTTTTTTAATGACGAATTCGCCGGAAAGCTTGTTTCTAAAGGGCAACTGGGACAGAAATCTCTTCTGCACGCTCTCATCCCCCTGCGTCACGATGTAGACGGGAAAGCGCTCGGCTAAAAAACCCACCGCCTCCTTCACGCCCGGTTTCAGCTGCACGGTGCTATTGAAAACTTCATCTGCGAAGCCGCGGACGATTCCCATCTCTTCCGGATTCGCATCCGGAATGAAATGCTTCAGCACCGCTTCAAACGAATTCACCAGACGCCGCGACAAAAAGCCGTGAGTCCTGAACATTTCCGTATCCACGGCGTCAAACTTCCTGCTCACCTCTTCAGTGGAAAACCCGAAATGGCTGACATAGGCGAAGAACTTTCCCTGAGCTTCGTCAAACAAGGCCTGTTTGATAATCAGGCAATCGTCCATATCCAAGAACACGGCTTTGATCATGCTCGGTCTTATAACAAATCCATTCCCTAAAATCAAGACGATTCTCTGTGAAATTATGAAAACATCTTTCCCGTCGCCCATCGCCCTGCATCATGATATAAAAGACCCCGCATATATTGAGATACTTAAATCGGCGAGGTTCATTTGCCCAAACCCGGACAGCGGCATAACATTCTGGTGTTAAACGGCCCGAACCTGAACATGCTCGGCGTTCGGGAGCCGGATGTGTACGGGGTCAAGAATCTGGACGCGATTGCGGCGGAGTGCGAGGAGTACGCGGCGGAACTTGGCTGCTCCGTCGACTTCCGCCAGTCAAACCACGAAGGCGAACTGGTCACGATCGTTCAGGAAGCGCGCGACGGCTGTTCCGGCGTCATCATCAACGGAGGGGCGTACTCCCATACGTCCATCGCCCTGCTGGACGCCCTGAAGCTGCTGGATATCCCGGTCATCGAGGTGCATATCAGCAATGTTTTCAAGCGTGAAAGCTTTCGCCACCACTCCTACATATCGGAAGCAGCTCAAGGCGTGATCTGCGGTTTCGGCGCTCACGGCTACATTCTCGCCCTGAACGCCATGTGCGCGCTGCTGGAAGAATAGTGAAGAAACAGAGGAAAGCCATGTCCCCCATGAAGATCGATCACGACGCCATCCGGAATCTGGCCGCACTGCTGACCGAAACCGACCTGACCGAAATCGAAATCGCCGAGGGCGACAAGCGCATCCGCGTCACCCGCACCATCAGCGCGCAGGTCGTCACGGCGCCCGCCGCCCTGCCACAGATGAGCGCCGCCAACGTTCCGGACACCGGAAAAGCGGCGGCGATTTCCCCGGAAAACCACCCGGGCGCCGTCAAGTCGCCCATGGTTGGCACGATTTATCTGCAGGCCGAGTCCGGCATGCCGCGCTTCATCGCCAAGGGCGCCGCCGTCAAGCCGGGGGATACGCTGCTTATCATCGAAGCGATGAAAGTCATGAATCCGATCAAGGCGGACAAAGGCGGAACCGTCACCGACATCCTGGTCGAGGACTCGCAGCCCGTCGAATTCGGGCAGGCGCTGGTGATTATCGAATGAGAAGAACATGTTCAACAAGATCCTGATCGCCAATCGCGGAGAAATCGCCCTGCGCATCGTGCGCGCGTGCAAGGAGATGGACATCGAGACGGTCGTCGTGCACTCCACCGCCGACGCGAACGGCATGGCCGTGCGCATGGCGGATGAAAGCGTCTGCATCGGCCCGCCTCCGGCGCGGCAAAGCTACCTCAATATCCACGCCATCCTGACTGCGGCCGCCGTCACCAACGCGGATGCCATCCACCCCGGCATCGGATTCCTGTCCGAAAACGAGGAATTCTGCCGCATGGTGGAGGATCACGGATTCACCTTCATCGGCCCCTCCCCGGAACATATCGCCAGCATGGGCGACAAGGCCGTCGCCAAGGAGACCATGCGCGCTCTGGGCATACCCACCATCCCCGGCTCCACCGGCATCGTCAGGGATGCGGAGGAAGGCCTTATAATCTCCAAAGAATGCGGCTTTCCCGTGCTCATCAAGGCCGTTGCCGGCGGCGGCGGGAAGGGACTGAAAGTCTCTTACAGTGCGGAAGACTTCGGGGACGCCTTCACCATGGCTTCGACCGAGGGGAAAGCGGCTTTCGGAAACGGCGACGTCTATATCGAAAAATATCTCAGCCATCCGCGCCACATCGAAATCCAGGTCATCGGGGACACACACGGGAACGCCGTGCATCTGGGCGAGCGTGACTGCTCCATCCAGCGGCGCCACCAGAAAGTGATCGAGGAGGGACCCTCGCCCGCCCTGACGCCGGAGCAGCGAAAATACGTCGGGGAGCTTGCCACCGGATGCGTCCGGAAAATGGGCTATCGCGGCGTCGGAACGATGGAATTCCTCTTTGAGGACGGCGAATTCTATTTCATGGAGATGAACACGCGCCTGCAGGTCGAGCATCCTGTCACGGAAATGATCACCGGCGTCGATCTGGTGCGGGAGCAGATCATGGTGGCCGCAGGGCACGAACTGTCCTTCGGGCAGGAAGACATCAGTTTCACGGGACATGTCTTCGAATGCCGGATCAACGCCGAGCATCCGGAAACTTTCATCCCCTCGCCCGGAAAAATCACCCGTTATCATGCGCCCGGGGGGACGGGCGTGCGCGTGGACAGCGCCCTCTACGAAGGCTATGCCGTCCCTCCCAACTACGACAGCCTGGTGGCGAAGCTGATCGTCCACGCCAGGACGCGCGAGGAAGCGCTGATGCGGATGGAGCGCGCGCTTGGGGAATGCGTGATCGAGGGCATCCGGACCAATATCCCCCTGCACCTGCGCATTTTGCAGGAGCCTGAATTCCGCGAGGGTGCGTTCGACATTCATTGGCTGGAAAACAGGCTGCTCCGGAAAAAAGAGGAGCCCAAAAATTGTTAATGGTTAATTCTGGTTTTAAAATGAAAAAGTTTTAATTCTCGACTTTCTCTTTCATATAGGGGGCGCATAAAAGATGGATAGATTCTTCGGACAAGTGAAAATCGGCGTGATTAATTTTTTCGGTGTTTTTATACCCGGGTGCTTTTTTATTGCTATTCCGATTGTGCTTATAGCCATTATCTTTAACCCGGATTTCGAATCGTTTTATTTGATTAAAGCCTTTAATTGGCAGATCAGTTTTTTGATTGCCGCTTTGGCTTATGTACTGGGACAAGCGGTGTGCTCTTATTCTCCAGACATTTTAGATGAGATATGTATTAAGAGACTCAAAGAAAGCCATCGAGAATATTGGATCGACGTGAATCGCTCCCCGACGGACACCTCCGCAAAAAAAGAACAGAAATTCTTATCCAGAATATGCTCATTTTTCTGGCCTGCTGATTCTGGTTATCCGAGAGAGCGCACATCGGAGGATCGCTTCCCATATTCTAGGTTCAAGTTATTTTTGGTATCAGAAGATTTGGAGAAGCTGCGGGGATATGTTTCATGGGATAAGGGTGAGGAGTGCAAGAGTGGTGATAAGTGCATGAAAGACATGGAAAAGGGGTGCGAGGTTCATGGGCGCGAAGAAGTGAACGGCCGTTTAATGAATGCCAAGGATGCCGTTAATGGCATGAAACGTAAAATTTGCAGTTGCAGGCCAGATTTAGCGGCGATAAACGATTCAAATGAAGCCCATGTTCGTATGTTATGTGGAACATGGACTGCATTGGATTTTTGGCTCACGCTTTCGCGTTCAATTAATTTTTGGTATGTAGTTGCAGGCGTGTTTGTATTGCTTTGTGTATCCAAATTTTATTGCCCTGAATTGACTTTTGGGTTGAAGGAATTCGCATCTGTAGTTTTTGGAGGACTTATTTGTGTTTTATTTCATGTCTTAATGTGGTTGATGAAGGAAAGCATCGAAAAAATATTTCATAGGAAAAGGGTGCATGAACTTGTAACCATTCTGCAACTTTATCATATTGTTCAATTTGATGTAACACAGCCTTACAATCTGCCTGCGGAACTCAGACACAAATAACGGATAAATACTAATGTCATACTCCCCCAAAGCCACGATCCTTTCACGCAAGGTTGAATTTGAAGGCTGGCACAGGCTTGAGACTGTCGTCGTTCAGCCTCAGAGCCTGAAGCATGACGGTCTGGCTTCACCGATGTCCCGCGAGGTTTATTATTGCGGCACGGTGGTCGGCGCGTTGCTGTATCTTCCTGAAACAGATCAAATCCTGCTCAACGAGCAATTCCGGGTTGGCGCTTTCATGGCGGGCGATCCAAAACCCGCGCTTTACGAATGCAGCGCGGGAAAGATCGACGAAGGGGAAGCCCCTGAAGCCGCCGTGCGCCGCGAGGCTCTTGAGGAGACCGGCTGCGCCGTCCTTGATCTGGAGTTTATCGGAAAGAGTTATCCAAGCCCCGGCGGGAGCGACGAAATGTTTCTGCTCTATTGCGGGCGCATCGGCAAGGCGGAAGCGGGGCATTACGGCCTTGAGCGCGAGGGGGAGGAGATCAAAACCCGTCTCCTCCCCGCCGCCGAAGCCATCCGCATGCTGGACGCCGGGGAAATCACCAACGGAAGCACGGTGATCTGCCTTCACTGGTTCGCCAGAAACCACGCCCGCCTGCGCCAGAAATGGGGAGGAAAACAATGACCGCCCTTGTCAGCGCCGACGAACTCAGGAAAATTCTAAAAGGCTCTGTATCCAAAAAATTATTCGACGGCATACAATAACCGGCAAAACAGGAGAAAATAAACATGGCGTTTATGGATTTATTCAGGCCCGAATGGAAGCATAGCAATGGCGCTGTCCGCAAAGCCGCAGTGGGGAAGCTCACGGATCAGGCTGTTCTGGCTGAGGTCGCGAATGATGATGAGGATTGGAGGGTACGCAAAGCCGCAGTAGAGAAGCTCACCGATCAGACTGTCCTGACCAAGATCGCGAAAAATGATAAGAATTCTGCTGTCCGTATAGCTGCGGAAAAAAAGCTCCCCGGAAGCGCAAAAGTGAGCTTGAGTGTTATAAAAACCGATTCCAGTAAACGCTCCGTGTCCGGCATCCCCTTCGAGGTTGCTGAAAAAGACGAAGGCAAGATGTCGTGGGACGCTGCCATGAAACCTCGTCCCGACGGATGGCGGCTGCCGACATTAGACGAACTGCACCTGATGTACCAGCACAAGGACGAGATCGGCGGGTTCACTAACGGCTACTACTGGTCCTCGACCGAGAGCAACGTCACCCTTTCTTGGTTCGAGCGGGTCAGTGACGGCTACCAGGGCTTCAACTTCAAGAACTATTCGTATGTTGTCAGGTGCGTGCGGGATAAATCATTTAATCATTTAAATATTCAGAAGAAAAACACGAAAACAGATTCCGGGAAAAGCGCCGCGTCCGGTATTAAGAACGTGAATGCGAAGGATAGCCTTGGCATTACCCCACTGCATACTGCGGTCAGCGAGGGCCGCAAGGAAGTCGCCGAGCTTCTCATCTCCGAAGGCGCGGACGTGAATGCGAAGCGTAACAATGGCATTACCCCGCTGCATTTAGCAATCATCAAGGGCAGCAAGGAAGTCGCTGAGCTTCTCATCTCCAAAGGTGCGGACGTGAATGCGAAGGATGACACAGGCATGACCCCGCTGCATATGGTGGCAATCATCGAGGGCAGCAAGGGAGTCGCCGAGCTTCTCATCTCCAAAGGCGCGGACGTGAATGCGAAGGATAACAAGGGCTCGACCCCGCTGTCCCTGGCAGTCATCTGTAGCCACAAAGAAGTCGCTAGGCTTCTCATCTCCAAAGGCGCGGACGTGAATGCGAAGCGCCCCTCTATGGGCGCTCTATTTGGGGCGGGGTTTTTATCGGGAGAGGAATAAGGTTGCGTGAATTATCATCCGATCTCCCCTTCGAGGTTGCTGAAAAAGACGAAGGCAAGATGTCGTGGGACGCTGCCATGAAACCTCGTCCCGACGGATGGCGGCTGCCGACATTAGACGAACTGCACCTGATGTACCAGC
>JAZDGQ010000064.1:0-18386 GCA_043806835.1 Pseudomonadota bacterium | reverse complement strand
ATGCCGTCATGAATGTCGCCTTCTCTGATACCGAGAGTCTCCTCATGCGCCCAATGTACATACTGCTCAAGCTCCTGAATGAGGTCTTTTTTCTCTTCGGAAGTTAATGTGGCGGTCTCTTTGAGAAGGGCTTCCTTATCGCGCTTCTCCATATCTGCAAACCAGCGAAGAGCGAGTCCTTGCAGTTCATAATCATCATAGCCGGAGAGCATGTCAGGATTTTCAATCTTTGCTTTGATCCGATGCCGTTTCTCTTCAAACTCGGATTGTATTTTTACTCGTTCAAGATGGATACGATTGCGGGCTTCGTCATAGTCGCGGGTTTTCAGGCTACGGATGATTTCCCCGGTTTTATACATTTGTTTTAAGTCCTGCGGAATGTAGACACGGGCGTACCATGTCAACCCTCTACGCTGTAGACTCGGAACTTTCGCCATCTCTTCCATGCCCCGTCTGTACCATGTTTATGTACCAACTGGAAGCAGAAAGCCCTTTTAAATCAGTGTTTACTTGTCTATCAATCCCTTAGAGGAGGGATGGTGCGCCCGGCGGGAGTCGAACCCACAACCTTTGGCTTCGGAGGCCAACACTCTATCCAGTTGAGCTACGGGCGCTTAGTATTTAATTTCAATCACTTAGGATAGTTCCGAACTCTCTATCCCGCTTTCCGTGTGCGACTTTTGTGTGCAGGTTTATGAGACATAATATTAAAAGGGCTATGTTTCGCAAGTCTGTCCACAGCTTCCATCAGGCGATTATCGGCTCCCTTGATGTATCGCATGGTCGTCTGGATATCTTCATGCCCCGCGAGGGTCTGGATGTCAAGCGTAGGTACCCCCATATGGGCCAGATAGCTGCAAAATGATGCACGGGTATCGTGGAATCTGACCCCGCCCTTTACCCCAGCCCGTTTGCGGGCGTGTTGGCAGAAACAGCCCCAGAAAGATCAAAAGTTATTGATCTTGATAATTCTGGCATCGCGAGAGATCCCACGTCCAGTGAACAATATCCCGGCACGCGATAGGTCGCAAGCAACGTTCTTTTGTCCGATGGGTTTTTCATGCTGAAAACATGCCACGTTTTCAGGCATAAGAAAATACAAATAAACATTGATAATATTGACTAAATCAAACCTCACCGCTCACTTTTTACCCATTAAAACGCCCGATGAGCCGGAATATTATTCCTTCTCCGCCTTCACCAGTGCCCTATTAAAGCACCTCTGGTAATACTCCGAGACGATCGCCTTTTCGAGGTCGTCGCATTTGTTGAGGAAGGTGAGCGTGAAGGCGAAGTCGAGGTCGTCGAAAATCTGCGTGTTTTCCGCCCAGTTGATGACGGTACGGGGCGACATGACGGTGGAGAGGTCTCCGGAAATGAAGCCCTTGCGCGTCAGGTTGGCCATACGCACCATCGCCGCGACGGTCTTTTTCCCCTCGTCCGTCCTGTAAAACGGCACGCGGGCGAGGATAATGCTGACTTCCTCCTCCTCCGGCAAATAATTCAGGCTGGCGACGATGTTCCAGCGATCCATCTGCCCCTGATGGATCTGCTGCGTGCCATGATAAAGGCCGGTCGTATCGCCGAGGCCGATGGTGTTCGCCGTCGCGAAGATGCGGAAGGCCGGATGCGGGCGGATCACTTCGTTCCGGTCCAGCAGGGTGAGCTTGCCGTCGGCCTCCAGCACGCGCTGGATGACGAACATCACATCGGGGCGTCCGGCGTCGTATTCGTCGAACACAAGCGCCACAGGGTTTTTCAGCCCCCACGGCAGGAGCCCCTCCTTGAATTCCGTCAGCTGCTTGCCGTCCTTCAGCACGATGGCGTCCTTGCCGATCAGGTCGATGCGGCTGATGTGGCTGTCGAGGTTGATGCGGATGCATGGCCAGTTGAGGCGCGCCGCCACCTGCTCGATATGCGTGGACTTTCCGGTGCCGTGATACCCCTGCACCATCACGCGCTTGTTGTGCGCGAACCCGGCAAGGATGGCGAGCGTGGTTTTTTTGTCGAAGCGGTAGACGTCGTCCACGTCCGGCACGTTGTCCTGCCTGATCGAAAAAGCCGGCGCCTGAATATCCGCGTCAATTCCGAAGACCTGACGGACGGAAACCATGATGTCCGGCAGGCTTTTTTTGGAGGGGGTGACGGTCGTTGCCATTATTTTTCATCCAGTTTTGCATAGTTTTGATACGATAATTTGAGGAGGGAATACGCGAGATTGATTTTTTTGAACATTTCCTCGTCCGATGCGCCGGAAGCGACGGCATCCGGATGATACCTTTTGGCGAGCGTCTTGTAACGGGCTTTGACCTCTTCCCACACGATGGGCGGCTGCAGATTCATCACGGCCAGAGCCTCCAGCGCCGGATGGGGAATGGAACGGACGTCGATATGCGCTTTCTCCCCTTCCCCTCCCGCCATGAACGCCTGAAAGACATCCCCGCCGTCGGCAAACCGCTCATAGAGCGTTTTCTTCAGCCTCTCCTCGTTGAAACCGGCCCACGTGGAGCGCCAGGCCGGACGATCCCAGACGACGGTCATGCACATGTGCGTTTCAATCTCCGCACGCGACATGCCTTTGAAGAAATCCCAGTTCTGGTTGTATTCCCGCACATGATCGAGGCAGAACCAGTAATACTCTTTCAGAGCCTGGCGGGACTTGGGGGCCTTGTATTCCCCCTGATGCAGACAGCCAGCAACATCGCACACACGCACGGGAGTCAACGCGGTTTTCTGCGGGTCATCGAGAGTATCCCAGTAAGACTTGATTTTATCATACCACATTTCGGGATTATGGCTCTCAACGCTCATGAAAACAAGGATAAGCGGCGTATACATTGCCATAAACGTCAATGGCACATCCATGTGTTGTAATTTATTAATATATTCTATTTATAGTTGTGTACGGGGATACTCTTTTCTATAGTGGGTATCACCACATCCAATGCGTTCATTGGAGGACATAACGGAGGACAAGCAATGAAAAAAATCTTTCCGGCTCTGAATACGGAAGTAACTGACGGAGTCCTGCCTCGGGGACATACCCCCGGCATGCTGCAAAGCAGGAATGTACGCATACATAAACGCCGCACCAGCGTTCGCCTTGAGTCTGAGATGTGGAACGCCCTGAACGAGATTGCGGGACTCGAAGGGTGCTCGGTCCATGATTTATGCGGCGCCGTCCATGACCTGAAGGAAACAGGAGCCTCCTTCACCGCCGCGCTGCGCGTCTTCATGATGGAATACTACCGGTCGGCGATGCTGACAAGCAGCCATGTATCCCGGATACAGAAAAAAATCAGAGCCCATCCGGCGAGAATCTAAAACACGTACGGAAAAAGCCGCCAGCGTGTTTTTGCCATGTACTCGGCGTAAGCCGGGTCTTTTGCAAGGAACTCCTCCTCGGCGATGACGCGCAAGAGGAGAAAAATCAGCACGGAGAAGAGTATGACGCCGTTCCACAGGCACATGTTCTGAAGAATAAAGCCGGTATAGGTGATGATATATCCGGCATAAATCGGGTGACGCACATACTTGTACAATCCGCCCTTCTTGATGCCGCGGTTGGCGGCAACGAGGCCGAAACTGCTGTTCAGGAACAAAATCGCGAGGATCGACGCCACAGTCCCCGTCAGTTGAACCGACAAAAACAGGGACACATCCTGAACGCCGCCGGCGGGCCTGAGCAGCAAGGGAAGATACGATCCCGCCAGCGCGATAAACCAGTCGTAGGGTCGCATGCTCGTCTGCCTGGGCATGTCGCGGGTCAGGAAGAAGTAGATGACGACACTTTCCATGATCAGGAAAACAAGGCTGCTGAGACGATGCGCCACGATAAAACTAATCAGCATATCGTAAGCCAGAAACCCGTAAAAAATCACGCCGGCCAGGTTGATGGCCTTTTCGATGAAAAAATTCAGCCTGGCCTTGTCCATGCCGGTTTTGCCCTTCATACGTTCAGCAACAGGTTCTCGCGTTCCCACGAACTGATGACGGCGTTATAAGCCTTGAATTCCGTTTCCTTGATGGCCACCAGCGCCTTGCAGAACTGCTCCCCGAAGAGTTCCTGCAACGGCTTGCAGGACTTGAACTTCTTGGCCGCGTCGAACAGGTGGTTGGGGAGCGCATGGCCTTTTTTATAGGCGCTGCCCTTGATGATCTCCGTCGGCTCGATCTCCTCGACCATCCCCAGCAGGCCGCAGGCGAGCGTTGACGCGATGACAAGATACGGATTGCCGTCGGCGCCGGGAAGCCTGTTCTCGATGCGGCGGTTCTCGGGCTTGGACACGGGGATACGCAGCCCCGCCGTCCGGTTGTCCTGCCCCCACTCCACGTTGATGGGGGAGTCCGTCTCTTTGTGGCCGAAGCGGCGGAAGGAATTCACGTTCGGCGCGAACAGCAGGATGGAGCTGGGCAGGTATCTCTGCATGCCGCTGATATAGGTGCGGAACAGTTTCGTGTCCTGCCCGTCCTCGGAGGAAAAGAGATTCCGCCCGGTTGCGGGATCGACCACGCTCTGATGAATGTGCATCGCGCTGCCGGGTTCCGTCTGCATCGGCTGAGCCATGAACGTCGCATAGACGCCATGGCGTATCGCCACTTCCCGCACTGTGCGCTTGAACAGGAAAGCCTGATCCGCCACTTCAAGGGGATCGCCGTGGTTGAAGTTGACTTCAATCTGGGCGGCTCCCGTCTCATGGCTCAGGGTGTCGATGTCGATGTTCTGCTCCTCGCAGTAGTCGTAGACGTCCTCGAAGATCGGGTCGAATTCGTTGACGGCGTCGATGCCGTAAGCCTGGCGCCCGCTTTCCCTGCGGCCCGAACGCCCCACGGGGGGCAGCAGGGGGATGTCGGGATCGGTATTGATGGAAACGAGATAAAACTCCAGTTCCGGCGCAACGACGGGTTTCCATCCCCGTCTTTCGTACTCGCCCAGAATCTTCTTCAGCAGATAGCGCGAGGAGAACGGCACCGGCGTGTCATCGGCGTAATAGGCGTCGCAGATGATCTGCGCGGTGGGCTCCTGATACCAGGGAACCAGACGCACCGTGTTATTATCGGGAATCATGTAAACGTCGCCGTACGACGGATTGATGATGTCCCCCTCCGGGTAGTCGCCGGTGACGGTCTGGATGAAAACGGACTCCGGAATCGGCATCCCCCTTTCCCGTAAGATGCGAAGAAGCTTGTCTGCGGGAATGATTTTCCCCCGCGCGATGCCGGACATGTCGGGAACCAAGCATTCGACTTCCGTTATCTCGTGTTCTCGGATAAACTCTTCCAGCTTGTCCATTGTCCAACCACTTTTAAGTTGCAGTCCCGATGTCAGAAAAAGAAAAACCCAGGAAGCCCAATATCGGGAAAATAGACACCAATTCCTGGTATTCTTCAACGCCCAACAGGCTTCTCGCGACTTTAGGCGCGCTTAAGGGGGAAATCAACTGCGATGTTTGCGTGATCGGTGGCGGATTTACAGGGCTTTCCGCCGCTCTGGAGCTTTCCCAAAATAAGTATTCTGTCATATTGCTGGAGGCGCAGGAAATTGCCGGTTCCGCCTCGGGCAAAAACGGCGGACAGCTTATACGCGGCTACAACCATTCGCCCGGCACGCTGGCCTCCAGATATGGTTCCGCTGCGGCAAAGATGATGTGCAACGTGACGCTGGAAGGCCTGGCGCTCGTCCTCGACCGCATCGCGAAGCACGACATCAAATGCGACCTGAAATTCGGGCATGTGACGGCGGCGATGAACGACAGGCACGTTTCCTCCCTTAAGGAGGATATCGACGAATGGGCGAAGATCGGCCATACCGACCTCAAATATCTGAACAGGGAGAGGATAAAAGATTTCGTCAGGAGCGAGAAATACGCCGGCGGCGTATTTGACCCGAAGGGAGCCCATTTTCACCCCCTGAACTACGCGCTGGGAATTGCCCAGACCCTGCAGAATATAGGGTGCAGGATTTATGATGAAACCCCCGTTCTCTCGATTAAGCAGGGCGCCACGGCCAGAATCAGGACATCGCATGGCATCGTGAACGCAAAATTTGTCGTGCTGGGCGGGAACGTCGCTTTCAAAGGGACCGAGAAACTTAACAGGAGGGTCATACCCGCAACCGCCCACATGGTTGCAACGGAGCCTCTCGACAAGACCCTCGTCCATGCAATCCTCCCCCGGAATATCGCCGTCACGGATGCGCGTTTCATCATGGACTATTACAGGCTGTCGAGCGACAACCGGTTGCTGTTCGGGGCGGGGGATTACAGCTATAATGGAGTTGATTATCCGGGGCGGGCTTTCTCCCTGCGGAAAAAAATGGCGGACACCTTCCCCGGACTGGCCGGTGTGAAAATAGAGCACTGCTGGAACGGCCCCCTTGATATCACGCATAACCGCATGCCCGGCTTTGGCCGCCTGGCGCCCAATATTTTCTATGCCCACGGCTATTGCGGTCATGGCGTTATCCTGAGCAATATGGCAGGCAAGCTGATTGCGGAGGCTGTCGGCGGAACTGCCGGGCGGCTTGACGTTTTTGCCAAAATCAGGCACATCCCTTTCATCGGCGGCGATCTGGTCAAACGTCCCCTTTTCGTCCTGGGGATGACATGGTATCGTCTGCGGGATATGATGTAGGAAAGGAACGGCGGCATGTCTGCGAAATACCGGCTGATTACACGGAGCGATCTGGACGGGATCACCTGCGCGGCGCTCCTGAAAGAGCTCGACATGGTGAGCGAAGTCAAATTCGTCCATCCGAAGGACATGCAGGACGGCATGATTGAAGTGACCTCCAGCGATATCCTCACCAACCTGCCCTGGCATCCCGCCGCGCATCTCGTCTTCGACCATCACACGAGCGAGGCAGAACGCGACAAGACCTTCGCGGAAAACAGGGTGAATGATCCGGCGGCTCCTTCCGCCGCCCACGTCGTTTATCGCTATTTCGGCGGCGGCGTCAGGTTCCCGAACATTTCAAAAGAACTTGTGGACGCCGCCGACAAGATCGACGCGGCTGCGCTGACGGAAGCCGAAATCCTCAGTCCGCAGGGCTGGGTGCTGCTCGGGTTCATCATGGACAACCGCACGGGGCTTGGCCGTTTCCGCACCTTCCGCATTTCGAACTACCAGCTGATGATGGAACTTATCGACATCCTTCGCTGCACCAAAAGCGTCACGGACATCCTGAAGCATCCGGACGTCGCGGAGCGCGTCAAGATGTATAACGATCAGGCCGAACTTGCGCGCCAGCAGATCAAGAGATGCTCCGATATCCGCGACAATCTGCTCGTCCTTGATCTTCGCAAGGAGAAGGACATTTACGCGATCAACCGCTTCGCCATTTACGCGCTTTACCCGGAAATCAATATTTCCATGCATGTCATGCCCGGAAAGCAGGGGGTGAATACCGTTTTCGCCGTGGGAAAATCCGTGCTCAACCGCTCCGCGAAAATCGACGTGGGCAGCCTGATGCTCCGGTACGGCGGCGGCGGCCACAAAGCGGTCGGCACCTGCCAGATCGACAACGACAAGGCGGATGCCGTCAAAAAAGAACTGATCCGGCACATCCTGGAAGCAGGGTGATCCTTGAGCCCATGACTTACGTCGTCACAGATCTCTGCATCAAGTGCAAGTATACCGATTGCGTGGAAGTGTGTCCGGTCGACTGCTTCTACGAAGGCAGGAACATGCTCGTCATCAACCCCGATGAATGCATCGACTGCGGCGTCTGCCTCCCGGAATGCCCGATCGACGCCATCGCCGCCGACACCGACCCGCGCGCCGAAAAATTTCTGGAACTGAACCGGGAATATTCCGGCGGAACGTGGCCGAACATCACCCGGATGAAGCCGCCACTGGAAGACGCCGGATCCTTCGGCAAAACCCCCTGCAAGATAAAGGATTTCGACCCGGAGCCCGGCGAGGGGGATTAAGGCCAGGACTCATTATTTTCTGTACGACAATATAACATAATACAATAAAGACGTCGAGATTTTAAATATTTTTCGGATCCGCCGATCAGTTTCTGGCGATCACGTCCGCTTCAGGCTGGCTGCCGTTGGCGACAACGGTGATGTGAAAGCTGTTGAACTGTTCCCGGGTTTGCGCCACGACTCCCCTGAAGGTGTTCATGTCCTTGGCCTTCAGCGCCTTGCCCGTAGGCAGCCTGACGGAAGCGGGATTGACCTGGGCATTGTTGAGAATAATTTCATAGTGAAGGTGCGGGCCGGTGGAGCGTCCGGTGGAGCCGACATAGCCGATCACCTGACCCTGCTTCACGCGGGCGCCCCGGCGCAGGCCGGATTTGAACCCTTTCATGTGGGCATAGGCTGTTTCCAGGCCGGCTCTGTGATGGATACGGATGTAATTCCCGTAGGCGCTGAAGGGGCCGATCCTCTTGATAGTGCCATCACCGGCGGCATAAACAGGGGTGCCACGGGGCGCCGCGAAATCAAGCCCCTCGTGCATTTTGGAATATCCGAGAATCGGATGTCTGCGTCTCCCGAACCCGGAGGAGAGGCGCGCCCCGTCAACCGGCGTCCTCATCAGCGTTTTTTTGGCCGACATGCCATTGTTATCATAATAGTCGGCCTCCCCGTTTCCGTCCTGATAACGATAGAAGGGCATGTCATTGCCTCCCAGAGAGAGCCTGGCGTAGATGATGTCGCCCTTGCCGGGGACTGCCTTGCCGTCATCTGTCCTGTATTCCTCGTACATCACCTCAAACCTGTCACCCGTGTGAATCTCGCGCTGGAAATCGACGTTCCATGAGTACATCTTGATAAGGTCGAGAATGACGGAGTCCGGAACTCCGCCGGCTCTGGCATCGACATAAAGGGAGTTTTCGATAACGCCTTTAAATCCCTTCAGGGTGTGATGGATGCCTTTTTCCGCCTTGTCGGCCGTATAACGACCCTCGTCGTCGCGGCTGACCGTCACGGCGTTGATGATGTCTTTTTCAATCCGCACACCGCTGAACTTCGGGTCGGCGTCTATCGACGGGTCGTTGTGGAAAAAGACGGTGATCTTGTGCCCGGGACTGAGCTCGCGCGGATCATAGACATTTCTGAGAGCCTGAATGGCCTGATACGCCTCATTGGAGGGAATGAAGGCTTTTTTCACCAGCAGATCCATCAGGGTGTCGCCTCTGCTGACGATAACCTTCTTCTCGAGGATATGCATCCCGCCCGTCGCCTCCAGCATGTTCGAAATATTCGTCTGTATGGAGGGAGCAGCGCCGGCAAGAGAACCACGTCTTTCCGCCGGTGTCTTGACGGGAAGGGCTGCTCTGACATTTTCCCGGGGCGCATCGGGGACGTACGGCTTGATGATGACGGGCTGGGGGGAAACGACGATTGCCGTCTGAACGGGCGCGGGCGCAGCCACGCCCTCCTCCACTCCTTTTCCCGCAAAGAAAAATGCTGAAATGCCAAAGAGGAGAGAAAAAGCCACAGCGGGTATCATGGCGGTGCGCAGACCGGGATCGCGGTGATGGAAGAACAACCGCTTCCGATGAGATCGAAACTGTATCAAGTATCTGCACCTTCGTGTTGTGAAAACATCTCGGGAGTGGACACGAAATCAGAAGGGAAATCAAGTTCAGATGCGGACGGCAAGTTGCCGTAATGATTTGATGGTATCTCTCAAAGCAGATCAAGTGCAAATAAAAACCGGCGATTTGTTTTCATATCGTGAAATATTATTTCTGTAGTACAACGTGAGTGTATATATGATCGGAGGCTCTGGACGCACATGTGCAATTGTGTAGGATGCACAGACGTGTAAGTGAGCGGTGTGGCCGCTTTTAGTTTGTCAGAAAAAAGAGAGAAGCTCATGACATCTCCCGATCCTTTAATGAAAGGCAAACGCGGACTCATTATGGGCGTCGCGAACGAGCGTTCGATTGCGTGGGGGATCGCCGAAACGGTTCATCTCCACGGCGCGGAACTGGCGTTCACTTTTCAGGGCGGCGCGCTGGAGAAGCGCGTCCGTCCCCTGGCGGAGTCGGTCGGCTCGAAAATCGTCATGCCCTGCGACGTGACCGATCCGAAAAGCATCGACGACACGTTCGCCGCGATCGAAAGGGAATGGGGCGGGCTGGATTTTCTGGTGCATGCGATAGCCTATTCTGACAAGAGCGAACTGGACGGGGTGTACCTGAACACCTCCCGCGACAATTTCCTGAAGACGATGGATATTTCCGTCTACTCCTTCACCGCCGTCGCGCAGCGGGCGGTGCCTCTGATGAAGAACGGCGGCAGTCTGATTACCATGAGCTATCACGGCGCCGAGCGCGTGATGCCGCATTATAACGTGATGGGCGTGGCGAAAGCGGCGCTGGAAGCGTCGGTGCGCTATCTCGCCAGCGACGTGGGCAAGCTGAACATCCGCGTCAACGCCATCAGCGCGGGGCCGATCAAGACTCTCGCAGCGAGCGGCATCGGGGATTTCCGCTATATCCTGAAATGGAACGAGCTGAACTCGCCCCTGCGCCGCAACGTCACCACGAAGGAAGTCGGCGGGGCTGGATTGTTCCTGCTGAGCGACCTCGGCTCCGGCGTGACGGGGGAAATTCTATACGTCGATTCAGGCTACAACACCATCGGCATGGTTGCCGTCGACTCGGCCAGACAGACGGCGGAACTGCTGAACGGGATTTCGGGGTAAGGAGCGTCACAGGATTCACATCTAACTTAATCTTTATCATTTGCACTCCTCCTTTTAGCGCTGCTCTCAAATTTTCAGGAGCTTCTGATGACTCTTTATAGATTATCGTTTAATGGGATACTCCATGAACAATCAACAAATGCTCTAAGAAATCGCATTGTTCAAATTATTGAACAGAGCGATTTTGAATCACTCACTATTATCTTTGCGAGTGAGGGAGGGAGTACAGACCAAGGACTTTCACTTTATAATTTTTTGAGATCCCTTCCAGTGCCGATACATATGCATGCTGTAGGCCATGTTGGAAGCATGGCAATACCAGTTTTTTTAGCTGGCCATAAGCGCACCTGTACACCATCTTCAAGATTCTTTTTTCACACCTATGACTGGGGTTTTGAAGGGCGGCAGGAGATCGATCGAATTACAGAGGCCCTTAAACGCCTTGAAAGCGACATTAAAATTTCAAATGAAATCGTTGCAAAACATACCAAAATCCCGCCTGAGCAGCGCGAAAAATTCTATAACAACTCTCCAACTCCGACCATTTTTACCCCGCAAGTGGCAAAAGAAGTCGGTATTGTTGAAGAAATAACTGAACTTAACCCAATGGGAATTACTCAGCCGGGGATTGTCTTATGGACTGTAGATTGGTAATAAAAAATGTCCTCCAACACCTTCGGCACGCTTTTCAAATACACGACATGGGGCGAAAGTCATGGCCCTGCCATCGGCTGCGTCGTTGACGGCACGCCTCCGCGCCTGGATTTAAGCGAAGACTATATCCAGCAATATCTCGACAAGCGCAAACCCGGCCAGAACCGCCAGATGTCCCGGCGGCAGGAGGAGGATCAGGTCAAAATCCTCTCCGGCGTGTTTGAGGGCAAAACAACAGGCACACCGATCAGCCTGATGATCGAGAATGCCGATGCGCGTTCCAAAGACTACAGCGAAATCAAAGACAAATACCGCCCCGGCCATGCCGATTTCACCTACGATCAAAAATACGGGATACGGGATTATCGCGGCGGCGGCAGGGCTTCGGGGCGGGAGACCGCCTGCCGGGTCGCGGCGGGCGCGGTGGCGCGGCTGATTTTAAAAGACGTGCAGATCGAGGGCTCCGTCATCCGGATCGGCCCGCACAAGGCGGATGAACGGCATCTGTGGGAAAAATTCCTGGATCAGCTCCGCGAACAAGGCACCAGCGCGGGGGCGATTGTCGAAGTCGTCGCGCGTGGCGTTCCGGCTGGCTTGGGCGCGCCGGTCGCGGACAAGCTCGACGCCGACATCGCCAAAGCGATGATGGGCATCAATGCGGTGAAGGGCGTCGAAATCGGCGACGGCTTCGCGGCGGCAGGGCTGCCCGGGGACGTCAACGCCGATCCGATCTGCATGAAAGACGGAAAACCGCATTTCCTGTCGAATCACTCTGGCGGCATTCTGGGCGGGATCTCCACGGGGCAGGACATCATCGTGCGCCTTGCCTTCAAGCCAACCCCCTCCATCCTCCGCCCGATGCAAACCATCGACATCCACGGTCACGAAACGGAGATCGTCACCAAAGGAAGGCACGACCCCTGCGTCGGTCTGCGCGGCGCTCCGGTGGCGGAGGCGATGCTGGCGATTGTTCTGGCCGACCACTGGCTGCGGCACAAGGCACAGTGCAGATAAGGCGGGATTCCCGTCATAGTTAAGGGCTTGACGGGGTAAACATAAAAATGTTACCATATCTGTAAGCAATGGAGGATGATTTGGAGCTGGACAAAGTCGAAAGAGATACTGCCGGAGAGATGGCAGCGCTTTCAGCCCATGTTTATGGCGACAAAGACGTGACCGCCACGCGGGTTCAGGAGTTGCCGGAAGGCTGGAAGGTTCGCGCTGAATCCTCTCCTGATGTAGAAAAAAAGACCGGTTTTTTCGGGAGGCTCTACGAGAGAACAACCGATCCCAAAGACGGCGAAACGAGGTTCGCCTTTATTTTCCGCGGCACGACCCCCCAACTTCCCACCATCATTGACGATGTGAAGATTGCCCTTGGGCACTTGCCGCGTGGCCAGTTTGAGGCGGCTCTGGATTTTATGCGGGAAACGAAGCGGCAGGTATGCGAGCAGGAAGGTCTGAAACCTGCGGAATTTAAATTCGATACTGGCGGACACTCTTTGGGCGGCGCTCTTGCCAGAGAAGCCGGAAGGGTGATGGAGGCCGATAAAGTCTGGGCGTTTAACGCGCCGGGCGAATCGAAGAAAGTAAAATCATATTCCCGGTTTTTATCAAAGGGCGCTCAGGAACCGGAGGTGATGGATATCGGCAGTTCTTACGACATCATCAACGCCTTCAAAACATCCGGAATTGGTGAAAAAGCCGTTAAAATCAACTTAAAGACGGACGGCAGCAGCCTTCACCATTCACTCGAAGGCTTGCGTAAAGCCATGGAAGAAGACAGGCTCAACAACAAACCGGTAATGACACGGCAACCGGATTCAATCAAAAAAGCCCTTAATCTCATCTCCAAGGACGTGAGCCAGTCACGCTTCATGCAGGCTGTATTCAACGGGGTGCTCGGCCATGGAAGCGAAAAAAAACAACCGAAAGCCGGACCCAATCCCGCCAGGTGATTTCAGCCGCACTTCACGGCTCACCGCCTGCTGGATCCTTGGCTCCTTCCAACGGCAATCACGGATCGGTCTTCTGTGCTTAACTGTTTGTATTCTCTCAATATAACAACACCTCCTGCTTACGTTAACAGGCGTTGCCGTTGTTCCTTGAGCAAAGCATTGCCACTAAATAAACCGGAAATCCGCTTGCCGTAGCATATACGGTTAGGTAGCATCCTTCTCAGACTTAAAGAGGAGAACGAAAAATGGCCGCCCCCGCTCATGCACCCGGTAAAAAGATCACGCTGAACAAAGAAGCCTTGGAGAGAATTGACGCCGCCTCAGGTGCTTTAGGCTTTGTTTCAAGGGAAGCAGCCCTCACCTCTGCCATTGAGCTGCTGGAGATCCTGGCGTGGGCGCAAAGGGGTGGTAAAAAGATTGGCATCGGCAAGATAGAAGGCGCAAGCTTCATGTTGGTGGAAAAGACTATTAAGCTGCCTAAAGGCCCCTCCGCCGCCAATTATTTCAATAACGCCGCGGGAGCAGGTAATCAGATCATGCTGAGCAACAAAAACCTGGTGAAGCTTGACGCCGCCTCAGGTGTTTTAAAACTTGTTTCCAGGGACACAGCGCTCGCCTTTGCCCTTGATCTGCTGGATACCCTGGCACAGGCGAAAAATAATGGTAAAGAGATGGGCATCGGCAAGATTGACGGCCTCGACTATATGCGGGCGATAGAGACTGTCGGAACAGATAAAAAAAATCCCGGTCACTTGGGCGTCGTGGTAAACAAGCCCCGCTTTTAATGCGACTGGATTATTAAGCCCCCTTTCGCTAGACTGGGGCAGTCTTGGATTTTAAAGGGGATCAAAATCATGAAATTCTTTGTCGATACCGCCGACTTGGCTGAAATCAAGGACTTGGCCTCGACCGGCCTGCTGGACGGCGTGACCACAAACCCGTCGCTGGTGGCCCAGTCGGGGGCGAAAAACTTCATCGACCTGATCGCGCAAATCTGCAAACTGGTCGAAGGCCCCGTCAGCGCGGAAGTCGCCGCCACGGATTACCCGACCATGCTGAAGGAAGGCCAGAAACTCGCCGGGATCGCCAAAAACGTCGCGGTCAAGGTGCCGATGACCCCCGACGGGCTGAAGGTGTGCAAAGTCCTCAGCGACGCCGGAACGAAGGTGAACGTGACGCTCTGCTTCTCGTCATCGCAGGCCATTCTGGCCGCCAAGGCAGGAGCCGCGTTCATATCCCCCTTCGTCGGGCGGCTCGACGACATCTCCACCGACGGCATGCAGCTGATCCGCGACATCGTGCATATCTACAGGCAATATCCGGCTTTCAAAACCGAAGTGCTGGTGGCCTCCATCCGTCATCCGATGCACCTTGTCGATGCCGCAAAAATCGGCGCGCACGTCGCCACCATCCCGCCCAAGGTCATCCGCCAGCTTTACTCGCACCCATTGACCGACAAGGGTCTTGCGACGTTCGTGGCCGACTGGAAAAAGACGGGACAGACCATCCTGGATGCGGCTTGAATCCGCCGTGACGAAAGCGCACAAGAAGATGGATGACGACGAAGTCGTGGCTTATCTGAAAGCGCATCCAGAGTTTCTCGACGCTCATCCCGACATTCTGGAGCACCTCAGGGCTCCCGGCGTTCAGCAGGGCAAGGGCGTGGTCGATTTCCAGCAGGCTTTGCTGGAGAAGCTGAAGTCCGACAAGTCCAACGCCCAGCGCGTGCAGAGGGAGCTGATCGAGAACGTCCGCGCCAACATGAACAACCAGAGCCGCATCCAGACGGCGGTGCTGGTCGTGCTGGAGGCGGAGACCTTCGAGGAGTTCATCGAGTCCGTCACGCAGGACTTGCCTGTGCTTCTTGACGTCGATACCGTCAACCTCGTCATCGAGTCCACGTCCAGGGAAATCCCGTTCATCAACCAGTCCGGCATCCGTTTCGCCAAACAGGGAACGGTGCAGAAATGGCTCGGTGCGGGCGACGCCCTGCTCCAGAGCAACATCAACGGACATGAGGAAATTTTCGGTCCCGGCGCAGGGCTCGTCAAAAGCCATGCGCTGGTGCGCCTCGAGATCAGCCAGAACACGCCCGCCGGAATCATCGCCTTCGGATCCCGCGATCCGGAAGCCTTCCAGCCACATCAGGCCGTCGACCAGATCGGCTTTCTGGCGCAGGTGGTCGAACGCTGTTTCCGAATATGGCTGGACATATAGGCGCGAAATCCGTCTCTCCCTCCGCCGCCGCCGATCTGGCGGATCGTTACCGCGCCTGGGTGGATTTTCTCCGGTATGAAAAGCATTTTTCGCGCCACACGCTCCGCGCCTACACGAAAGACCTCCTGACTTTCTTCGAGTTCCTGACGCGCCATCTGGGAAATCCGCCCTCCCTGAACGATCTCGGGGACGCCACCCTGCAGGATTTCAGAAGCTGGATGACGAAGAGAGTGAAGGAAGGCGCCAAAAACGTCACCCGCGCCCGCCAGCTCTCCAGCGTCCGCAGCTTTCTAAGGTGGATGGACAAGAACGGTTTTCTGCACAACCCCGCCATCGGCGGGATCAGGACGCCGAAACTTCCGCACAAACTCCCCCGCGCCCTGCCCGCCGAGCAGGCGAAAACACTGACGCGCAATCTGGAAGGCATCGCCCATCAGGAATTCTGGATCGCCTACCGCGACCGCGCCCTGTTCACGCTGCTTTACGGTTGCGGGCTTCGCATCGACGAGGCTCTGCAACTCGACTACGGCAGCCGTCCGCAGGGGGGAGAAGTGCGCGTCGTCGGAAAAGGCCGCAAGGAACGGCTCGTCCCCGTGCTCGACATCGTCCGGAAAACGCTGGACGAATATATTTCCCAATGCCCCGTCCCGTTCGAGAAAAGCACGCCGCTGTTTCTCGGCAGCCGGGGCGGACGGCTCAATCAGGGCGTGGCGCAGCGGCAGTTGCGAATTTTGAGGAAGTCCATGAATCTGCCGGAAAGCCTGACGCCCCACGCGCTCCGGCACAGTTTCGCGACGCATATCCTCGCGAACGGCGGAGACCTGCGAACCATTCAGGAACTCCTCGGTCACGCCTCCCTCCGGACGACGCAGCGTTACACGGATTTCGACGACAGACAGCTCATGGAAATCTACAGGAAATCACATCCTCGGGCTCATACCCCTCACCCGCATCCCGAAACTGCCTGAATCGACGGCAGACATCTCGTTCGAGCTTCGGTCAGGGGCAGGCTTTTCTCAAAATCCAGACGGTGAAACATCTGGCGCCGCATGATCCGTAATCCAGATCCGCCTGACATGTGTCGAATTTCCCCATCAGCCTGTCGAGCGCGTTGACGGACGCCGAATCGCTCGCCGCGGTCGTCCGGATATAAACGCCGTTTACATCGTTGGTATATGTCCATTCCGTGAACCCTGCGGGCGGGGGAGGCAGAAAGCGCCCCTGATTGTTGGCGCCCTGAAACATATTGGCCTCGCCGATGGGCGCGCCGATGCAGGTCAGGTTCTCGACATTGTTGTTCGCGGCGAGGGTAACGCAGCCGGGGGCGCCGCCGGTCGTAACGCATCCGGCGGGAGCATTCGTAATCAGGTCGGTATCGGGATCAATCGGATAAGGGTTGTTGGCGTTGTCGGCGGCGGTGATGACCCCATCGGGAGTGGCGAGGGGGTCTATATCCCCTCCGCCCTGCGGAAATTCCATGGCGCATTGCTGCACCGCAGATCGTATCAGGTTGATCTGGGAAAAAAGCTCTTCGGCGATGCGGACGGAGCTTTGGGCGGAGTAGTTCTCCCGGCTGTCCTTCACGAAGGCGTACGTCAGCGCCGCCATAAGCCCGATCGCCAGAAAAACATAGAACAGGACGTTGCCGGCCTGCGTTCCCTTGTCATCCCCGCGCCCCCCCCGCCGCAGGGCGGGGTCTGGCCGCGCATGCAAAGCATGCGCCTTTATAAGTCGCGGCTTCGCCGCATGCCGGATGCCGCCCTGCGGCGGCATGGCGTGTCTGGGTAATTTTGGATTCCACTATAGCCCTCTGCTTGCACAGGGGTGACGCCTTTGAGAGACAAAGAAACCTCCCCTTGCGGGGAGGCTCCTTTGTCCGACAACCATCAAAACGA
This sequence comes from Pseudomonadota bacterium, assembly GCA_043806835.1. Classification (GTDB taxonomy): domain Bacteria; phylum Pseudomonadota; class Alphaproteobacteria; order Micavibrionales; family UBA2020; genus PALSA-926. Next base: position 997 of record JAZDGQ010000064.1, on the reverse strand, counting down.
AGAATGGTCATCGTAACGGTTCTTTCCGTTTGTCTATTGCTCGACAAGCGCGTGATAGTAGTTGTACGGCGCGATCGCGCTCGCGGCGTTGCTGATGCAGGAGAAAGGCTCGCCATCGACAAAGGCGAGGCGGGCGCCGGCGCCTTTGAGCGTGTTGGCGTTGCCAGCCACGTCAACTGTCCCCGGCGTGGCCCAGTCTATCGGAACCGCAAGGTAGGCGGGCGTATAGGGATCCGACTGCCCAAGCCCCTTGTTGATCTGCTGGCACACCGTCAGGCTGAGAGTTGCAACGCCATCGTCCCCCAGAACGGCCAGAACTTCGCGACCGGTAACAGCGACGTCCGTGCCGACCTCAAACACCCAAAATCCATCGGTTGCAAGGTTGGCATCCACGAACGTCCATGCCGCGATGCTGGAGCCGACGCCGCTCGGAGGCGGATTGATGGTCGCACCGCCCCCTGTCGGGTCAAACAGCTCGTAAGTCTTGCCCGTCACCGTGGTCACAGTGTCGATGCCGCTGGAGCCATACCCGGGCGTTCCGGTAATCAGCATCCGGGTGACCGCCGTGCGCAAAGTGGCAGGATACTCGGAGATCGAGGCGGCTGTAATCAGCGCCTGCTCCTTGTCAACCGTGCCGCTGCCGCGACCGGACTGCGTGATGGCATAGGACAGCGCGGCGAACAGAGCCACCGCGATCAGGATCAGGAACAAGGCGTTGCCGCGCTCACTCCCGTATGTCATACTCTTATCGAACATTATTGCATTTCCTCCTTATGTTAAAATCCCAGTATCATCCCTACCTAGCAAAGTACTCCCTTTTCAGCTTCTTGTTATCTTTTTTTTTCAGTCTTGTCACTATTCTCTTTATTCTCTTTATTCTCTTTTTTCTTTTCCGGCTCCCCGAAACGCACCATCTCGATCCTGAGGCTGGCGGAAATCTTGGGTCCAGAGCAATCGCGCCCCACGCAGAGCGTATCGATTTTGACCTTCCAGTTTC
>JAZDGQ010000063.1:0-11163 GCA_043806835.1 Pseudomonadota bacterium | reverse complement strand
TGGCTGTCTCGAACACGATTCCGATCTGCTTTCCAGCCGCGTCGAAAGCGGCCACGCTATTCGATGCGGTTTTGTAGCTGCCGCGATGACGTTCATCCTTCTCGCTGTAGGCCAGAAGGTCGCGGTGCAACTGCCGGATATCCGTTTTCGCCATCCACGGCTTATACCAGACGGGGATATGTCCGTCTTTCTCGGCCTGCGCGGCCACCCATTCGGCGACCGTCGTTTTTCCTTCCCCCCACGGCGCAATCAAACCCACGCGCACAGACCACTCACGCTCCACGTTGGTCAGATGCGCGTAGACCTGATCTGCGAATTTCCTCCTGCCAAGCTGGTCGCCCTCCGGATCGAGGAGAGGGTTGTCAAATCCGGCCTTTTTTTTCTTAGGGCTTGGGACAAAATAACAGCGTCAGTTTAACATTAAACATAAGGCAGAAATTCCTTATCCTACGTTTCTACCCTGCGGTGGATTCTTTATATTCCGATTCTGTTATTTTGTCCCAAGCCCTTAAGGAAGTATTGGCAAATAGTTTTAAATTTCCTGATTCACATAAAGGGACTCGAAAGAAACCCCGGTGCCGCCACACGCCGGCGCATCGTCTCCAGCCTTGTCCCTTTCAGGCCGATGTGCTTTGCTATATCTGCGGACAAGGGTTTTGAAGTCCTTCTGTTCATTTTGAATTTCTTTCAAAGCATGAATCCTTTCAATGTCTTGCCCCGCCCCTGTCAGATACTGTGGGCAATGACCGTAGAGAACCGTCAAGGATACGGATAAATGAGCCTCTCCTCCCATGCTGGCAGGTTTTCCCCGCCGCCGACGGACGCGGCGGGGCGGATTCCTCTGATCGGCCCCGCCCTGCCAGAGGTGATTGCTTTGATGTCGGCGCACGGCCTTCCCGCGTTCCGCGCCAGGCAGGTCTGGCACTGGATATACCGGCGGGGCGTGCGGGATTTCGCGGCCATGGTCAATCTGCCGAAGGACATGCGCGCGCTTCTTGCGGAGAAGTACTCGATTGAACGTCCGGACGCGGCGGCCTCGCTGCGCTCCACGGACGGCACGATCAAATGGCTGCTCTCTCTGTCGGACGGGCAGCAGGTCGAGACGGTTTTCATTCCGGAGGCGCGGCGCGGCACGCTCTGCGTCTCCTCGCAGGTGGGATGCACGCTGACCTGCAAGTTCTGCCATACGGGAACACAGCCGCTGGTACGCAATCTGGGCGCGCACGAAATCCTGCAACAGATCATGCATGCCCGCGACGCTCTGGGCGCATGGCCGTGTTCCGGGGAAAAACAGCCCGACGAAGGGCGCGATCTCACCAATATCGTGATGATGGGGATGGGCGAGCCGCTGTTCAACTACGACAACGTCGCGCAGGCGCTGAAAATATGCATGGACCCGGACGGGCTTGCGGTGTCAAAACGGCGCATCACCCTCTCCACCTCCGGCGTGGCCTCGATGATCCGGCAGTGCGGGGACGATCTGGGCGTGAACCTCGCGGTTTCCCTCCATGCCTCCACCGACGACTCCCGCTCGAAGCTCATGCCGATCAACAACAAGTATCCTTTGGCGGAAGTGCTGGAAGCCTGCCGGACTTATCCCGTCGCAAGCGACGTCCGGCGCATCACGTTCGAATACGTCATGCTGCGGGACGTGAACGATGCGGACGATGACGCCAGGCGGCTGACGGAACTGTTGCGGGGCATCCCCTCCAAAATAAACATCCTCCCTTTCAACGAATGGGAGGGCAGCGGCTTCGAGTGCTCGGCGGAGGCGCGGATCCATTCTTTCGCCCGTATTCTGGAGGATGCCGGGTACGAAGCCCCGGTGCGCCGCCCGCGCGGACGCGACATCATGGCCGCCTGCGGACAGCTCAGATCCGCGGGCGTCCGGACGCGGGAAAACACGAAAACCCCTGCCAGGACGTAGGGCGTGTCATCAATTACCGCATGAATTCTGCGCGTTGTGGAAAAGACGATCCGGTGGTTGAAAAGACCGCAGGGCGTAGTGAATAACTACGCACAAGGGTTTTGAAGCCATCCGGGCGGCTTTTCCACCGCGCCCGAAAGGGTGACATGAAAATGGCCGATCTACGGCGGCAAAACAACTCGCCGGGGGCTTTCCAGCCCGCCTTCGTTGTTTTGCCTTGTATCTCAACCATTTTGATGTCACAGAATTTCATGTGCTAATTGATGACACGCCCTAAGCTTTTTTCGCACAGGACAATGACAGTCCGGCTGATGATATTCTACGCGCTGTGACGGCGAAGGCCGGAGCCGGTTTCGCGGCGGGGAGGATCGAACTTCCTGCTTCTGGAGCGAGGGCCTTCGAAGCGGCGGCCCCTGGGTTCCTCTCCGCCGCCGCCCCTGCCGCGCCGGTTCTGCGGCCGGTCATTCGTGCGGGGAGCCGGTGTTTTGTCGCCGGGGTTCATCAACTTGTGAATGGCGTGCCAGAGCCTGCCGTCCGACGGCGTGATGAAGGCGACGGAAGCACCCGTGGCGCCTGCGCGCGCGGTACGCCCGATACGGTGAATATAGTCTTCCGCGCATTGCGGCAGGTCGTAGTTGATGACATGCTCGATGTGCGTGATGTCAAGGCCGCGGGAGGCGACGTCGGTGGCCACCAGAATGCGGAATCTTTTGTCGCGGAAGCCCTGAATGACGCGGTCGCGCTTGTTCTGAGCCAGATTGCCGTGGATGGTATCAGCCTTGAAATCCGCCTTGACGAGTTTCTCCGCCATGCGTTTCGCGCCGTGCTTGGTCTTGACGAACACGAGGATGGAGCCTTTGCGCTCGTGAAGCTGGCTCAGGAATTGCGGATATTTGTCGACCTCGCTGACATGCAGAAGTTCCTGCCGGATGCTGGCAAGCGGCGTGATGGTGGAGCCGACGGCGATTCGCTCCGGCCTGATCTGGTATTTCTGGGCCAGTCTTTCGATCTCCGGCGGGATGGTGGCCGAGAACAGCAGCGTCTGGCGCGTTTTCGGCATGAATTTGAGGATCCTGTCGATCTGGACGCCGAAACCCATATCGAGCATGCGATCCGTTTCGTCCAGCACCAGAAAATCTGCGTTGGCGAGGCTGAGGCTGCGGCGTTCCAGATGGTCGTTGATGCGTCCCGGCGTGCCGACGATGATGCGCGGGTTTCTTTTCAGCTGCTGATATTGCTTCGGCATCGCCTCTCCGCCGATCAGCAGCGCGGTCCGGATGTCGCGGTGTCCGGCAAGCAGCGGTTGCAGCGTTGAGAGCACCTGCGTCGCGAGTTCGCGGGTCGGCGTCATGATGATGCCCATGCTGCGCGGATCTTTTATCAGTTTCACGATCAGCGGAATGCCGAAAGCGGCGGTTTTGCCGGTGCCCGTCTGGGCGGACCCGAGAACGTCGCGCCCCTGCAGCGCGAACGGGATGGCTTTCGCCTGAATCGGGGTGGGCGAGGTAAAGCCGATTTTCCTGATGGAATCGAGAATGGAAGCCGGGAGACCCAGCTCTTCAAAAGTCGTCATGTATTTTTTATCCTTAATAAACATGTGTCAGTGCCCCCGCATCACCATGACACGGGAGTAAGAGCGTAGCGACCTGCAGCGGCAGTAATGCTCAGGTTCCAACTCTTTGACAAATGCTGGGAAAGGAGGGCGCGTGCACTGCTTTCATTCATATCCGTATCGATATGACTGACCGTGCTTTTCGTTATTGTTTTATCGCGCGGTCAAAATGCGTAAGGCATAGAGTTATCTAAACTCGGAGCCCACTCTACATGAATTTTACAAAATAACAAGGAGAAATTTTATTTTTGATGAAAATGTCTGAAATCCGTTTCCAGCTTTTTCAGGCATTCGGTGCGGTTGGGTTTGAAATCCCCGGCAAGCCACCAGTCCTCGAGGGCTCCGAGAGCCCGTCCGACGTCCGGCCCCGGTTCATAACCGGCGGCGAGAACGTCGTCCCCCAGCACAGGGAGGCGTGGCGCACGGAAGGACGTGGCCGTCTGATAGAGCGTCGGCAGGCGTTCTTCACCGCCGGCCCGCGCCGCCGCGAGCAGCAGCAGGCTCCGCGCCATGTCGTTTCCGAGGCGGTAGACGAGCTTTCTGACGCCGTCCTCCCCGATCTCCATCGAGACTTCAATGCCGGGATCCATCATTTTGTTGAGCTGGGAGGCCTGATCGTTCGACAGGCGCAACGCCTGCGAAATGTTTTCCATGCCGTTGGGGGTCACGTCGAGGAGCGCCGCCAGGCGCCGCAGGGGGTAGGCCGTGCTGCCGTGGCTGATTTCCAGCCGCACCAGATTTTCCAGCGCTTCGGCGCGGGTGCCCTCGGGCAGGAAATGCGTTGCGACGCCGCTCCGCAGCATGATCCGCCAGACCTCAGCGCACCGGTCCGATTCGAGCAGTTTCATGGTTTCCTGACGGATGCGTTCCCCGGACAGTTTGGGGATCTGCCCGGCGGCGGCGGCGCAGGCGCGCAGGGCGGCGCCGTCCGGAAGCCCCCGTCCGAAGTGGGCATGGAACCGGAAGAACCTCAGGATGCGCAGGGTATCCTCGCGGATGCGTTTTTCAGGGTCTCCCACAAACCGCACCCGCCCGAGGCGCAGGTCCTCCACGCCGCCGAAGGGATCGTAAAGATCCCCGTCCGGGGTCGCGAAGATCGCGTTGATCGTGAAATCCCGACGGGAGGCGTCTGTTTTCCAGTCGTCCGTGAATTTGACCTCCGCGTGGCGGCCGAAGGTGAGCACGTCCAGCCGGAGCGTGGTGATCTCGAACGGATGTCCGTCCGCAATCGCCGTGACGGTGCCGTGCTTCAGTCCGGTCGGGGCGAAGGGAATTTCATGGCGTTTCAGGCGCTCGATCACCTCTGGGGGCGTCAGAGGCGTGGCGATATCGATGTCGATCACGGCGCGGTTGGCGAGCGCGTCACGGACGCAGCCGCCGACAAAGCGCGCCTCGCCGCCGTCCTCCAGAAGCGCCCGCAGGAGTTTCCGCGTTTCCGGCGCGATCATCCACGCCTGCGTGCTTAATTTTCCGCCAAAGCTGTTCACCAAAGCCCTTCCAGACCCCTGACGTTTTCGCTACAATGCTCCACTATAACCGTTCAGGAAGCAAGGTGAAATCCCATGTCCGTCCGCGCCCTCGCTGCCGAAGCAACGGATGGCCTCGAAAAAGAGGTTGTCGCCCTGTCGTCGCAGTTGGAACGGGCGCGGAAGAACGTCCACAAGGTGATTTTCGGGCAGGAGCAGGCGGTCGGCCTCTGTCTGACAGGGATTCTTTCCGGCGGGCATTTCCTGCTGATGGGGTTGCCGGGACTCGGCAAGACCAAGCTGGTCGACACGCTGGGGAAGGTGATGGGCCTCGACAACAAGCGCGTGCAGTGCACGCCCGACCTGATGCCGGCGGACATCGTCGGCTCTGAAATACTCGCCGGCGCGGACGACGCCCGCAGCTTCAAATTCGTCCAGGGACCCGTTTTCTGCCAGTTGCTGATGGCGGACGAAATCAATCGCGCCAGCCCGCGCACGCAGTCGGCGCTCCTCCAGGCGATGCAGGAATACCAGGTTTCCGTCGGGGGGGCGACGTATGATCTTCCGCGCCCCTTTCACGTCATGGCGACACAGAATCCTCTGGAGCAGGAAGGCACCTACCCCCTGCCCGAAGCGCAGCTCGACCGGTTCATGCTGCAAATCAACATCGGCTATCCTTTGTCCGCCGACGAGCGTCAGATGATGCTGGCGACGACCGGCGCGGAGGAGGAAAAACCGGAAACGGTTTTCAGTGCGGACGATATTTTACAGGCGCAGCGGCTGATCCGGAGGCTCCCCATCGGGCAAAAAGTGGTGGACGGCATCCTCGCCCTCGTGCAAACCGGAAGGCCGGAACAAAGCTCCCTCGCCTCCGTCAGGAAACATGTCAGCTGGGGTCCAGGCCCCCGCGCTTCTCAGGCTCTGATGCTCGCCTCCCGCGCGAAAGCCCTGCTGGACGGGCGTTTTTCGCCTTCGCTCGACGATGTGCTGGAACTGGCGCCCGCCGTCCTGAAGCACCGCATGGCGCTGCACTTCTCCGCCCGCGCCGAGGGACTGACGCTGGAAGCGATTATTCGGGAAGTGTGCGGGGCGGTGGAGTGAGAGTCAGAAGTTTTTCTACGAAAGGGAGTATGTTATGGACAATCACGGCCACTCCCTCCGCGTTGGGGTGCATTCCGTTCTTCTGAAACAGACCGGAACGGGAAAATACGCCCTCCAGAAAAAAGGGATAATAGACGGCGTTATATTTCTCGGCCAGCCTTTCGTACATTACGGAATATATTATTTCAAACTTCTCGCCCAGATTGGGATCCGCCTTCATTCCGGCCAGCAGCACAGGAATTTCGTGCTTTTTCAGGATTTCCATCATTTTATGTAAATTATTAAACGTGATTTCCGGGTCTATGGCGCGGAGCATGTCATTGCCGCCAAGTTCCAGAATGACAAAATCCGGTTTTTTCTGTTCAAGCGTCCACTCCAGCCGCGTCGCGCCTCCCGACGTCGTCTCTCCCGCCGCTCCGGCATTGATGACGGTTATGTCGTAACCCTGCTCTTTCAGCTTGCGTTCAAGCTGCGCGGGAAAGGAGTCTTTCGGAGAAAGGCCATAACCTGATGTCAGGCTGTCCCCGAAAGCCAATATCGTTTTCTGCGCGGCATCGGCGCGGACAGGATTTACCAGCAGCGCGGAAAGAGCCATAATCGTCATCAGAAAATTTATTTTGCAGGAAATGTGCATCATGTCGGCCTTGTCTTCTGAATCCAGCAGCATTCTAACCCTTGACCGGATCAATTTGCACCTGAAAAGCGAAGCCGGAAGCGTCCATATTCTGAAAGACGTTTCCCTTTCGCTGCCTTCCTCCAGAACGGTCAGCATCATGGGGCCTTCGGGTTCTGGAAAAACCACCCTGCTGATGGTGCTGGCTGGGCTTGAAAAGCCGACCTCCGGGACGGTCGAAGTCGCGGGCACGGAGCTGGGCGGCCTGCCGGAAGACGATCTTGCCACGTTTCGCAGGGACAACATAGGGATCGTGTTCCAGAATTTCCATCTGATCCCGACCATGACGGCGCTGGAAAACGTCGCCATTCCGCTGGAATTCGCGGGACACAGGGATGCTTTCAAAAAGGCCGGGGAAGCCCTCGCCGCCGTTGGCCTCGAGGAGCGCGTCCGGCATTATCCGGGACAGCTGTCGGGCGGGGAGCAGCAGCGGGTGGCGATTGCCAGAGCCTTTGTCACGATGCCGCGCCTGATCCTTGCCGACGAGCCTACCGGAAATCTCGACATCGAGACCGGCAAAAAAGTCATGGACCTGATGTTCGGCATGACCCGCAGGCACGGCACGACGCTTCTTCTCGTCACGCACGATCCTGTTCTGGCCGGAGGCTGCGACCTTATGGTGAAAATCCGCGACGGCAGGATATAGCCATGAAGGACCGTCTGAAAAAATTTCTCCTGCCGCTCATCTACGCCCGTCGGGACCTGAGGGGGGGGATCGGGGGTTTTTATATTTTTCTGGCCTGCCTCGTCCTCGGCGTCGGGGCGATTGCCGGCATCCAGTCGCTGTCGCGCGGACTGACGGAGAGCCTGCATCATGACGGGCGCTATATCCTCGGAGGGGACGTGGCGCTCCGTACGATTTACGAGCCTGCCACGAAGGAGCAGATCCGCTTCCTGCATGACAAGATGGGGCCGGTCACCATCGTCATGGAAACCCGCGCCATGGCGCGCCGGATGGACGACACGCAGGCGACGCTGGTGGAGTTGAAGGCCGTCGATCCGTTTTATCCCCTCTACGGGAAGCTGGAGATCGTCGATGAGAAGGGAGAGCCCCTCAAGACTCCCCTGCAGGATCTGATCCTGCCTCCGCCTATCGGGCCGGACGGGATCGAAAAAGACGAATGGGGCGCGCTGGTTGAGAAAGAGCTTCTTTCCCGCCTTCATATCCGTCTTGGCGACTGGGTGCATGTCGGGCAGCAGAGGTTCCAGGTGCGCGGCATCATCTCGAAGGAGCCGGACCGGATCGGCAATATGCGCTTTTCTCTCGCTCCCCGCGTCATGATCAGCGGTTATACCTTCGACAAGACCGGCCTGAAGAAGCTGGGCAGCCAGGTGTATTATGACCACAAGGTTCTTATGCCGTACGTCAAAAATTTTGCCGACCTGAAGGCGGCGGAGAAGAAAATCGAGAACGCCTTTCCGGACGCGTCGTGGAAAGGGCGCGATTTCCTGACCGCCTCCCCGCAGCTGGAGCGCACAATCCAGCGCCTGACGCTGTTCCTGACGCTGATCGGCCTGACGACGCTGCTGATCGGTGGCGTCGGCATTTCGAACGCGGTGAGGAGTTTTCTGGAGAGCAGACTGCTGCATATCGCCACGTTGAAATGCCTCGGCGGCTCCGACCGCTTCGTGTTCCGCGTCACGATGATTCAGGTTTTAATGCTGGCGACGCTGGGCGTCGCCCTGGGTCTTGGGGCGGGCGTCCTTGTCTCGCAGGGCGCCGGATCCCTGCTCACCGCCAAACTGGCGCTGACGGACAAAGTGCATATATATCCGGAGGCTCTGCTGCTGGCGGCGGGGTTCGGGTATCTCACCACGCTCTGCTTCAGTCTGTGGCCGATAGGACGCGCCGTCAGGGTGTCGCCGACCGACCTTTTCCGCGATCTGGTCGCGCCCGCCGCCCGCCGCCCGCCGCTGACTGTCCTCCTGTGGATCCTGATCGCGGCGCAAAGTCTGGCGCTGACGGCCATTCTGAGTTCGTCTGACCGGAGGATGGTGGTGTTCTTTCTCGCGGGCGCCGTCTCCGTTTTTGTGATTTTTTACGTCTGGTCCGCCCTGATGAAATTCTCGATCCGGCGGCTGAAAGGCATCGCCACGCCTGAAATCCGCATGGCGGTCGCCAACCTTTACCGCCCGGGCAACATCTCCACCAGCGTCATCCTCTCGCTGGGGCTGGGCCTGACGGTTCTCGTCGCCGTGGCGCTGGTGCAGTTCAACTTCACGCGGCTGATCCGGGAGGACCTGTCGGCGGACGCGCCGTCCTTCTTCTTCCTCGATATCGAGCCGGGGCAGCGCGAGGATTTCAGAAAGATGATGGCGGCGGAGCCTTCCGCGCGAGGCCTCGTGATGATGCCGTCGCTGCGCGGACGGATTGTCAGCGTCAACGGAAAAAAAGCTGAGGAAGCACTGGTCGATCAGGGCGAGAGCTGGGTCATCAATTCCGACCGCGGCATCACCTGGACCGGCGCGCTTCCCGCGTACAGCCGCGTGGTGGCCGGAAAATGGTGGGACGGGAACTACAGCGGGCCCCCGATCGTTTCCATCGCCACCAATGTCGCCAGAGCCTTCGACATCGGCGTCGGCGACGGGATCACCGTCAATATCCTCGGCACGGACATCGCCGCGAAAGTCGCCAACGTGCGCGAGATCGACTGGGCGAGCTTCACCATGAATTTCGCCATCACCTTCGCGCCGGGGCTGCTGGAAAAAATCCCCTCCAACTATCTGGCGACGGTCATCCTCTCCCCGGCTCGCGAGGAGGAGATGCAAACCGTCATCGCCAACCGGTTCCAGAACGTCACCTGCGTCCGCGTCCGGGATGCGCTGGAGGCGGCTCAGATGATTGTCCGCGCCGTAGGACAGGCGGTCGGCATCAGCGCCGCTGTGACCCTGCTGGCGGGGACTCTGGTGCTGGCGGGCGGCATTGCGGCGGCGCGGCGGCGGCATTTATATGACGCCATCATCCTGAAGGTGCTGGGCGCGACCCGTGCGCGAATCCTGACGACATTCCTGCTGGAATACGCCATTCTCGGGCTTCTGACCGTCGTGATCGCGGCTGTCCTCGGCACCGCCGCCGCTTACGGGACTCTGAAATTTATCATGGATATGGAGTGGCGGTTCGACTGGGCGGCGCTTCTCGGAGTCACCTTTTTGTGCCTGACGATCACCCTGATTGCCGGATTCCTCGGCACATGGCGCGCGCTGCGGCAAAAACCCGCGCCGTATCTCAGGAATCAGTAAAAAGGAAGGCCATCCAATTGAAAACGCAGGAATATCTGGGGACGACAGAGATTTTTCTTTTTTCTCAATTCATGGTATATATATAGCGAACGTATTCTCTCAGGCAGCAGAAGGTGAATTCCATGTCCTACGATCCTTACCAATCCTCCACTCAAACCGCGTCTTCCGGAGCCCGCGTCGTCGATGCCGGGTTGCAGGCTTATATGCAGAGCGTATTCCGCACAATGGCATGGGGTCTCGCTGTCACAGGGCTGACGGCTTACGGCGTTTTCAGCGTTCCCGCGCTGTTCAGCCTGATCTTCGGCACGCCGCTGTCGTGGGTGGTCATACTGGCGCCGCTGGGGTTCATCTGGTTCGGCTTTTCCCCGGCGAAGGTCAGAGGGATGTCCTCTGAAAAGCTGCGCTCCGTGTTCATCCTGTTCTCGGCGGTCATGGGTCTGTCGATGGCAGCGCTCTTTGCGATCTATACGGGCGCCAGCATTGCGCGGGTGTTTTTCATCACGGCTGCGATGTTCGCCGCCACCAGCCTGTACGGCTACACCACCAAACGCGATCTGACGGGCGTGGGTTCCTTTATGGCCATGGGGCTGTTCGGGATTGTCATCGCCATGGTCGTGAACATTTTTCTGGGATCGGCAATGGTGCAGTTTGTGGTATCTGCACTGGGCGTGGTGATCTTCACCGGCCTGACCGCCTGGGAAACCCAGCGCCTGAGGGACATTTACGCCGACGGCGCAACGGAAGCCAACGCCAAAATGGCGGTCATGGGAGCCTTGGGTCTCTATCTCAACTTCATCAACCTGTTCCAGTTTATGCTCCAGTTCATGGGTCAGCGCAGGTAGTCAGGTTCCTGCACACTCTGCGGTCTAAAAATCTGCCGCGGAGTCTCATGCCAAACTCCGATCATAATGCATCAATGATGTAGTTGAACGCCGCAATGGAGCGGACGATTTCAGGGTTCTTCTGGATGTAGAGTGCGGCATCGCAGAGCTTCTGCTCGACTTTTTTTCATAGACTTGAGGGCGAAGTTTCTGAAGATTTTCTCGCGGATTTCATCCCGGATGTTTTCCTTCGGATTGAGTTCCGGGCTGTAGGGCGGCAGGAACAGGAGTTCGATATTGTCGGGAACTTTGAGCCCCCTGGA
>JAZDGQ010000062.1:0-2763 GCA_043806835.1 Pseudomonadota bacterium | reverse complement strand
CCGTGCCGGTTTCATTCATGGAAAAGAGGTCGTCTTCCATATCGCCCACGCCGGATGTGAGGGGAACGATAATCAAGGCGCCGTCAATTTCTCTTGACACCACATCGCTGGAGTGGGAAAAAATCATGTCCATCCGAATCTTCTTCATGATGCCGTCACTCTCCTTTTTAGGTTCTGTATTCTTTCTTCGCTATTCCGGACTTCCCATGCCCGTTCTTCCTCCATGACGAGTCCCAGAAAGCGGGCCTGCGCATGGGCCACCCGGCAGAAGTATTCGACCGGCGTGTCCAGCGTGCCGTGCTCGGACCATGACTTCGCCGGGCATTGCTCACAGAAACCCCTCAGGAAACAGAGGGCGCAGCGTTCGAGATAAAGCGGGTTCGCGGCCCTCATCTCTTTAAGGCGGGGGAATCCGGACGCGACGGCCTCTTTCAGGGCGCCTTTTTTCAAATCAAAAGTCAAATCGGGGTGCCGGAGCGACAAACAGGGCTGGAAAACACCGTAGGCATCCACGCAGCCCGGTCCGATTCCACAGGTAAACAGCCGGTCACTCGGAGGCGACAAAAATTTTTCAAAGAATTCAGACATTTCTTTCCGGTAACTGTCCGGGTGCCCCGCCAGGATGTCCAGGCCTTCTTCGGGAGAGACGCGTAGGCGTCTGATCCTGCTGTTTTTGGCAGCGGAATCCCGCCGCCCCCGCAGGTCAAAAAACATGGCGTAAGCAGGGGGGGCATCCATCCTCGGGTTGGTTGCCGCCCAGGCGGAAAATTCCGCAGCTTCTTTTTTATTGGGCGGCAGCAGGGCCCCTTTTACCACGAAAGGTATTTTTCTGTCGAGCAGACATTGCACGCCGTTACGGAACCCGGCGAAAGAACCGTCAACGCCGGTTACGGCTTCATAGGATTCCCTTTTCATGCCGTAAACGGAAATTTCGATCTCTTCGAGAGGGGGAATATCGGCCAGCAGCGCGGCGATTTGCGGCGTTATGAGCCGGGCGTTGGTAAAAAGCATCACCCTCAGCCCCAGGCGGCGTGCAAAAAGGTAGAGATCGGGAAAATCATCCCGCAGAAGCGGCTCCCCCCCGGTGAAACGGACGGTCATCACCCCCAGCCCGGCGGCCTGGCGGAGGATGTCCTTCCAGGCGTTTGTGTCAAGTTCGCGGGCGCGGCGCCGCTTGTCCCCGGCGGGCCGGTTGATGCAGCAGTGGATGCAGGCGTTGTTGCAGCGTTCCGTCAGCTCGATGTCGAGCTGATCCGCGGGAGGCCCCTCCCCTTTCCAGAGGGGATAATGGCTCATATTTTTTTTAAAAAAATACGCGCGTTCTGTCATGCATTGATTCCGATCAGGTTGGAAAGCTCAAAGGATTTTCACTATGGTGTCAACCATACAACCACTCTTGTCGAACTGAAGTCGGTAGGCGGGAACTTCCTGAGCCATGTTTTCTATCAGGGCCAGAATCTTCTCCCACCAATCGGCCGTTACCAGAGACTTCACCACATGCTGGGCCAGAAGCCGCGCCGTCTCAATGCTTTTTGTCACCGAGACGAGGCGGTTTGCATCCGCTTTTTCAAGGAAGAGGATGGCGGAAAGCGGGGCGGAGCCGGCGGAAACGTCCGCCAGGTCGCCGTGGCTCCAGGTTCCGTGGATGCGCAATCCGTCCGGCCCGCGGCGCACGATGATGCGGTCGTCGCAGAACACTTCCCCCTGTTTGCTCAGCATTCTCGCCGCCGTGGTTTTACCGGCATCGGAGTGCCCCACGAGCAGGAGTCCCTTCCCGCCGATTGCCACCCCCGCGGCATGGACGAAGCAGGCCTGGCGGTCGGCAAGCGCCCGCGCCAGCAGGATCTGATCGGAAGGAAACATCGTCAGCGCATGCAGGTTCCCCTGACGAAACAGGGCTTCGCTGTGGTTGTAGATCCGCCCCCGTGTATGTCCCTCGTTAAATACGGCCGCGCAGTGAACGGTTTTATCGCGCCGCCCGGGCCCTATGCCCAGGTAGATCCAGGAGCGGCCCTTGCGGTAGATCGCCCAGGGCGCCCGGCGGTAAACCTCTTGACCCATATCGTCCCGATTGAATTCCGGCAGTGAAAAATGGTGGCGCAGCGAGATCAGCTCTTCCGACGGGCCGTCCGCTTCGAATTTTTTGAATTTCGGGTCAAAGGTCTTTTCCGTAAACGGGAGGTCGGAATCCACCCGGATCGTGACGCCCGCAATCCGGAAATACCGGCGGTGATGACGCTGCCAGTTTTCCCTGTAAGACCGTGCTTCATCCGCAATGGCGCAGAGGTACGCGACTTTCGCCGAGTATCGCCCATGTTCGAGATAGCCATAGGCGGGGCACCAGCGGCAATCCTCGCGCCTTTCGCAGCGGCCGCAGTTTTCCTCATACTCCGGATCGCCCTGTACCTTATCGACAAGCGAAGGGATGAAGTCATCCCATGCCTCCCGGAAACTCCCGTTCCGCAGATTGTAGCGCAGCGCCGGGTCTTTGACGAAACAGCAGAAGGTCATGCCGCCGTAGGGATCGATGTGAAAATCCCGGCATCCGTCGATGCAGGCCGCGAAAAGGCGGTTGTCTTTGCCGGGCTTAAGACGGGCCGGTGGTTTATCGTCCGTTTCTGCCGCGGTTATCCGTTCATCGTCATCCGTGGCGTCGGGCGGGTCAAGATGGATCACGTCCGCCGGATCCAGCCTTTGCCGCGAGATTTCACGGTTGCGAACGGCGCTCCGGCAGGCGGAAAGGTACAGCCACGGCGCCCCCAC
>JAZDGQ010000061.1:0-6041 GCA_043806835.1 Pseudomonadota bacterium | reverse complement strand
TATTCTCTTTATTCTCTTTATTCTCTTTTTTCTTTTCCGGCTCCCCGAAACGCACCATCTCGATCCTGAGGCTGGCGGAAATCTTGGGTCCAGAGCAATCGCGCCCCACGCAGAGCGTATCGATTTTGACCTTCCAGTTTCTGCCCCCCCGCTGGAAATAGCTTATTGCGGCCAGAAACTGCGGAAAATAGTCTGTGTCCTGGGCGCTCAGCGTGACCACCCCGTCGCTATTGACCGTTATAGCCACCCCTTTATAGGTTTCGGCAATCTTCTTGGCCAAAGTCTGGATGACCGCCTGACTTACCGGCGTATATTTCAGAACGGGAACCGGTGGCTGCAGAGCCTGAACCTCTATCAGGTTGCCGTGCAGTCTGCTGACCTTTTCCGTTTCCATAGATGCAAAAAAAACGGCGCCAGCGCCCAGAACCCACGCAAAACCAGCCGCGATCAGCGCGTTGTACCCCACGTTCAGGGGCACCGCATCCAGAAAGCTGTCCAGATCCTTTATGGCCTGGGGACTCGTATACTTCCTGAAGACGCCCCAGTCTATTTTACCCAAATTCAACTTACAAAACCCCGCTTTCTTATTTTAGACACAATCCCCCGCCAGTCTAGTATAAAAAGCAATTGTGGCAAGATCATGGTGCTCTTTCTTAACTTTGAATAAAAAATTCAACTTTTCAGAATCCAAGCTCTAATTCGTTCCCTTCACCTTGACGCGACCATCCTCCATCCCGACGGCAATGGCCTGAATCTGTCCGGGCTGAACCGCGCTTGGAATAAGCGCCGTCCATTCAACGACATCATTCTCCTTGACTTCGTAGCGGGTCAGAATCCCCCCGAACGTGCTGGTCATATTCAAAAGCTCGATGATCCTGGCCAGATGCCGATCCGTATTCGTTTGCAGGGCATTGGCCGCGTTCACCATCAACTCGTTGGTGGCCATGGCGGTCACTTCGCGTGCCTTGTCCAGTTTGGGCGTAAGGGCATTGGCCAGCGTATAGGCTCCCACCCAGAACAACAGAGAAAAGATGGTGACGCCGATCCCCGACAGGAAAAGAATTCGTATCAGTACCCTGGAAAGCCTCTCCTGCCGGAGCGCCCTGTTTTTCCACGGCACGGGCCTGGCCACCTCCGGATTGATGGTGACGAAATTGGCCTCCATGCTCTGGATGCGCGGCAGGATCGTGCGGGAAACTCCCAGAAAAAGCTGTAGCCTGCCCGTCTCCGGATCCCACCTGAGGGCACCCGCCATCCCCTCCTGCTCATAAAGATAGACCGTCTGCCTGTCCCAGTATTCGCTGTTTCCGGGCAGCGCCGCCGCAAGGGGGCACCAGCTGTCGGGATGACTGGCCAGAGAGGAGGACGGAGCCGCAAGATACCAGACCCGCCCCTCGTCCGTCACATAACAATAATGGACGCGCTCAGTTCCGCAGGACTGGGCGGCGGCGTTCCAGACCCCCTCATCCTCTTTTCCGGGAATGTAGGGGATGGAGCCTCCGACAAGCTCCGTGGGCATGAAAGGCTGAAGCTCGGAAGCCGCCGATTCTTTCTTTCCCCCGAAATTTCCATGTATTCCGATCTTCCCGGGCGCTGGAATTTCGGAACGCGCAGAAGCCCCCTTTTGTTCCGGTGTGCTTGCCATTTACGTTCCTCCGCCTTCCATCAGTCCGCCCATCATGCTGTCCAGGCTCATGTTCATCACCGTCAGGGCGAAAATCGCGCTTCCGAAGGCTATCACAAGATAAATGCCGGACAAACCGAAAGCCAGCCATACGATCAGGCTATGTTTTGTTTTCGCGGACTGAGTGCGCAGCTCGGAGATTGAATCCATGACCGTGGCAACCTGGTCCAGGTCGGAAATACTGGCCAGTTCCATCCGTTCGCTCTTTGTCAGGGGGTCCCGGTCCAGCGCCGCGCCCAAGCCCACCCCGCGGGAAAGGTATTCACGCGCCTCCAGCCAGTACTTCGTCACGTCTGGAAGGGTCGATGCCTCCGAAGCCTGGTCCAGAACGTCGGCGACCGGAACATGACCGCGCAGCATCCGCCCCGCGGCGGCGGTGCTGTCCGCAAAACCAAGATCCCTCAGATAGGCTCCGATCAGCGGTATTTTACGCACGGCCCTGGCCGTCGGCCAGTCCCTCTTGCCCCGGTTGTGCCAGAAGGAAAAGATCGCCCAGACCAGAAAGACCATCATCGCCACGGCGAACCAGGTCAGAAAAGTCCACAGAAACTCAAGCCTGCCGACGACCAGGTTATAGTGTTCCAGCACCTCCGGATCTGTGGGAGCATTGCTTCTGAACCAGCCGATGATTTTCCCCTTCCCCCAGAACATGCCCTGCACGATCGTGAGAATGTCAAAACCGATCCACGACATGGTGCCGACAATGGCGCGGCGGTTCTTGCGTTTCAGGGTGATGCTCTGAATGGCGTGCGGAATGCCTTCTATCAGTCTGTTGCTGCGTTCGCTCGCGGACAGGATGGCGAGCGTCCCGTGGTCGAAGATTTGCAGCGCCTTCAGGGCGTCAATGACCCCGAGGCCGCGCGACAGGGCCTCCCGCGCCGGGGACAGGATGTTCTGCCTTCTCGGATTCGTTTCCGCCTGGATCAGCCTCCAGAGCGCGACGCCCGGCGACGTCACCGTGGACCGGAACTGGATCCCGCGCAGAAGCTGCACCTGCCACCAGCTGGAACGCGCCAGCCATCGCTCGAAGGGGGAGCGCTCGTGCGGACGGATCGTCAGCACATAACCGCCCCGCTTGCTGACCTCGTTGCGCACGTCCGCCACCGTCGGCAGATAATACGATTCCACCACCATCTTCGGCCCCGCGGGCGTATCGATCGTATATTCAACGATCCATTGCTGCATCAGTCAGTCCCTTCGCCGCGCTTCTCTTTTTCATCCGTCCATCATTATAAGGGCGAGTTTCGGATCCATCAGGCCGTCCTTCACAAGCCAGCATATGCCGTGCTTGCGCGACGTATAGTTGACCCCCTCCTGATAAAGAATATCGTTCACATTGTGTATGAGCGCATGAAAGACGGGATCCCGCCTGGACAAAGCTGTTCCGATCATGAGCGCCTCGAGCAGCAGCGTCCTTCCAAGAACCCCCGCATGATTGCACAAATCGCACCCGTTCGGGTTATGATTGCGAATGATGTCCTCCGGCAGGAGCTCCAGCGTTTCCATCTCCTCGGGGGATAAAATCTCTTTTGCCGCCATCTTGATGCTGCAGCTGTGGCAGAGCGTCTTGACCAGGCGCTGGTTCAGAACGCAGCGAATCTGCTGTGACAGGGTGTAGGTCGAGGAGCGCTCCCGTTCCGACGGCATGAACGACCGCAGACGCTCCAAGGTCTGCACCGCCGTGTCCGCGTGGATGGTTGAAACCACCGTATGCCCCGATTCAGCCGCCTTGAGCGCCGTTTCGACCGTCGCCATGTCCCGCATTTCGCCGATGATGATGTAATCGGGATCGTGACGCATCGCCGCGCGGATCAGGTCGGCGAACTCGCGCCCCGCGCCGACGTTCTGCGCCACCTGCCACTGAGTCGCATAGCGCATTTCATACTCGATCGGATCTTCAATCGACAGCACATGGCGCCGGCGGCGATCGATCTCCAGAACGCAGGCATACAGGGTCGTCGATTTGCCCGATCCCGTGGGACCCGACATCAGAATGAGGCCGCCGCCGCCCTTGATTTCTGGCGCCAGAAGGCGCGCCAGATGCTCCGCCACTTCCGGATAGCGACTGAACAGCTCCTCGAAGTTTTTCAGCCCGGCGCGGTCGAGCAGACGGAGAGTCAGCTTCTCGCCATCCTGCGCCTGCGGTCCCGCCGCCACCCGCACGTCCACCGAACGACCCTGCCAGACGAAACCGAAGCGCCCGTCCTTCGGGGTCGAGCGGTCGCCGAAGTTGAGGCCCGCGTCCCGCTTCAGCAGCGTCGTCAGACGCGCCATCGCGTCCGCAGGCAACAGGTGAATGGGCACCAGGTCACCGTCGATCCTGTACTTGATCCAGTTCGGCGCATCAGGCGCGTTGTCCTGCACCAGGTGGATGTCCGAGGCGCGCATCTGCAAAGCCTCGGCTAGAAGGTCGCGCTGGAACTGGTTGAGCAAAAGGCCGTTGTCAATGTCGCCAAGCCAGGTCGAAAGGGTCTTTTCGCACCTGTCCGCCGAAAGATCATGCACGGCATGGAGTGTTTTCAGAAGATCTGCGCGATCCCACATCTGGGTTTCAATCTTTTCAACCTTGAACCCGGAGCGCAGCGTTGTGTTTTTCAGGTTCTGCGCCTGCCTTTCGGTAAGTTCATGGAGGGGGGCAACCGTCAACACTCCCTTCTCCAACCCCACCAGATGGATGCTGAGGGGAAGCCATGTCTGCACCGGCAATAACGCACGCAACTGATCCCCCGTCGCGCTGTCGCGTTCACCCGCCGTCACTTCGGCTTCGCTGCCGGCGCCGGAGGCGCTCAGCAACTGTTCAGCGGATCTGGAGAACCCCTGCTGGGAAAAAAGCGTCCGTTCCTTGAGAACCATATCAAGGTACCGTTCCCGTCCGATGGAGGAACGGGTCTTACGGCGATCTCCCTTGCGCCGCTCAAAACCGCCGGCGGGTAATTTTTCCCGGCGGCGCTCGGGATTTTTGCGCGCATCAGGCGGCAAAAGGCCTTCCGGGCGCCCAAGACCCAGTTTTCTGAGATATTCCTCCCTGTCTTTTTCTGTCGTGTTGATCACTCGTATACCTTTAGGGATTGATTGGCTGCGATAACTCCCCGGAAAGCGGAGGGGGCGTGACCGGCGCAATCCGTGGGTGGGATGCCTCCCTGCGGGGAGAAAGCATCTGGGCGGGAGCCGTCGGGACATCCCCGGCGCCCCCGGAACCGGCGTCCGATGCTGCCTGATCCGGCAGTCTGAGGGAACGGTCGAACACCAGCATGACCTCGTCCTTGTCTCCGGACAGAATGACCCCGGTTGATACGATCGTCACCGTGACCTTGATTCCTGAAATCACAACATCTTCGCCATCACGCACCACCAGAGCTCCTGCGGGTCCATTGATGACGGCGCGTGTGGAGGAATGGGACGTCACGGTGTACGCACCCAGCATCTGCTTCATCCGGACCGCGCCGATCTCACTGGTACCAAATGAGCCGTCATCCGCCATGGCACCGTTCAGCCAGGCGTCATCGCCGCCGTCATCTGCACCCTGGCTTCCAGCGGAACTGTCCGCGATGCCGCGAACCGGCATGACCAGAACGCCCCGTGTGCCGGTATGTACGATTTGCAGGGAATTCAGAATGGCTCCTGCGTGGCTGGGCAGCCATGCCACTGTCAATGGACAAGCCTCAACCGGTTTCAGCACCCTTCCTTTGCCGCAGCCTGTCTCCGAGACGGAAAGATCGCTGTCCTCAAGAGACAGCTTGATATCCCCGATGGTCAGGTCAGAACTTCCGGAATTGACAAGAGTAACTGTAATAGCAGATCCCATCTTGATGCCGGAACCAAAATCAATGAACTCCTTGTCGGAAATCAGCAAACCCTTGTCCGGAGCAGCTTCAGGATAAAGGGCCGCATTCTTCACAATGTCCGGCTGCAGCGTTCCCCTGATCTCAGCCTGTGTCATGCCATCCTTGCCGGAATGCTGGACGGTCAGAACGCCCTGCGCCAGACCCTTGCTGGTCGGCAGCCATGTGATGACTAGATTGCATGATTTCCCGGACAACAAAATTTCGGGACATTGCGATTTAAAGGAAAATCCGGATTGCTCCGGCACATCCAGCGCAACGCTCTTGATTGTCATTTCTTTCGATGCATTGTTACTTAAAATAACGGAGCGCACCAAAGCGATCCCGCCGGGGGACGTCCCGAAGTCCATGCTCTCAGGGGAAATCTCGACCCTGCCGTCCGCTTCTTTCGCGCTGCTCTCCGGAGGCTGCAGAACCCCCTTGAGTTCCACCTGCGCCATGCCGCTCTTCCCGGAATGCCGCACCATCATCACTCCCTGCGCCAGACCCTTGCTGGTCGGCAGCCAGGTCACGAT
>JAZDGQ010000060.1:0-3385 GCA_043806835.1 Pseudomonadota bacterium | reverse complement strand
ATCATCAAGGACCATCCCTTCACCGATGGCAATAAGCGCATCGGGGCCATGTTGTTTGTTGATTTCCTGAACCGCAACGGCCGATTGTTCTTGCCGACCGGAGAAACGATCATCAACGACATCGGCCTGGCCGCCCTGGCGCTCCTGACAGCGGAATCGAACCCCCGGGACAAGGACGTGATGATTCGGCTGACTATGAATATGCTGACGGGAGAGCATTGAATATGCCGCGTGGACGAAAGAATAACGGAAATGGAAACGGCCGGCGGCTGGCCACCCAGCAGTCGGTGGATCAGGCAGTCAAGAGTATCTGCGACATCATGCGGCGCGGCAACTGCGCCGGGGCGATGCAGTATGTCCCCGAACTGACCTGGATTCTCTTTTTGCGCATCCTCGACGAAAAGGAACACCGCGAGGAGCAGGAGGCCGAGGCGTTGGGCGTGCCCTTCCGCCCCTCGCTGGAAACGCCGTTTCGCTGGCGCGATTGGGCCGCGCCGCCGGAGTCCCTGCCGGAGGGCCGGACCAACA
The DNA here is from genome assembly GCA_043806835.1 of Pseudomonadota bacterium. GTDB lineage: Bacteria > Pseudomonadota > Alphaproteobacteria > Micavibrionales > UBA2020 > PALSA-926. The sequence goes on along the minus strand of JAZDGQ010000060.1, from coordinate 2,857 downwards.
AGCGCGTCGAGCTCCAGAACTCGCCGCAGAACGCCTTCTTCAACTTCGTCAACACGGAGCTGCTGCCGCACCTGAAGGGATTGAAGAATCGGCCGGACGCCTCCCCGCGCCAGAAGGTCATCAGCGAGATTATGACCGGCGTCGAGCGCGTCCGCATCGACACCGAGCGGAACTTCCTGGATGTGCTGGACAAGGTGGAGCAGCTCACCACCGAGGCGGTGGACCCGACGCACGTCTTCACACTCTCACAGGTCTATGAAGGACTGCTCCTGAAGATGGGCGAGAAGGGAAACGACGGCGGCCAGTTCTTCACCCCGCGCCAGGTTATCAAGGCGATGGTCCAAGTCATCGACCCCATGGCGGACGAGACCATCTACGATCCCGGCTGCGGCACGGGCGGGTTCCTCGCCCAGAGCTTCGAGCACATCACGGGCAAACTCGGCAACGACGCCACGGCCGACCAACTGGAGACGCTCAAGCAGCGGACCTTCTGGGGTCGGGAAAAAGAAAACCTCATCTATCCCATCGCCCTGGCGAATCTCATCCTGCACGGCATCGACAAGCCGAACCTCTGGCACGGCAACACGCTGACCGGACGGGAAACCTATGGCGGTCTGTTCGAGGGCGCGCCGCAGAACTTCGATGTGATCCTGACCAATCCGCCCTTCGGCGGGAAGGAAGGCAAGGAAGCCCAGACCAACTTTGACTACAAGACCGGCGCGACGCAGGTGCTGTTTCTCCAGCACGTCATCCGTAGCCTGCGCGAGGGCGGGCGGTGCGGGATCGTCCTCGACGAGGGACTTCTGTTCCGCACGAATGAAGATGCGTTCGTCAAAACCAAGCGCAAGCTGCTCGACGACTGTGACCTGTGGTGTGTGGTCAGCCTGCCGGGCGGCGTGTTCACGGCGGCGGGCGCGGGCGTGAAGACCAATCTGCTTTTTTTCACCAAGGGCGAGCCCACGCGGAAGATATGGTATTTTGACTTGTCGGAGCTGAAGATTCGCAAGAAAATCCCGTTGATGCTCAAGCATTTTGAGGACTTTTTGCGGCTGCTTGCATCGCGCGGCGACAGCCAGCTTTCCTGGACTGTGGACATGGACGCGCGGAAGCAAGCCGCCGCCGAGCAGACTCGACCCATCAAGGAGCAAGCCACGGCCAAAAACCAGCAGGCCGCACAGTGGTCGCAGCGCGTCGCCGACCTGAAGAAGGCCAAACAGCGTGATGATCAGGCCATTGAGGATGCGGAAGCCAAAGTCAAGGAGCTAACGCGCGAGTCGAGGGATCTGGCCGGAAAGGCCAAGGAAATCGAGGACTCCGTTTACGACCTCAAGGCCGTCAATCCGAACAAGAAGCCGAATGTGGACACCCGAACGCCGGAAGATCTGATGAACATCATTGAGGCAAAGGGAAAAGAAGTCGCCGCTGCGCTGGCAACCCTCCGGGGGAACAAGAACTCCGTATGATGGTGAAGCAGACGCATCATCGGTATGCCGGCGCTCCCCCAGCCCCCCACCATCCGGCATACGGGTCCGCATCGGGTGGTGTTTTTGCTAAAGACAACTTCCTGAAATCTGTAGGATGAAAATCTTCATTGACATTGTAGATTTCAAACAAAAAGTGTGATAGTAAAGCCCTACATATAAAAGGCAGTTGACAGAGTTCCATCCCGTATAACCATGCTGGGGGAAAATATGGACTGGCAATCAAGACCCCGTTCCTAACGAGAGAGCGGGTTTTTTTATTCCATATTAGGAGATCGCAAAGGATTTTAGATCGATCCATATAAACAGTGTTCGCGAAAAAGATATGAAAGAATTCCTTCCCCAAATTGTGAGCGGATTCGCCGGTGCATTCTTCGCGTTTCTGTTTATGCGACTTGCCGACACAGGCAAGAGCATCGTGGAACAACAAAATAAGCACCTCCGCGCATTGGGCAATCTGCAGATTCTCTTTAACGATTTGGCGACGGCCATTCAAGACAATCAGTATGAACTAGACGATTTCCTCAAGGCCTTCAGTTTGCTGCAACGGTCGGAAAGAATGGTTACCACACCCAATCGACCTAAGCCACTCGACTTCCGAGACGATGCCTTCGCGGGCTTGGGCAACATTGACCTTCTCAACGAAATCATGTCTTACCGAGCCCAAGTCAAGAATATCAGCGGTGACATCACCGCGTTATGGGGAATGCATGAAAAAATACGCGATTTGGCGTTCGCCAATCCAGCACGCTTACCGGACTACATAGACAACTTCGCTGTTTGTGCTCGCGGATCTAAGCTGCTTAATGCTGCACATTCCCAACTGCTTCAACATACAATGCGCTTACAGTCCATCGTTCGCATTCTATTCAGAAGAGATCAAACCATTCTGCACCGCCTCACTTCGGCGGCGATTAAGTCAAATTATCCCAAACGGATGGACAAGCTAATCGAGGCGGAACTCAAGAAACTGCAGACAGAAATGGATAAAAGCCTTAGTGAATCTAAGAAACGGATAAGTGAAATGATACGCGAACAATAAGGTTCACCTTATTCCTCACCCGTAACGGGGTCGGAAAAGGTCACATCCAGCGTTACTCTCTTTCGATCCGTTATCCTCAGTTTTGATGAATGACGACTGCTGAACAGTTGTAGGGACAGCGATTCTGGTGGTTCTGCGATCATGAAAAATCAGTGATTGGATTTTTCCTTATGTCGGGAGGGCACTATGGGTTTAACTGACTGGCTTGCGAGAAAAGGCAATGTTGGTGGAACAGCAAGAGCTGTTGCAAAAGGTTGGAGGGCTATAAAAGAACAAAATCCGGAGAAGTCCGTAAGAGATATTGCAGAAGCTTATATTGACTTTCGTTATTCAC
>JAZDGQ010000059.1:0-3983 GCA_043806835.1 Pseudomonadota bacterium | reverse complement strand
AGAACCGCCTTTCCGACCTGTGGTCGCTGTTCGATTTCGCCTCGCCGGGGCTTCTGGGCTCGGCGAAAGAGTTCGACCGGTTCATGAAGCGCAAAGACGAGCGCGGCAACCCGCCCCATGCGGTGCTGCGCGCCCTCACGCGCCCCTATATCCTGCGGCGCCTGAAGACGGACAAGAGCATCATCAGCGATCTCCCGGACAAGACGGAGATGAAGACATACTGCCAGCTTACCAAGGCGCAGACGGCTTTGTATGAACAGGCGGTGGAAAAACTCGCCCTTGACCTCAAGAGTTCGGATGGCATCCAGCGCAGGGGCATCATCCTTTCTTATCTCATGCGCTTCAAGCAAATTTGCAATCATCCCTCGCAATGGGTGAAGGACAGCGGCTTTGCTCCGCAGGATAGCGGCAAATTTCTGCGTCTCAGGGACATCTGCGAAGTGATCGCCGAGAAACAGGAGAAAGCACTCGTTTTCACGCAATTCAGGGAAATGACGGAGCCTCTGGCTGCGTTTCTGCGGGGCATCTTCGGACGCGAAGGGCTGATCCTGCACGGCGAAACGCCCGTCGGGAAACGTCCCGGGATGGTGGCGGAATTCCAGCGCGACGAAGGGCCGCCGTTTTTCGTGCTCTCGCTGAAAGCGGGAGGCATCGGCCTTAATCTCACCGCCGCGTCGCATGTAATCCATTTCGACCGCTGGTGGAACCCGGCTGTGGAGAACCAGGCGACAGACCGCGCTTTCCGCATCGGCCAGAAACGCAACGTGCTCGTGCATAAATTCATTTGCAGGGGCACGCTGGAGGAGAGGATCGACGAGATGATCGAATCCAAGCGCGCCCTGTCCGGCATGGTGATGGAAGACGCCGGCGGCGCGCTGCTGACCGAAATGTCCGACAAAGAGTTGTTGAAACTGGTGGCGCTTGATATACGATCGGCGGAGAATATTCTTTAACGAAAGGGGCAGAATATGTATTGGCAATACGGGGGCGGTTATCCCGCCTATGTGTCCGTGGCTGAAAAAAAGAGGAAAGCTGAAAAGGCGGCGGCTAAACTGGTTAAAAGCGGTCAAAGCCTTTCCCCCATCCGCATCGAAGGGAGAAAAATTGCCGCCAGCTTCTGGGGCAAGGCGTGGTGCGAGCATCTGGAATCTTTCAGCGATTACGAGAATCGCCTGCCGCGCGGGAGATCCTATGTACGCAATGGATCGGTGCTCGATCTCAAGGTGGAAAAAGGCCGGGTGAACGCCCTGGTGCAGGGATCGTCGCTTTATAAGGTGACCATCGGCATCGCCGCGCTGTCCTCCGGCAAATGGGATGCCCTGCGCGCCAGATGCGCCGGTGAAATAGGCTCGGTGGTCGAGTTGCTGCAGGGCAGACTGTCCGCCTCCGTGATGAAAACTGTCGCGGACAGGGAGCAGGGGCTTTTCCCGGCGCCCAGGGAAATCACGCTGCAATGCTCCTGCCCCGATTGGGCGGACATGTGCAAGCACGTTGCCGCCGCGCTTTACGGCATCGGCGCGCGGCTCGATAAAGAGCCGGAGCTTTTGTTTGTCCTGCGCAACGTAGACCATCGGGAACTGATCGACGACGCCGCGCTTCCCGGAAAAACCGTCCGCGCGGGCGCGGCGCAAAAAACCCTTGTAGGCCAGGATCTTTCAGTGCTTTTCGGCATCGATGTGGAAGAAGTTCCGCAGGGGAAAAAGGCCGAAAAGACTGCGCCTGCGCGCAAGAAAACCACGGAAAAAATCGCCGGTATGCGCAGGGGCCCCCAACCTTTGCCCAAATCTCAATCGCCCACCTCGGCCGAACGCGCCAAAAAGCCTGCTGCCGCTAAAGCAACTATCAGGCCGCGTGTTAAGCGCAGCACGAAAAATAAAGTGAAAACGGCGAAGAAATCCCGCCAAAAACCTATATCGTCTCGAAAATCTGTTTAAACAGTGGCCCCTGAAGAGCCAGATGTGCAGCTTTTCGACCTCTTCGGGCTGACTGAAATAGACCGTTTCCTACGGGCACCCCGCCTTGGATTGACATCTGATTACATGATTTAAAAGACCGAGCGTAGAGCCATCATGCTGTCCTGGCGATTCTGTGGTGATTTCGTTTTTAAGAACTTTTGCCATGTCCTTGCCAAGCTCGACACCCCATTGGTCAAAACTGTTGATCCCCCACAATACGCCTTGTACGCCTTGTACAAAAACCTTATGTTCGTAAAGCGCCAGCAACAAGCCGATGGAGCGCGGATTAAGCTCGTCAAAAAGTATGGTTGTAGATGGCCGGTTGCCGGGGAAGTTGCGGTGCGGCTCTCTGACGGAAGGCTACGGCCTTTGAGAAAGAAGTTTTCCCTGCTGACGGAATAACCCGCCGGTAAACATGAATGAGCAACGGGAAAAAGACGAATGATTGATAACCCTGAGAAAACAGCATCCCTTATGGCGAAGATCAGGGAGGCTTTGCCCATCCAGGCCAACGTCACCCGATACCTGAAGAATGCCCTGGCGGAGAAAACGCCGAAAATCTCCGTGCCCGATCAGTGTGATATCGTCGATATTGTTTACACTGGGGACATGGGCGGCATTCTTTGCTCCCTGAAGGTCGGGGGCGCGGATTCTGAAGCGTCGGTCATTGTTTCCATCACTCATCTGGTCTTTGGCCGGAATATTTCTCTGGCGCGGGAGATCGAGGCTTATCAGAAACACCGCGTCAAAAAATTGAAACAGCAATAGGGCCGCTCAATCTCTCAATCCGGAGCGGTCAGGATCGACCGCACGGTTTCAATCGTCATAAGCAAGGTCATCGGCTGCAAAGGAGATTCTACAAATCCGCGCGACAGATAGAACTGCCTGGCCTGGTCGGAGAGTGCGTGAACCAGAACAGCGAACACTCCGGCGTCTCCGGCGACGTTGACTGCCCGTATCAGGGCATCGCGCAGTAACGCCTGCCCAAGACCCTGATTGTGGTAGCGTTTATCGACGGCAAGCCTGCCGAGCAGCAGGACGGGCAGGGGATCAGGCATATTGCGCCGCATCGCCTTTGGCGATGCCTCATGACTGATCGCTCCGGCTGACAGGCTGTAATAACCGATGACAGCCGCGCCAGCGCACAGCACGAAGCAGCGCGAAGCGCCAGCAGCATGGTTCTTGAGCGCGCGTTTTTTGAGCCATTCGTCCAGAGACGGTTCGCCACTGTCAAACTCTGCCAGCGCGTGACTGGCAGTGATCGGCGCGGGCGGGGTGAAAGCGGGCGCGGTCATTTCTCCCAAGGCGCCTTCGTTTTGAGCAACCGGCGCAGCTTGTCAGTCGGCGGCAACGGACGGTCGAGCAGCGCATGGAATTTAGCGAAAGTGCTGGCATCGACCGTGAAGAACGCTTGGTCGAGCAGCACGTCTTCTGCCTCGCGGCAGGCAGCGTCGAGCATGAATTCCGAGCGGCTGCGGCCCTGCCGGTCAGCGGCCTGGTCAATCAGGTCGCGCTGCCGCGACTTGGCGCGGATGTTGATGGAGACTGGTTCTCCGGTTTGTACATGAGACATGGCAACACTCCTTTGTATACAAGTTCAGTATACTATTTTGTATTGAAGATTGCAACACTACTCTTGTGTGATAAGATGGATTACGACAAATAATAATAATTTTTACATTTAATATCAATTAGTTATCATATATACGAGTGTCCGTTTATTTTTTTTAAGTAGATACTTACGATGCAGGCTTTTTCGACAAAAAAACCATCGTTCATGCTATGTTCCACCTAGCGTGCAAAAATCTCACTTTTATGTAGTGCCCCCTAAAGCAAAAAACAAAACTTCCGCGCTTCAGGAATATCGCGAATGAATGCAATTACATGTATTAATCAGTCCATAAATATATAGACATTTTTCTTGACACGGGGGATCAGCCGTGATTCGATGGGGTCATGAAGAAGAATGACGCCCGCAAGCTGGATCACAAGACGCTGGAAGAGATGCGGGAGCGCGTGGTGCGGCGC
>JAZDGQ010000058.1:0-3328 GCA_043806835.1 Pseudomonadota bacterium | reverse complement strand
ATCGTAATTCCTTTGCAGGTTGAGCCAGAGCTCCGGCGTCGTTCCGAAAGCCTTTCCCAAGCGCAGCGCGATATCGGAAGTGATCGCCCCCCGCCCGTTCACGATCTTGGAGACGGTTTTTCGTGAAACCTTGAGGTTCCTGGACAAATCCGTGATCGTCAGCGACAAAGGCTCAATATAATGCGCCTTCAGGATGCATCCCGGGTGGGAAGGGGGCCTCTTTCTGTTTCTCATTATCTTTACCCTCTAATGGTAATCCTCTATATTCAGATCGATGACGTCGCCGCCCTTGTATTCGAACGTCAACCGCCAATTCCCCGAGACCTTGACCGCCCAGCGCGCCTTTTTCCTTGGCAACAGGGGATGAAGGCCAGAGCCAGGATAACTCATATCCCCGATCTCGCTGGCCGCATCTAGACGATCCAGGATAGCGGCCAGTTTATCGGCATGCTTGGCCTGGATTCTTTTTTTGATCCCGTCGTAAAAGAAGTCTTCCAAGCCTTTATGCGTGAAAGATTTGATCATGTTTGTACTGTAACTCCACAGGTTACATCTGTCAAGGATGAATGTTCAGGATGAATGTTCATTTCTGGATGCTTCCGAGCAGCTCATCGGCGATGCTCGGGTTTTCGAGCCGCATGATGCTCTCTTCCGCGCGGCCGAAGCTCAGGAGGTTGACACTTCCGTACCAGACGATTTTCTGATCGAAGACAGCAAATTTCTGGTGGATGTTGGATTTGAACGCCACCTGGATGCCGGTGGCGATCAGTAATGCCAATGCCTCCTCCAGAGACGGGCGGTCCTTCTCCCTGAAATTGGCGGCCGGCCTCGTGACGACAACCGCCTTGACCTTGCGGTCCTGAGCGGCGCCCAGGAAGGGCAGCATCTGCGACACGCGCCTCTTCGTGACAAACGGACTGACGATCAGGATCTCCCTTGCCGCGTTCAGCAGGTCGTTTTTGTAAACCGGCAGGAAGGTTGTGTTGTTGAAGATGATGCCCGTGGATTCACCGGGAACGCTTTCCGCCCTCGCCTTGTATCCGATCGAGGCGTATCCGGCCAGCAACGCCACATGCGCGGTTCTTTCAGTGAGAACCAGGGCGTTGCCTCCGTTTTGAAAGCACCGCAGGACGTCCTCGGCAATCCGCTCATTTCTTGGCTCATTCACGGCGATTGCGGCGTAGAGTCGCTGGATCGACGGTTCCTTCCCTTCCTCTTCCAGCTTTGCCGTCCACTGCGAAAGCAACTGTCGTCGGTGCGTCAAAATCAGTGTATTGGCCTTTCGTTCGGCGATCAGCTTCGCGGCGATGACCGTCTTGCCGAAGGCAGTGGTTGCCGAAAGGACGCCGATGTCGTGTTTCAGCATCTCTTCAGCGGCAGGGATCTGTTCCTCTCTCAGATTTCCATTGAATGCAACATTGATGCGTCTTCCCGGACAGGTATGATCCAACCACATCGCCCTGACGCCAGCCTCGTCGAGCAGGCCCGCGACGTCCGTTTCGCAGCCTCTGGGCAGGCACAGGTATGCCGAGGTCTCCTCCGAGCACGAGATGATTCGCGGCTTGTCATAGGTCGGCAGGCGCAACGCCTGGGCCTTGTAAAACTCGGGATTCCTGAATGCGGCCAGCCTCTTGAGTGCATTCAATCCCCGCTGGGAAATCCCCGCTTTTTCGATGTAAAGCATGTTCGCCTTGACCAGCCGCACCTCTTGAGGGAAATCGTTTCCGGACCATCGTATCCGTTCCTTCTCCCACGGTTTTTCGGCATCTTCGTCGTCCTTCCGGAGTGCGCCCAGTTCGTTTCCGGGGCTTAACCTCGGGATCAATCCCGCCATCTCCTCTGCGGACAATTTTCCGATGTTGGCCAGGAACCCCCACTGGTCTTCATAGGGCTCGAAGTTCTCATCCAGAAAGACGCTGTGGCCGTGTTCCCGGGCCGCCTTCTGAAGCGGAAGGGCGATCAGGTTTCCGAGACCGTTTTGGCGGTACGCGTCTTCCAGTTCTTTATCCGCTGCGCCTCGTCGAGAATGATCAGATCCGGAGACCATTGCCGGATCAGATCCAGGTCTCTCGCCACCAGCTCGTAGTTGATCAGTTTGTAAAAGGAGTCGCTCCGGTAGAATTCCCGCCGCTGCTGGTTCAAGCCTTCGACGACCTGCGCCGTCCGGTCGCAGAATTTCTCGATTTCCGTCTTCCACTGGTACTTCAGGGTAGAGGGGGAGATGATCAGAACCTTGCCGATTTGGAAGAGCTCCGCCATCAGTTCGGCGGCGGCGATGGCCTGGATGGTCTTTCCCAGTCCCATGTCGTCGCCGAGCAGGCAGTGTCCCGCTCGGACGGCGAAGAGCGCCCCTTCCCGCCGGTAGGGGTACAGGTCGGTCTTCAGCAGGGCGTCGAAAAGGGGGCTCGCGCCGCCCTCCGGCAGCCGCGCATCCACGACGGCCCGCCCCGATGGGCGGCGTCCTGGCATTCGGCTACATAGGCCATCACGTCGTCGTAGCAGCGCACCTCATAGCCGTTGCGGCGCGGGATTGCCTCCAGAAACGTATGGAAATCCAGCAAGCGATCCTCCCGCAGGACCCCGCGGCCATCGAAATATTTCGCGGCCAGGGCGGACAGTTCCACGGGGGCGTCCTGTCCCGCCCGGAACCGGATCTCCCGCTTCAGGCCGTAGCTCAGCCAGATCTCGGACCACAGCGGGGCGTACCCCTCCCGCAGCCGCTTTTTCACTCCGCGCTGCTGCGACAACTTCGCGAGGGTGAGATATGCTTGCAGGTGCCCAGGTTATTGATGCGGTAATCGGGGCAGGAGCAGTAATTCATCCCCGGCGCCTCGCCGCGAATTGCAATTTTGTAAGTCTTCCCCGATTCCGGATTGGTCAGGGCGTACTCGGAAAAAAGAGTGTCGCCGCCGACATTTTTCAGGATGAAGCGCTACTGCTCGCCGAACTGCCGGCGCAGGGCGCGCTGCCAATCCTCCAGCGCGACGTCGTCCGGTTTGTGGTCGGGAGATCTTCGGCGGTGGTATGGCTGTTTTTCCCTTTTGGGAGGCTTTCGACAAGCATACTCCCCTCAAAGACCGACGGATCGGAATCTGTTGCAGGGCGGCAAATCCTTAACACCGAACGCGGCTGGATTCAACTGACAATCGTGAACGGACCCCTATCATCTGCGTTTTTTCTTTCGCCACCATCTTTATTCTTGACACACAAACGCCATTTCCATATTCTCGGCTAAACAAAAAGCGCGTTCTTATCAAAAACATACTGATGGTATTTTGAAAGCATGAAACCGGAGATGATTCAGAAGATCGACGCCGTCCTCGACAGG
>JAZDGQ010000057.1:0-37234 GCA_043806835.1 Pseudomonadota bacterium | reverse complement strand
GCTTCACGCGTTCCCGTAAATCCTGAGAATAGGGTTTTGCCATTCATGCTGACCTCCTGTCCAGCCATCATGATGAATCACATTTTCCTCTTCTTGGGAATCCCCTTTATACCATCAACCTTTTAGGGGAATGCTCTAATAGGGAGGATGATTAACGCTGCCGCCATTCGCATCCGTTATGATGCCGTGAGCCCCAATCTTGATGAGAAGGGCGTACGGTTTTTTGCGGCGAGTGAAGCACTTGCGGCGGGGCGTGGAGGAATACCGCCCGACAAAAAGGTCTTCACGCGCCCAAATTCTGATCTTCAAAAAAGAAGTTCGAGATGATTTCCATTGGGCTGAATCATGTTTTCCACATCCCTTAAATTTCAGATTATAAGTAGTTATGAATTATGTTAACTAATTCGTTAAAATGCTTGACGGGAAGGGGCTGTATGACATACGTTGCGCGTCTGTAAGATTTTACTGAAGAAGGATGAAGACGATGTCGAGACGCTGCGAAATCACGGGAAAGGAGCCTCTGTACGGAAACAAGGTCTCCCATGCGAACAACAAAACCAGGCGGCGGTTTCTGCCGAATTTGCAGGAAGCTTCTTTTTTCAGCGACGGTCTGAAGAAGAATATCGCCCTGACTTCTTCCACCAGCGGCATCCGCACGATTGAGCACAAGGGCGGCATTGACAGCTTCCTGCTGGGCACCGCGCCGATGAAACTGACGCCGGCTCTGCGCAAAGTGCGCAAACAGTTGCTTTCCAAGGTCGGCGAGAAAGCCACCGCCCCGCAAAAGCCGCGCCGCGTGAAAGCAAAACCGAAAATCAAAAAAACAGCCTGATCCCTGATATTGATGACCTTCAAATTCGACACCGTGCATAAGGATCCCGGAAGCCGGGCGCGCCTTGGACGGCTGGCGACGCCGCACGGCGCCCTCTCAACGCCGAACTTTATTTTCTGCGGCACCAAGGCTTCCATCAAGGGCCTGTCGCCCTCGCAAATGCGCGAGGCGGGGACGGACATCATCCTTTCCAACACCTATCACCTGATGCTGTCCCCGGGCGCTGACCTGATCGCGGAGATGGGCGGTCTGCACAGGTTCATGGGCTGGGACGGTCCGATGTTCACCGACAGCGGCGGGTTCCAGATTTTTTCCCTCGGGCACGGATCGGTCGCCGACGAAATCAAGGGGCGCGTGCAGCGCCACAGGCCCAGGAGCATTCTTCAAATCTCGGAAGAGGGGGCGGAATTCCGATCCTATCTTGACGGCAGGAAGCATTTCCTGTCGCCGGAAATTTCCATTCAAATACAGAGGAAGCTGGGTGCGGATCTGATCGTCCAGCTCGACGAGTGCACTCCCTTTCATGTCGATAAAGAATATACGGCGCGGTCGATGGAGATGAGCATGAGGTGGGGCGACAGGTCGCTGGCCGAACACGCAAGGCACGACGACGGCAGGCAGGCCATGTACGGCATCGTGCAGGGCGGCGTTTATCCCGATCTGCGGGAGCAAAGCTGCGCTTACGTTCGCGACCGGAATTTTTTCGCCACGGCGATAGGCGGGTCGCTCGGCGAGAACAAAGAGCAGATGGTCGAGGTCGTCGGCATGTGCATGGAGCATATCCATCCGGACCGCCCTGTCCATCTTCTCGGCATCGGGAGTTTCGCCGACGTCTTCGCGAACGTCCGGCAGGGGGTGGACACCTTCGACTGCGTTTCCCCCACCCGCCTTGCAAGGCATGGCTGGGCGCTGGTGAAAAGCGCACCAGGCGAGCGTCTGAATATGCGTAATGCAAAACATATGAAAGACCCCGACCCGGTCGATGAAACCTGCAATTGTTATTGCTGTCGCCATCACAGCAAATCCTATATCCATCACCTGTTCAGGGCGAAGGAGTTTCTGGGGATGCAGCTTCTCTCAATACATAATGTTTTCACGATGAACCGCCTGATGCGGGACATACGGCAGGCCATCGGAACCCGGTCGCTGGACCTGATGCAAAAAGAGTGGGTTGTTTAATTTCCCCAAAGGATTATTATTGAAGCTGGGTATCATGGGGTGGTCAGGCCATGGCTGTCAGTTACACGCAAACATTGTCGTCCGACATGATCGTCGCGGAGATCAAGGCGACGGTGGTCTGGCATGCCCAGATTCTGCGACATTGCTTTTATCCCGAATCCCGGACATCCCCGGTGGAAATCCAGCCGCCGGCGCTTCTGCTGGAGTGGTGCCGGCAACAGGCGGAGAAAGGCGGGTTCGACAAGAAAACCTCCGACCATCTGATCCTCGTTTATGACAGCCTGCATGAAAGTGCGCGGAATTGCGCGTCGGTTCTTCCGCCGCCGCCGGACAAGTTTGATTTTCTGACATACAATGTGGAAGCGTATGTCACGCAATTGCGCCGGTTGCAGCAGGATCTGGTGAACGCGGGCATGGCGGTGGACACCGTGACGGGGCTGCGCACCATATCCGGCATGCGCGACGACCTGAAGCGCGAGCAGGATCGCTTCAACCGCAAGGGAACGTCCTTCAGCGTGGCGGACATCGAAATCGACCGTCTGCCGGAGCTGCAGGTAAAATATGACCGCCGCAATCTGGATTTCATTTTTGCGCATCTGGCGCAGAACATCGCCAAGACGGTCCGTTCCTTCGATGACGCCTACTACCTGGGCAAGGGGGAGTATATCGTCGTCCTCAAGCATGTGGAATTCATGGATGCCTGTGCTGTCATGGATCGGCTGCGGCACAGCATCGAGGCGACGGTTGTAATGCTGGATAAAGGCGCGGAAGTCTCCGTCACGGCCTCTTTCGGAGTGGTTGAAGCCGTGCAGAGAGAACCCGTCGATCTGATGCTTGAACATGCCAAGTCCGCTTTGCAAAAGGCCAAGCAGGCAGGTGGAAACCGCATCCACGAATTCAGCGAGCAGAGCGCATTTGACGTATTCGTGAAAGGCTCCCAGAAGGATAAGTAGCGGACAACTTGCAGGGAAGTTGTCATACTTGATGGCGATGAATGGTACTTGCTGTTCAAGGTCTGTTTTAGAGAGATTTTGGCAAATGAAAAATTTTCCACATCAATTGAAAAATTTTCCACATCAATTTAGTAACCTCGATAAGTTCACGGACGCTCTTGGTGTCGCCAATGTTCTAATAGGCGAACGGAAAAACATCAACGATGATGGCATCTTTGGAGAAGCTCTAACATACGCCAGCGTATATAATTTTCGGGGTCTTGTTGGTTCAGTTATAGATAGAGTTGTTGCGGAAAAGCAGAAAGATTTATCCGATCAAGGATTCCGCACCGCTGCGCGGGACATTAGACGGTTCTTTATCATTGCTGACCTGATCGTGCAAAACGGTAATACTTTTAGTGTTACGCGGCGGGGGCAGGATATTCTCCATTCCATTGAAAATGTTATTCTTAGAAATGCCTTGTGGCGGGAAGCAATGCTGCAGATGCGCCTTGATAGCGGCGGAAACGTAAGCCATCCTTATCGCATTCTCCTGAAGCTGGTCGCCGACAATGTTGGTATTGAAACGCCCAAACTTCTGCTGGCGCTCGAGGCTCAAGACGACAGCCCAGAAGAATACGCCCGTATCTCGGCTCTGGTGGCATTGGATACGCAGGGAATAATTGATTCTCTCGGCATCTCTGAAGCCAATGCCAAAAATGCTATAAAAATTCTCCCGGCAATAGCCGAACAGGTCGGAGATATTACCCGATTACAGGGCCGTGTTATTTTCCGTGCGCACATGACTTCAACAGAGGACTCATTACTTGAGGAAATAGAAGAGGGCGAAAGAACACAGCCCGCTGCGCTTACGTCGGTGCGTCCAGAGGACATATCGCCCTTGCCAAGATTTTCCCCTGCTGCTGAGAGTACGGTAAATCTATCGGCGGCAATCGAAATGCGAAAGCGGCGAACTATAATGCACCACAAGGCCGTTATTTCAATTGCCCAATTATTGGGCAGGAATGGATATACAACATACGAAAGTCCTTTTGATTGTTTAGGCCATAAAGCAAGAAAAGGGGGGATTTTAGTCGAAGTAAAAACACTTGATGGCAGCCGCCCTGATGAACGACGTCAGACTGAAAAAGCATTGGGACAGCTTAAGGGATACAACTATTTTAACGTACCGAGTAATCTCAAGCTGCCGAGATTCGTGGAAGTAGCGGCGTTTTCAGAACAGCCTGACAAAAAAACCATCGGTTTCATGCAAGAAAACCGCATCTGTCCGGCTTGGCAGAGGGAAGATCATTGGCTTACTGCCGACCGCGCTGGAAATACAGTAAATCTCTCCCCTGACGCATTACTTTCATAGTCATATGTTGGTTTGATCCATCCTTCTGCTACAAGGCGGGTTTCGGCAATCGTTCGATACTGCGAATTTATATCTGTCGCTAAAAAAGAGCGACCATGCTTAAACGCCGCAACGCATTCGCTCCCTGAACCACAAAAAGGAATTACGATCATTCCGTCGACTGGTGAGAAGTGTTTTACCAATCTTTCAGAAATTGCCAAGGGCTTTTGTGTGGGATGGGCTACTTTCTCGTCTTGAAAGCGCCGTCCGGCTAATGTTGGGATATTCCAGACATCGCCCGCCATTCTTCCGTTGGGGTTAGGTTGCCAGATTTTACCTTTTTTTTTGATTTTATAACGGAGCCTGTATTCGCTCTTATAGGGTTCCCGGATTTCGCTGAAATTGAAGTCGTCACCCTTTGTAAACCAAAGCAACGGTTCATATGTTGCGCGGGGAAGTATTCTGTTCCCGCAGAATCCGTTCTCATAGTGCCATATGAACTGACGACGGTATTTCATACCCAGCTTATAGAGGGAGATTTGATTGTAGCAAATATAATGGTGGATGCCATAGACGAGAATACTTCCCGTATCCTTCAAAATACGGGAAGATTCAGTAAGCCATTTTTCGCACCAAAGAGCCCAGTCTTCTATATCCTTCCAGGAATCCTTAAGGCCGAAATCTTTTTTAATTCCGTACGGAGGATCTGCGATAATCAAGTCTACGCTGTTAGACTCAACGGATCGAAGAAACTCAAGAACATCTTTATCCTGGATTTCATTTTTCATCGGTTTTCTGCAATATTAAAGCGTATTGATGATGAAGGTTAGGCACATAAGAATAGGGATACCCGTAGGGGAAAACCCTCTTGTGCTTTTGATACATGATTTTAATTCCTTTAAGGCACCATGAGCCTTTTTCCTCTAGGGCAAGTGCTAAGTCGGAATGAAACATGTAATATCTTGCCTTATGGCGGAAATCCCCCACAACAATGACGGCATGGCCACCTTTTTTCATCTTGGAGCCAAGGTTAGTAAAAATTACCGCCAGAACTTCGATAAAATCGTCATATTCCTTGATCTTGGAAATGTCGCCATTAATCTCGCCGTAATTATGCAAGACATCATTGTTGATTCTTTCCTGTTTTGCCTTGTGGTCGATTTTATCCAGAATGCCCCAATAGGGAGGACTGGTGAGAATGAGGTTGAAATGTTCAGAAGGCAGCTTTTCTGTCGCTTTACGAATATCCCCGCAAACAACCTTATAAAGGTTTGCTGTTTCTTTCGGCGTCTCTTTTTCAAGCCTTTCTTTCGCCAGCTTTGCAAAAAAAGGATTTATCTCTATCGAGGTTGATTCACGTCCCAGCAATGTGGCTGCTTTAGCGGAAGAACCTACCCCTCCAAAAGGATCAAGGACACGGCCATCTTTTTTTGTGAAAAACTCGACAAATCTGGAAACGTCCGTAAAGGAAAAGGGCGCGGGGTGCTGTTTTTCATAGAAGGCTTCGTCCGAGCCTTTTCCAAGTCCTTTTTGAGTAAATACAGAAACGGTGCGTGTTATCCATTCGGGGGCGGTTAAATCGTTAAGCTTGTTTTTGGGATGAACTTTCATATCTGCCTTCTATAAATCAATTTGAGTTTTCATGAACACGCTATCATGAGGAAGAAAAAAAGTCTTCCTCTTTTTTTAACGGTTCCTTTTGAAAATAAAAACTTCTAATGTCAGAACATAAGAAATGCACCGTTGATATTTACATAAAAATATCATTTTCCGCCCAATAAGGCTTCGTTAACCAGTTTTTGATTGTTTGCATGTTACCAAGGGGGTGCGGAGACAGATACATGCAGGCGATGAATGACAGTCATTGATAAAACCGTCATCCGGGACGTGGATTTCCGGGATTTTTTCCTGAAGTCTCCGGTCGTGCGCATGGTTGTTTCCGTGGAGCCGGACGGTCGCTGCATCTATGCGGAGGTCAATGCGGCTGCCGCGAACTATTTCAACGTTCCGCGTGAGACTATGCCGGGGCGGGAGCCTGGAGCGTTTTTCGAGAGTGCAATGGCCGAACAACTGGAGCAGTCCTTCCGTTCCTGTATCAAGACAGGGAGAATGACGACGTTTATCGCGCTTCCCCGTTTTCATGGCGGCGTGCGTATGCAGGCATTCATCCTGAATCCGGTTTCAGACCCGGAAGGCAATGTGCGCTTTATCGACGTCATGGCGCGCCCCGACATGGCGGACAACATCCAGATGCAATGCGAGCGCGACGACGCCATCATGCTGATGACGTCCCTGTTTGACGCCAGCGGCCTCGGCATCCTTGTGACCGATCATCATGGCCGCATCGTGCGCGTCAACGACGCTTTTCTGAAAGAGTACGGCTGGTCTCGGGGAGACCTGCTGGGGGAAAATTTCCTGATCGTCGTTCCGCCGGAGGATCACGCCCTTTCCCGGAAGCTCCATGCGGCGTTCATCAATCGCGGACGGCACGGTATGAGGGAGCTTCAACTGATGCGGAAAGACGGCAGCGTCGTGGACATCGTCATCACGACGGCGCTGCTGGAACTGAGCCAGAAACGCCGCTTCATGGTGTCGACCATCCGGGACATCACCGAGCGCAAGAACATGATGCGCAACCTGAAGCGCGCCAAGGAGGAAGCCGACAGCGCCAACCGCGCCAAATCCTCATTCCTGGCCAACATGAGTCATGAGCTGCGGACGCCCCTGAACGCCATTATCGGGTTTTCCGAGCTGATAAAAAACCAGATTTTCGGGCCGATCAACAATCCGAAATACGAGGAATACATGACGGACATCCATTGCAGTTCCCGTCACCTGCTCGACATCATCAACGATGTCCTCGATATGTCGAAGATCGAGGCAGGCAAGGTCGAACTGGTTGAGAGCGAGGTGGCGGTTTCCGAGGTGTTCGATTCCATCGGACGGATCATGGGGGAGCGGGCGCGGACAGCGTCGGTCTGTCTTGACTTTCAGACGGAAAGCGCCATCCCGCATGTCCGGGCAGATCAACGGCTGCTCCGCCAGATACTGATCAACCTGGTGTCGAATGCCGTCAAATTCTCCCCCGCGGGCAAAAACATAAAAGTGAGCGCATTCACCTTTCCGGATCGCCATATGCGTATCGCCATAGAGGACGAGGGGTGCGGCATTCCGCCCGATAAAATAAAGGCGGTGCAGGAGCCGTTCGGTCAGGTGAGCGATCCGCGTTATTATCGCGGCCAGGGAACGGGGCTCGGACTGCCGCTCGCCAAGGCGATGGTGGAGCTTCACGGAGGCAGGCTGACGGTGGAATCCGAGGAAAGAAGGGGCACGAAAATTTATCTGGATTTCCCGGTTGAGAGGACGATGGCCTCCCGCGAGCCTGTCCGCTAAATGGAGGAAAGACTCCCAACGGAACTCCGTGTCGCAGCGCATTTACGCCACTGTATCGCGTTGGGGCTGCCGGTTTATGTGGCGCGCAGGGGCTCCTCCGCCGGAACCGTCCTGCTCAGGAGCTCCCTGCACGGGACGGAATGCAGACTTTTCAATCAAATCAGGGACATGGACGGAAATTTGGGCTGGATGGGTCTTTATGAGGGTGCCGTTGTCGAGGAAACACGCGCCGACCAGTATGTCCGGCGGGCAACAGAAACGGACCCGGACATCTGGGTGATCGAGATCGAGGGCGCGGACGGACGGAACCCGTTTGAAGGAAAGATTTTTTGAGGGCTTTTCTTACGGAGCGAATGAAGGGGGAGGAGCGGCAACTGCCGGGGTTACGGGTGTGGTGGCCGCTTGGCCGCTTCCTAGAATGACGGTTGCCGCCGTGAAAAGGCATACGCAGATCGGCCTGCGGGGCCATACCACATCGAAAGGCGTTTATCTCTCCGGCTTGTGATATTTTTCCAGGGTCGACTTTATGTCGTTGAGGAGCGGGGTGATTTCTTTCCTGAACCGGGGCTGCTCCGCGTCGGAAATATGCAGCCCGATGTTCTTAACGGTCAGCCTGGCGGGTTTTTCCGTCACGTCCGGATTCTCTTCCTTTTTCACGAGTTTCGCGCGGGTGTCTTCCATGCGATCATGCAGCATGTTCATTATGCGCCTGTACATTCCGTCCGAAGCGCGCATGGTTTCTTGCAAATCATGGGCGGGAATTGCGATGAGAATCGAGTCCTTCACGGTGCGGACGCTGGCGCTGCGATGCCCGTCAGTCAGCACTGCCATTTCCCCGATCAGGGATTCCGGGCCGAGATGCGCGACGGGGACGGCTTTTTCGCCGTCGTGTATAAAAACCTCGACTTCGCCGCTTTCGATGTAAAAAGCGCGGTTTCCTGCAGTGCCCTGTTCAATGATCAGCGTCCCTGCGGGAACGAATTTCCGGTCAAGGATCTTGATTTTCCGCCGCATGCCCTGATACCCTCTGCGGATCCAGTATAATGAATTTTTTCAAGGGTGTCTTGACTCGTTACGGGGATCCGGAGATATATTTAGAACATGCAGAAAGATGTCAAAGCAGTATCCCGCAAGGCTAAGTACCCCTTGTTAAAAGCTTTGCAGGCAATGGCAAACGGGTTCGCGGAGGGCGTTTTTGCAATAGTGTCCGCAACATGGGACAGGATTTACGGCTCCATAAAGAGAGTGATCGTTCGCTTTATAAAAGGTGCGCCGAATCTTTTTGTCTTCATACTTGTGATGTGGGCTATTTACTTCTTCGTGAAAATCGTATTGATCACTTCCTTGGTCTTATGAAAACCATATGGGCGCAATCTTGCCATAAAAGCAAAGATCCCTTGACATTGAAGGATTTGCACCCTAGTAACGATCTCTTGAGTAATTATGCTGAGTAATGGAGGCTTATTGTGAAACGCACATATCAACCGAGCAAACTGGTGCGCAAACGCCGCCACGGGTTCAGGCTACGCATGGCAACGGTGAGCGGCAGGAGAATTCTGTCCAGTCGCCGGTCGAAAGGGCGTCAGCGCCTGTCCGCGTAGGAAATTTTCATGTGCGCCTGGGTGAATTCACTGAAGGCGTCTTCTGATTTTCAGCGTGTTTCCCGTTTGGGAAGAAAATGCGTATTTCCTGCCTTTATCATGCTGGCTCTCAGGCGCGAGGGAGAGGAGGCTTCTTTCCGGCTTGGGCTGACGGTGAGTCGCAAGGTGGGCAACGCGGTGGTGCGGAATCGCGCCAAGCGCCGCTTGCGCGAGGCGGCGCGCCAGTGCCTCCTCACGGATAAATCTGGAGGATTCGACATCGTGCTGATCGGCAGAGCCTCGGCAAAGGAAAGAGATTTTTCCCTGATAAAACAGGACTTCCTGAAAGGCATGGAAAGACTGGGAATGACGGCATGAGCCCCGTTTCCCGTTTCCTTCTGGCAATCATCCGTGTATACCAGTACACATTCTCCTCGTTCATGGGAAAGAGCTGTCGCTACCACCCGACCTGTTCCGTCTATATGGCGGAGTCCATCCGCCGTTTTGGAGCTTTTCGCGGAAGCTGGCTTGGTGTAAAACGGATCTGCCGCTGTCATCCGTACAACGATGGGGGTTACGATCCGGTGCCTGAGGAAAAAGCGCCCGTCCCTTCGCAAATGAAAGACTGACACATGAAAAACTTTCCGTCCGATCCGCATGACACACAGGACAATTTCCGTCTTTTGTTGGCGATTGTAATTTCCCTGGGGATACTGCTGGTTTTCCGCAACTTCTTCGATGCTCCGCAACCGGGAAAGACACAACAGCAGCAACAGCAGATGCAGGCTCAAAAGGCAGCGTCCGCGCCCCTCGCCGAACAGCAACCAGCCGGAAGCCTGCAGGATATGATCAAAGCGACCCGCCGCATTCCGATCCATGGTGAAAAGGTGGCGGGGTCCCTCTCCCTCACCGGTGCCAGAATCGACGATCTGACGCTGAACGGACACACAGCCACAGCCGGGAGCAAGGAGAATATGGCGTTGCTGTCACCCTCCGGCACGAAGGATGCCTACTATGTCGAGAGCGGCTGGACGGCAGATGACAAGGATGTCCCGCTTCCGGACAGCAAAACGGTCTGGACACTGGCGAACGGCAGCGCGGCGGTGCTGAAAACAAACGGGGCGGTCACTTTGCAGTGGGATAACGGGCAGGGTCTGCTGTTCGAGCGCAAAATCGGGCTGGACGAAAATTACCTCTTCACGATCACGCAAAAAATCATCAACAAAACGAATGCCGAAAGGAAGTTCAACGCCTGGCACCTGATTTCCCGTCACAGTCTGCCCGTGGATTTCAAAGGCTTCTTCATCCTGCACGAAGGGCCTCTGGGATACCTGGACGACAAGCTACAGGAACCGAGCTATAAGGATATGGACAAGGGCGGGAGCATTGAGCGTGAAAACACGAGCGGCTGGCTCGGGATTACCGATAAATACTGGTTTGTCGGCATTTTCCCGAACCCGCAGGAGAGGTTCAACGCCCGCATCATCGGCAGCACAGTCAATAACAAACGCGCATACCAAACGGATGTCGTGGCCGAAACGCAGACGGCGGCGCCCGGCCAGTCGATTGAGGATAAAAAATTCATCTTCGCCGGTGTCAAGAACCTGGATCTGATGATGGAATATCAGCAAAAATACGGTCTCGGGCATCTCGATCTCACCTTTGACTTCGGGTGGTGGTATTTCATCACCAAACCGTTTTTCTACCTTCTGCATTTCCTGATGTCCCTCACCGGCAACGTGGGTCTGGCCATCCTGTCGATGACTGTCATCATCCGCGCCCTCGTATTCCCCCTCGCCAACAAATCCTTCCTTTCCATGGCCGGAATGAAAAGGATCGCTCCGGTGCTGAAGGAGTTGCAGACGAAGTACAGCCACGACAAGGAAAAGCTCCAGATGGAGATATTCGAGCTGTACAAACGCGAAAAGGTCAATCCGTTCAGCGGCTGCTGGCCGATCATGGTGCAGATTCCCATTTTTTTCGCCCTCTACAAGGTCATCATGCTCTCCGTCGAATTGCGCCACGCGCCGTTCTGGGGCTGGATCAGGGATCTGTCGGCGCCGGACCCCACCAACATCTTCACCCTGTTCGGGTTTATCCCATGGACTCCACCGTCGTTCCTGGCAATCGGGGCGTGGCCTGCGTTGTTCTGCCTGACGATGATCATCCAGAAGCGGCTGACCCCCCCCATGCCGGACAAGACGCAGGAACAGTTGCAGACATGGTTCCCCTTCATCATCACGTTCATGCTGGCGAATTTTGCGGCGGGACTGGTGATTTACTGGACGTGGAGCAACGTGCTGGGCGTCCTGCAACAGTATTACATCCTCCGAAAGCTCGGCGGACAGGAAGTCTCGCTTATCCACGGTCATAGCGAACGCCGCCGGAAAAAACCTAAAACCGAGGGGAAATAGGTGAAAAACGACGGCTTTGTCGCTGATGAGGCCGCCCTGAAACGGGGGGAAGTGCTGTTCCGCCAGGAATGCCGTTTCGTCGCCGGCGCGGCCACGCCCGACAGGATTCCTCCCCCGACCTTCGGAGAGATTGCCTTCGCCGGACGCTCCAACGTTGGGAAATCAAGCCTGCTCAATGCGCTTACAGGGCGCAGGGCGCTGGCGCGCTCCTCCCGCACGCCCGGGCGCACACAGCAGATCAATTTTTTCGATCTGGGCGGGCTGATGTATCTGGTGGATTTGCCGGGATACGGCTACGCCGCTGCCTCGAAAGAAAAGATTTTCTCATGGAACGACATGGTTTGCGGATACCTGCGCGGGAGGCAGACGCTCAAGCGGGTCTGCCTTCTGATCGATTCGCGCCATGGCTGCAAGGAGTCCGACCGGGACGCCATGGAAATGTTCGACCGGACGCATGTGCCATACGTTGTCGTGCTGACCAAGGCTGACAAGATCACGGCGGCGGAACTTCAGGAAACGAAGACGCAGATCGAAGACAGCCTGAAATTCTGCATCACCGCCTTTCCGGAGGTTTTCGCCACAAGTTCCGACAACAAGGACGGCATCGCGGAGTTGCGGGCGTTTCTGGCGGGAAAACCCTGAAGGGTGGTTGAAAAGTCTCGCAATAACCCCGATAATCCCGACGGTAATTCCAATGAATATGGGGACGGGCAGCCATGTTTATAATCAATGACGGGTCACAAGGGCTATACGTCGTCGGCGTGATCGAGCTATTGCTGATATCCGCCGTCATGCTGCATTCCCTGCGGGAGTGGGGACGGGATGTCCTGCGGGAAACCGTCGTGGACAAAAGACATGCCCCGCCTGCCGGTGCCCGTCTGCGTATTGGCGTGGCCGCTTTCATTTTGCTGGATGCATTGTTTTTCGCCGCCCTTGTCTGGTTTGTGAGAGCGGTCGAAGTCCTTCAGCCCACCGATCTGCCGTTTCTGATGACACTGATCCTGCTGCTTTCCAATTGCGCCGCCCTCTGGGCGCGTCAGGCCGTTCTGGACGGGAGGAGGGAGGACACCGTCAGGGCGTTGGGAATCGCCGTCCTGCTCGGGCTGTCGTTTACTTTCTTTCAGGGATACGAGTACGGCATCGCTGAGCTTCATTTCAAAGACAATCTCCAGTCCAACGCTTTTTACGCGGCGACCGGCATTTACGGCCTTCATGCCCTGGCGGGGAGCGTTTTTCTGGTCGCCTGTCTGTACCGCGCCCTGAAGGGGCGTTTCACGCCGCAAAGCCACTTCGCCCTTGAGGCGGCGGCATGGTACTGGCATTTCGTCGCCGCCGCATGGATATTCCTTTTCGCCGCGATGTACTGGTGAGGCCATGCAAAAAATCCTTATAAGCTCCTGCCTCTTGGGCGAGAAAGTCAGGTATGACGGGCTTCGCCGGGGCATTGACAACGACATCCTCCGCCGATGGGAGCAGGAAGGCCGCCTTGTGCCGGTGTGCCCGGAAGTGGCGGGAGGCTTGCCTGTTCCCCGTCCGCCGTCGGAGATCACCGGAAAAGATAAAGTGACGGGAAAAGACGGGCGGGACGTCAGCGCGGCCTTCGTTGCAGGAGCCGGTTACGCGCTTTCCCTTGTCAAAAAGCACAGCATCAAAGCTGCCCTCCTGAAAGAAGGAAGCCCGTCCTGCGGCACGCATGAAATCCATGACGGATCCTTCACCGGAAAGAAAACATCGGGTTCCGGCGTGACGGTCTCCCTTCTGAGGGAAGCGGGCGTGGCCGTTTTTTCCGAGCATGAAATCGGGCAGGCGGACGCCTTTATCCGGCAGCTTGAGACGCCTCCGGCTCCTTCGAACTGAAAACGAGGCTGTAGACGACCGGAACGACGAACAGGGTGAATATCGTGCCGACCGTCATGCCGCCGATAATCACCCAGCCGATCTGGTGGCGGCTCTCGGCTCCCGCGCCTGCGGCCAGCGCCAGAGGCACGGCTCCCAGCACCATCGAGCCCGTCGTCATCAGGATGGGGCGCAGGCGCAAAGCCGAAGCGATCCGGATCGCCTCCATGACTTTTTTCCCGTGCCCCCGCTGCTGGTTGGCGAATTCGACGATCAGGATTCCGTGCTTGGTGATGAGGCCGATCAGCGTCACCATGCCCACCTGGCTGTAGATGTTCAGCGTGCCTCCCGTGAGATAAAGCGCGAGCAGCGCGCCCGTCATCGACAAAGGCACCGACAGCATGATGATGAACGGGCTGGCGAAGCTCTCGAACTGGGCGGACAGGATAAGATAGATGAACGCCAGCGCCAGAAGGAACGTCACGTAAATTCCCCCGCTGGACTGGATGAATTCGCGCGACTGGCCGTCGAAATCGACCGTGATGCTTTGCGGCAGCGTGTCGCGCGCCGTTTTCCGGAGCCAGTCCAGCGCTTCGCCGAGCGCGTACCCCGGAGCGAGGTTCGCCGTCAGCTTGACCGCGCGCTGCTGGTTGAAGTGGTTGAGTTCGCGCGGCGCGACGGTTTCGTTGAAGGAAACGATGTTCGACAGATTCACCATTTCTCCGCCTTTGTTGCGGACGTAGATGCCGGCCAGATCCTGCGGCCGGGCGCGCAGATCGGCGCCGGTCTGGACGATCACGTCGTATTGCTCGCCCCGATCCTTGTAGCGCGTCACCTTGCGCCCGCCAAGGAGGGTCTCCAGCGTGCGCCCCACCGCGTCGACGTCCATCCCCACGGCGGCGGCCTTGTCGCGGTCGACATGCACGGAAATCTGCGGCTTGTTCAGCTTCAGGTCTGTTTCGATGTTGACGAAACCCGGATATTTCGCGGCCTCTTTGGAAAAGGCATCGACGATCCCCTCCAGTTCGCGGTAAGCCAGCCCCGATTGCAGCACCATCTCCACCGGCTTGCTCATGCCCCTGCCGCCCAGCGACGGCGGGTTGATCGGGAAGGCCAGAATGCCGGGCGTCGCCATGAAAATCTTCGGAGCCAGTTCGGCGGCGATCTGCTGCTGGCTGCGCGTCCTTTCCTCCCAGGGTTTGAGCCGGATGAAGGCGATGCCCTGCGACACGGTCGGCATTCCGGCCACGAGGAAGGACCTGTCCATTTCCGGCACGGTCGCGAAGACGGGCTCCAGCTTCAGCATCCAGTCGGCCATGTAACCGATGGTCGCCCCCTCCGGGCCGACGGCGATGGTGACGACCGTCCCCCGGTCTTCCGTCGGAGCCAGTTCCGATTTCAGGAGGGTGAAGAGGATGCCGCCCCCGCCTGCGACGAGAAGCCCCATGACGATAATGATCCAGCGATGCCGGAGCGCGAAGCCCAAGCCTAAACCGTACCCCGCAGATACGGCATGTAAAAAGGCTTCAATCGCGTTGAAAACCATGCCATGTTTTTTTTCGTGCTTCAGAATGCGAGAACACAGCATCGGCGTGAGCGTCAGCGCGACAAGGCCGGAAATAACGACCGTCCCCGCCAGCGTCACGGCGAATTCGATGAACAGCCTGCCGGTCTTGCCCGTGCTGAAGGCCATCGGCGCGAACACGGCGGCCAGCGTCAGGCTCATGGCGATGACGGCGAAGACGATCTCCCGGCTGCCCAGCATCGCGGCTTCCTTCGGCTTCATGCCGTCCTCGATGTGGCGGTAGATGTTTTCCAGCACGACGATGGCGTCGTCGACGACGAGCCCGATGGACAAGACCAGCGCCAGCAGCGTCAGGGTGTTGAGGCTGTAGCCGAGCGCGTACATGACCATGAACGTGCCGGTCAGCGCGATCGGGATGGTCAGTATCGGAATAAGCGTGGAACGGGGGTTGCGGAGGAAGAAGAAGATCACCAGCACGACCAGCCCCACGGTCGCGCCGACGGTATGGTAAACCTCTGTGATCGACCGGGCGATGAAGACGGACGTGTCGTAAGCCACCTTCAGCTCCATCCCCTCCGGCAGGGCTCTGGCGATCTCCGGCAGGGCGGCGTAAACGCCCTTCGAGACGTCCATCGGGTTCGCCGTCGATTGCTTGACGACCCCGAGCGCGACCGCGTTGCTGCCGTTGAAGCGCACCATGCGGCGTTCGTCCGCGGGAGCCACTTCCGCATGGCCGACGTCCCTGAGGCGCACGAAACCGGCGTCGTTCTTTTTGAGGATGATGGCGTCGAACTGCTCCGGCGTTTTCAGATCCGTTTCGGACAGCACCGTGAATTCCCGCTGCGCGCCCTCGATCCGCCCCGCCGGAATCTCGACGTTCTGCCTGCGGAGCGCGGTTTCGACGTCCTGCGGCGTCAGCCGGTATGCCCCCAGCCTTTGCGGATCCAGCCATATCCGCATGGATTTCCGCCGTTCCCCAAGGATGATCGCGCTGGCCACGCCGGGGACGTTCTGTATTTTGTCCTTGACGGTGCGGTCGGCGACATCGGTGATCTCCATGGCGGAATGGCGGGTGCTGTTGAACGCCATGTAGAGGATCGGCTGGGCGTCGGCCTCGACCTTGGATATGACCGGCTCGTCGACTTCCTCCGGCAGTTGCCCCCGGACGCGGCTGACCCGGTCGCGCACGTCGCTGGCCGCGTTGTCCGGATCGCGCGTCAGTTTGAACCGGAGGGTGATCTGGCTCTGCTCCGCGCGGCTGACGGAAGACATGACCTCGATGCCCTCGATCCCCGCAAGGGAGTCTTCCAGCGTCTTGCTGACCTGGCTTTCGATGATCTCGGCGCTGGCGCCCGGATAGCCGGTCTGCACCGTGATGACCGGCTCGTCGATGTTCGGGTATTCACGCAGCGTCAGACGGGTATAGCCCGCCACTCCCAGAAGGATCAGGAAGATATTGACGACGGTCGCGAAAACAGGCCGCCTGATGCAGAATTCTGGGAGCGTCACGGCTTTTGCCCCATCACCATCACTTCTGTCCCGCCCCGCAAGGTCATAAGACCCGTGATGACCACAGGCTCGTTCGCCAAAAGCCCTTCGGTGATTTCAACCGTTCCCGTCTGGCGCAGGCCGGTGACGACTTTTTGCAGGACGGCCTTGCCTTCCCGCACGACGAAAACGAAACTGTCGTTCCCCTTGGGGATGATCGCCTGTTCGGGAACGAGAAGCGCCCCTTTATGGACGGTTGTCACTATATTGACACGTGCGAACATGCCGGGGCGCAGGAGCCCCTCGGCGTTGGGAATGGACGCCCTGACGTCGAAGTTGCGCGTGTCAGGGTCGATGCGCGGCGAGACGGCGTAAATATCGCCGGTAAAACGCCGTCCCGGCCAGGCATCCACCGCAAAGGAGATTTGCTGCCCGGGCTTGAGATCGCCGTAATTCTTTTCGGGAACGGAAAACGTGATCTTCACCGGATCGACGGCGTCCAGCGTCGTCAGAAGCTGGCCGACCTGGACGTAGTCCCCGACGCTGAAATCGCGCAGGCCCGCCAGACCGTCGAAAGGAGCGCGCACGCTCGTTTTGTCGAGCCGGATGCGCGCGGAGTTGATATCCGCCTGCGCTTCCTGCAAGCTACCCTCGCTTTGCTCCCATTCCTGACTGGAGACGTAGCCGGAGGATTTCAGCTTGTTGCTGCGGCCGAAGGACGTCCGGCGGACGTTGTAGGTCGCCTCCGCCTTCAACAGTCCGGCGCGAATCAGGGCGTCGTCGATCTGAAGCAGGCTGTCTCCTTTTTTGACGGGGCGGCCTTCTGAAAAATTTATAGCCGTTATCGCTCCCGCCGCCTCGGCGCGAATCTCGGCGGATTCTCCCGCCGACAAAGTGCCGATGGCGTCAATCGTCACGGCGAGGTCTTTCACTTCAACAGGAACCGCGCCGACAGGCATAGGCCCGCCGGATCTTTTTGGGGGAGGGCCTTTCGGACCGGTCTGCCCCGTGACGGCGGAAACGACTTGTTTCAGGCCGGGAAAGGACGCCTTTCCCTGATGCCAGAACCATCCGGATACCGCTATAACGGCGATCAAAAGAAAAATTTTCAAAAGAGACTTCTTCATGCGGCGCGCCTTCAGGATACAAGGGGTCAGACGGCTATAGTAACGCACTGCCCGGGGGTAATGCCAGACGTCATCGCGCCATTTTTTCTACAATAAAATCACTGGGTTATGCGGAAACCTCTTAGGGCGTGTCATCAATTACCGCATGAATTCTGCGCGTTGTGGAAAAGACGATCCGGAGGTCGAAAAGACCGCAGGGCGTAGTGAATGCTACGCACAAGGGCTTTGCGGCCATCCGGGCGGCTTTTCCACCGCGCCCGAAAGGGTGACATGAAAATGGCCGATCTACGGCGGCAAAACAACTCGCCGGGGGCTTTCCAGCCCGCCTTCGTTGTTTTGTCTTGTATCTCAACCATTTTGATGTCACAGAATTTCATGTGCTAATTGATAACACGCCCTAGTACAGTCCCATAAATGCTCTATAATGGTGAGATCAGAGGGAGTTCCCGTTGCTGATGCCGGAAAACGACAGAAAATCGTTCCTTCGCCCCCACAGCCCGAAAGGGAAGGAGGGAGGAAATATTCTGCTCATTATACTGATAGCCATTATGGCCCTGGCGCTTCTTACCCAAGTGGTGTCGCAGTCTTCCGAGCAGCAATCCGACGCCCTGTCGCGGCAGGCGCAGGACGATGAGATTTCCCGCCTGCTGACGCAGACCGCCACCCTCAGCGGCGCCCTTCACCAGATGGTCGTGAACGGGGAGGATCCCGCCACCCTCTATCTCAATCTCTCCACACTCAAGCCGGGAGACGCCGGGTTTGAAACATCCCCGCATAGCTTGAAGATTTATCACCCGTTCGGTGGAGGGATCACTCATATGTCCTCCAGTTCCGGCAGCAGCTCCGCCGTGGCCACCGATTTCACCATCAGCCCGGCCTCCATCGCGACGGGGGTCGGCGCGACGGATACGCTCGGCGACATCCTGTTCACCGCCAGAATATCCTCCGAATCCCTCTGTCAGAAAATCAACAAAATCCTGACCGGATCGACAGCCGTTCCCCCGATTCTGTCGACGGCGGACTTTGATTTGTTGTTCGCGGGGACTGCGATAACAATCGCGAACGGCAACTGCGCGTCCTGCGTCAATATCCCGCGCCTCTGCGTGAGCAACACCAACGCCACAGCCTGGGGATATTATGCGTCCCTGCTCCCCGGATAAGCGGGCGAAATCAGAGATTTCTCACCAAGTATGAAGATATGACCTCAAACATCTCCGTAAAATTATCCCCGATTGAGAAGAGAAGCGCCATGATGGAGACGGATATCGCCGCTATGAGAATTCCGTACTCAACAGCCGTCGCTCCACGCGTATTCGTAAGCCAGAGAAAAAATGTCGTCATCTTGCGTTGCATGGCCCCCCCATCGGTCATTTTACAATAAAAGATTGAAGAAATACCTGTATGTGATTTTATGACTTTTGTCTGTAATTGTGACAGCTTTGAGATTTATCGCCGTTTTTGCCTTTTTCGGGGATGCCGCGCCGGGTGCCGATCAACCGGCAATCATGGTCAGACATCCCGCAGTCCCGCGGTCAATCTTTGATTCTTCCTTTATCGCGCATTTCTTTTTCCTTTTTCTCCTTCAGAAACTTCTGAGCCGTCCTGTAACCGGCTTTACCCGTCTGAATCCCCGCATCAAGCAACTTATCTTGCATGAGGCCTATGATGACGGTCTGCGCCAGAAAGAACCCGCCAACACCGCCCGTAATTATGCCCGCCAGCGCGCACGCGATGCCGATCCACGCATTGTAACCGAAATGCTCCGCCCCCCAGTAACCGCCGATTCCCCCGAAAACAAGGCCGGACATGGTTAAAGCGACATATAAAAACCCCGCCCTGAGGGCGAGGCGATAGCCGATCCTGCCATAACTGACGGCGTGCTCTCTGAGTTTTTCCTTGTCAACTTTCATGCGTTTCTTCGGGCGACCCTCCATATCCGCGCAGACGACAGGTTGATTCATATCCGATTCTCCGATCACAATACAGGTTTTCCGGCGTGCAGAACCCCTGAAGCAAATGTCGCCGGTTCTGTTCTTTCCGGCCACAGGAAACATGGATCAAGGTTAGTGAAATCATAGGGTTACAGCTATTTTAACGGGAATTAAAATCAGATTTGATTCTTTATCATTGGTTAATCCTTTACCTTTAGAATCAATAGAATGGGGAGAGTTTTCGATTTTACTGGATAGCGGGGGTGTCAGCCATGCCGAGGAACATATCAGGTGATGTCAGAATAGAGCCTGTTGCCGGGAAACCTGTAGAACTTCCCAACGGGCATTTTGTCGCCAACGCCGAGATGACGCGCGTAGGTGCGGACCTTCATCTGGCCTCGCCAGATGGACAAACCATCGTGGTGGAAGGTTATTTCACGCAGGACCCTGCTCCCGACCTCGTCACTGCAGATGGCGCGCGCCTGTCCCCGCAGATGGTGGATTCCTTTCTGCCTCCCGAGCATATCGGACAATACGCCGCTTCCGGCCAGACCGCCAATGACGTCAGTCCTGCCGGAAAAATAACCGAAGTGGTCGGAGAGGCGCATATCGTCCGCGCCGACGGTACATACGTCATTGCCGCAATCGGCACGCCGGTTTATCAGGGAGACGTGGTTGAAACGTCAAAAACGGGCGCCGTGAATATCCTGTTCGCCGATAACACGACCTTCGCGGTCAGCGAAAGCGCACGGCTGGCCGTGGATCAGTTCACCTATGATTCCGCCGAACATTCCGGCAGTTCCTTCTTCTCCATGCTGCAAGGCATGTTCGTTTACACCAGCGGCATGATCGGTAAAAGCGATCCCGGCAGCGTCAGCATCGAAACGCCGGTCGGTTCCATCGGCATCCGGGGCACGGTCGTCGCGGGGGAAATCCTTCCCGCCGGTCAGGAAAGCACCATCACCATCTTGGACGGAGCCATCGCCCTCACCAACGGCAGTGGCACGCAGGAGATGAATACCAGTTTTGCCACCGTATCCCTCAGCAGCTACCAGAGCAATCCCGTATCTGTCCAGATGGATGCACAGACTTTCAGCGCAGCCTACAGCTCCCTGTCGTCGGTGGCGGGAGGCACGCTCAGCCATTTTAACGGCACGGCGGCGACGCCTGCGCCTGCCGAAACGCCAGCGGACGGCGCAGCAGCGCCTGCTGAAACGCCGGCCGGGGCAGCTCCGCCGGCGGCAGGCACAGCGGCACCGACCGCCGCTGTGGCGCCGACCGCTGTGATAGCGCCAATCCTTGCCGTTGACAGTGCGATACTTTCCCCTCCTCCTCCGGCATCCGATTTCAGCACGGAATCGGTGTCAACATTCAACAGTCCGGCACCGGGGACAATCCCGGTTCCCGGCACGACCGCGACTATCGTTCCTCCGCCGCCAACAACGACACTGCCGCCACCACCACCACCACCACCACCACCACCACCGCCTGTCCTGATAGCAGCGCCGATCGTCGCGCTGGTCTCGGATACCGGGATCAGCGGCACAGACAAGATCACCCAGGCCGGCACGTTAAAAGTATCCGGTCTGGCAGCAGGGGCGCTGGTTCAGTACAGCGCAGACGGCGGAACAACATGGACGAACACGGCGCCGGCGACGTTCGTGCAGGGCAGCAATACCGTTCTGGTTCATCAGACGGATACGATGGGCAACACGTCCGCCGCCACGTCCCTTACCTTCGTCTACGACACGACGACGCCGGTTCTGTCAAACACGGGGTTTAACGATAACAACTTCGGCAACACGGTAACGGTCGGCAACACGCTGGTCTACACGGTAACGTTCAGCGAAGACATTGGCAACGCGACGGTCACGGCCGCAGATTTTGTCAACATCGGAACGGCTGGCGTCACTATCGGCAATATTATAGAAACAAGTCCCGGCGTATTCTCCGTAAAGGTGACAACGACATCAGCTGGATCATTGATCCTAGGAACCGTTCCCGGCGCGGTAATCACGGATGTGGCGGGGAATGCCCTGAACACCGTTGTGGCCATTGCAGACAACACGGCGATCACCGTCGTCGCGCCCTCATTCAACTTTTCCGGCGAATACACCAATGATACGCCCGCCGATTTCACCGACGATGGCATCGGGGAATTTACAGGAGCCGGCATGTTTGTGGGCACGGTATTCGCTCCCGGCGCCGATCACTATGGCATAGCCGTGAACGGCGCGGGCACTCCTCAGCATTTTGCATGGAACGGGGCCGCTTATGTCGTCCAGAATATCACCGATTACACCTCTGTTTTCTCGATTAATGCTACCGGCGAGGTGTTTGTGAATGATCCCCTGGCCCTCTCGCATTTCCTGAACCCGGGCGGACTGACTCTCGACATCACCATCTATGACAGTTCCAACAATGCCATAGGGGTCATCAGCCCGCTCATACTGATACGGGATTCCAACGGCGCGGCGGCGGATATCATGCCGCAGATTTTCAACAGCGATGTCGTCGGCACGATAGGCGCCGACTTCCTGGTCAGCGCCAGCGACACCGCCACGACAATTGCAGGCAAAGGCGGCGCGGACGTGCTCATCGGACTCGGCGCCGGCAACAATATGATTTCCGTTTCGGACAACGCTTTCATGCACGTAGACGGCGGTGCAGGCACAGACAAACTTACGCTGGGCACTACGTCCAGCACGAACTTCACGCTGGACTTCACCTCCTTTCCGGAATGGAAAGTCAGGAACATCGAAAATATCGATCTTGGCCTGTCCAACTCCGTGTCCTCGGGTTTCTACGTGGGGAACCACATCAAGCTGGATATTCAGAACGTTTTTGACATGACGGATCAGATAACCCACACGCTGAACATTGCAGCGCCCTCAGCCTCTATCAATGGCATGGTCGAGCTTATCATGAACAGCGCCAGCGGAAACTTTACTCTTGCTTCCGGCACGGTGGGGGTCGAAGGCACAGGCTCGGCGCAACTGACCTACACGGGAACCCATATCGGCAGCGGCAGCACGGTGACGCTTGTCATCAGTCAGATAACCACGAGCGGCGACGCGAGCGGCGATATCACGGTCAGCTAGGTGTAAGTCCCGTCGCCGCGCCCTTTTCATGAGGCGTTTTCCTTCCCGGCGCAGGGCTGGCTGCGGGCATCAGGGATTCGACCAGCCTGACCCAGTATGAGGCACCCGTTTCAAGCGTGGCGTCGTTGAAATCGAAACCGGGGCTATGCAGTTTGTTTTGGGGACTTTTTCCGTCCCATTGCCCGAGGACGATGTAGGCGCCCGGCACGCGCTCGGTGAAGCAGGAGAAATCCTCTCCGTACATCCCGCGCCCTGTTTTGACGACATTTCCGGCACCGAGCAGGGCGGTTGCCACGGCGCGCGCATGGGCGGTTTGCTCGCGGCTGTTACAGACGGAGGAGCAGCCACGCTTATATTCCACACTGACTTTGGCGCTGTATGCTGCGGCGAGGCGTTCAGGGATGTCCCTGACCGCTTTTTCAATCTTGTCCCGCATATCTGGGCTGAAAGCACGCACCGTGCCTCCCAGCGCCACCTTTTCGGGCATGGCGTTGGGAGCCTCCCCGCCATGAAACATGGTTACGGCCAGGACGGCCTCTTTGCCGGAGGGGTCTTCTTCCTCTCTGTATCTGCGCAATTCAATGACGATTTCGGATGCCAGTGAAATGATGTCGATATTATCGGCGGAAGAAGCGGCATGTCCGCCCCTGCCGGTGATTCCGATGCTGAAGGTATCGCTGTTGGCGGTAATGACGCCTTCGTCCACACCAATCTGCCCCACCCGTATGTTGGTGTAGGGCGATGTGTGCATACCATAGATGCTGTCGCACCTGACGATGTTGAACAGGCCGTCCTCGATCATTGCCCTGGCTCCGGCCCCGACTTCCTCTGCGGGCTGGAAAATGAAATAGACGGTGCCGGAGAAATTTTTGGTTTCAGACAGGTATTTCGCGGCTCCCAGCAGCATCGCCGTGTGGCCGTCATGGCCGCAGGCATGTGCTTTACCGGGAATTTTCGACGTGTAAGGCAAGGCGGCAGTATCGGAAGTGACGGGCAGGGCGTCCATGTCCGCCCGCAGACCCACGGAAGGACTGCCGGGACCCGCGTTTCCGCCCTTCAGAACGCCAACCACGCCTGTCTTGCCGATATTGACATGCGTTTCAATCCCCCAGGAGCGCAGCAGGTCATTGACTTTTTCAGCCGTGCGCACTTCTTCGTAGGCGGTTTCGGGATGCGCATGGAAGTCCCGGCGCCATTCCGTCATGGCGGAAACGTCGATAAAAGCCGCCGTCAGGTTCCCCGAAGGAGGGCAATGTTTCTTTTCAGTTGTCATTTCACCGTCTCCAGCGTCTTTCTGATTTTCGTCACGATTTCGTCGATCTGGCTCTCGTTGACGATCAGCGGCGGCGACATGGCCAGGGTATTGCCCGTGAACCGCATCACGATATCCCGCTCGAAGAACATCTTGTCGAACGTCTCCCACGCGCGCGACATTTCGTGCGGAGGATTGCGTGCGCCAGGATCAAGCTCGACGCCCCCCATCAGGCCGATGGTGCGGATATCGACGATGTGCGGAGCCCCTTTCAAAGAGTGCAGCGCATCCGCCCATTTCTTTTCAAGGTTGGCGGCGTTTTCAAACATCCCTTCCCCCTTGTAGGCCTCCAGGGCCGCCAGAGCGGAGGCGCAGGCGAGAGGATGCCCGGAATAGGTGTAGCCGTGCATGAATTCGACGCCGTACTCCCCGCCCTGCATGAAGGCGTCATAGATTCCCTTGCGGATGAAGGCCGCGCCCATCGGAACCGTGCCGCTGTTGATCCCCTTGGCGGAGGTGATGATGTCCGGCATGACGTTGAAATATTCCGCCGCCGTCGCCTTTCCCAGACGCCCCCAGGCCGTGATGACTTCATCGAAGATCAGCAGAACGTCGTGTTTTGTGCAGAGGGCGCGGAGTTTTTCGAGATAGCCCCCGGGCGGAGGCAGCACGCCCGTTGATCCTGCGACCGGCTCGACGATCACCGCCGCGACGTTTTCCGCGTCGTGCAGCAGGATAAGCCCTTCAAGGGCGTCCGCCAGATGCGCGCCCCATTCCGGCTGCCCCCTGCTGAACGCCTGCTTTTCAAGGCTGTACGTCGCAGGGAGGTGATCGACACCCGGCATCAGTACCGACGAGAAAACCTTGCGGTTGTAGCCGAGGCCGCCGACGGAAATGCCGGCGATGTTCACGCCGTGATAACCGCGTTCCCGTCCGATGATCCTGGTCTTGGTTCCCTTGCCGCGTGCGCGCTGATACGCAATGGCGATCTTGATGGCCGTATCGACGGCCTCGGAACCGGAGTTGCAGAAGAACACATGATCGATGTCTCCGGGCATTTCGGCGCACAGGCGCGCGGCGGTCTCGAACGCGAGAGGATGTCCGAAAGAGAAATTGGGCGCATAGTCAAGCTCCCCCGCCTGTTTCTGGATGGCGGCGGTGATTTTCGGATGGGCATGTCCGGCATTCACGCACCACAATCCCGCAGAGGCGTCCAGAACCTTCCGTCCGTCGTCGGAATAATAGTACATGCCCTTTGCCCCCGTCAGCAGGCGCGGCTTGCGCTTGAACGCCCGTTGCGGCGTGAACGGCATAAAGTGCGCTTCAAGATCGTTTGGCAGGCTGGAGGACATTATTCATTCTCCTTTTCCGAAACGGCTGTTTGCATTCAAAATCAGGGTAGAGCATACTCTTTTTCGTTATGAATGAGCAACCCCGTGAATTCCATGATAAATGACGATGACCGCGAGAACGCCAAAGTCACCCGGTTCCCTGATCCGAAGGAGCGTAAAAAAGCCATGGGCGCGGGAGAACCCGTCCTTAATCTGCCCCCGGTCGTAAAAGCACTGTGTCTGATCAATATCGCCGTCTTTCTGTTCGGAAAAGCCTTTCCGAACCTGTTGACGGAAGAAACCCTTTACGCGCTGGCCTTCATGCCGGCCCGATATTCCGGTGCCTGGTCCTTCGGATTTTCAGAGATATTTTCCCCCGTCACCCATTTGTTCCTTCACGGAGGCTGGATGCATCTGGCGATCAACACAGGCACGCTCATGGCCTTCGGTGCGGGGCTTGAAAAAAAGATCGGCGGACGCAGACTCCTTCTGCTTTATTTCGCCTCCGGACTTTGCGGCGCACTGGCGCACGTTCTTGTCTACCCCGGTACGGATGCCCCGCTGATCGGCGCATCGGGCGCCATCAGCGGCCTGTTCGGGGGCATCCTTCTCCTGATGCAGTCCGAGGGGATGATGGGGCAGGGCACCCGGAAATTCCTGTTTTTTATCTTCATCTGGATGGGAGTTTCCATTTTCTTCGGATTTTTCGGAGTCCCGGGAACGGAGAACCCGATTGCCTGGACAGCCCATATCGGCGGATTCGTCGGCGGACTGCTGCTTTACAGGCCGATCAGCCGGTTAAGGCTTTAGGGCTGGCACACCTCTTGCGGCTCTCTGTCAAAGGGAGGACATGAGGGATGATCAATCCGGATGCTTATACGACAAATTCCGTGTCGATGGCCAGACCCCCAATATCAGGCTATCCACCTGTTTTCACTCAGAAAAACGGCTCTGATGCGGCGGCAGCGGCGAATTTTGAGCGCATCCTAGGGGAAGAGGCTCCCGCTCCTTCCGCCCCGGCAACTTCTGCCGGGAAGCTCGAAACAAACGATTTTTCCTTCTTCGACATCTTCAAGGCCGTCATTGACATCTTCAATCCTCTGCAACACATCCCCGTGATCGGGGCCCTCTACCGCCATATCACTGGTGACGAGATCGGCCCCGTGGCGCGTCTGGCCGGTGACGCCCTTTATGGCGGGCCTGTCGGCGGCGCAGTTGCCATTGCCGACATCATCTGTGAAAAAACGACCGGCAGGGATATGGGTGAAACCCTGATCGCCGGGCTGACGAACGGCAATACCCCGCCCGACACGGAGATCGCCGGAAAAACGAACGAACCTGAAACAATCTCCGCGAACGGGATTATCTGGTCAACGATCCCGGAGCAGGAAGTTCCTGAGAAGATCATGCCTGTGCCGCCGGAGATGATCGCTTCCAGAATGACGGAGGCGCTTGATAAATACACGCAAATGAACCGCACGTTCGTGGTGCCGCAAAATTCCGAGATTTACTGAGCTTATAGCCGTTTGAGGAAATAGCCACACGATTGTCATTCTGAGGCGAAGCCGAAGAATCTCCTTTTCTTCTTTATAGACGGGGAGATTCTTCGCTACACTCAGGATGACTATAAATTTGGCAAAAACCAGAAAAAATCACCAATGAACCACCCGAACAGCACGAACCGGATCGTAACGCGCTTTGCTCCCTCCCCGACAGGAAGGCTGCATATCGGCCATGCCTGTTCAGCGGTGTTCGCTTACACAGAAGCCATGCGGCTGAACGGGCGTTTCATCCTGCGTATCGAGGATATAGACGCAGGCCGGTGCAGGCCGGAATTCGAAGCGGGCATATACGAAGACCTGCGCTGGCTCGGCCTCGCATGGGAGGAGCCGGTGCGCCGCCAGTCGGAGCATATGGAAGACTACCGGCGCGCCCTCGATGTCCTGGAGGAAAAGGGTCTGATTTACCCGTGTTTCTGCAGCCGGAAGGACATTCAGGAGGAAGTTGCCCGCGCCGGTTCAGCCCCTCACGGGCCGGAGGGAGTGCTTTATCCCGGAATCTGCCGGACCCTCGGCCGCGACGAGCAGGAAGCGCGGAAGGCGGGGGGCGCGTCCTACGCCCTGCGCCTGAACATGGACAAAGCCCTTGGCACGCTGAACGAACCCTTGTTCTGGACGGACGCCGTCAAGGGCGTGCAGAAAGCGGCGCCCGGACTTCTGGGTGATCCCGTGCTCGCCCGCAAGGACGCGATGGCAAGCTATCATCTCTGCGTGACGCTCGACGACCATCTGCAAGGGGTCACATGCGTGACGCGCGGGGAAGACCTGTTCCATGCCAGTCACCTGCACAGGCTTTTGCAGCATTTGCTGGGACTGAACGTGCCGGTCTGGCATCACCATCCCCTCCTTCTCGACCGCGATGGAAAGCGGTTCTCCAAGCGCAACAACGGCGTGACGCTAGAATTCCTGCGGGAAAAAGAAGGGAAAACACCCGCCGACATCCTGTCGATGACCGGGCTGCGCCTTCCGTGAAGATCACGCCGCGCCGGCGACCTTCCACTTGATGTTGCACCCCATGGACGGAGTCTGGACTGCGGGACCCTTGCCGGTTTCGGCGATCTGAATCATGGCCTCCAGCAGTTCCTTTTTCGTGGAGGATGTGGCGGATCTGGAGGGGGTCACCTCGTCCAGCCGTCCCCGGAACTGCAACACGCCTTTCGCATCATAGCCGAAAAAATCAGGGGTGCAGACGGCACCATATTTTTTCGCGACTTCCTGAGTTTCATCGATGAGATACGGGAACGTGAAGCCATTCCGCTTCGAGAATTTTTTCATGTTGTCGAATGAATCCTCCGGATGCGCCAGCGCGTCGTTCGGCATGATCGCCACGACGCCGACGCCTTCCGACTGAAGAACTTTTGCATCCTCGGCCAGACGGTCTGCGATGGCCTTGACGTAGGGGCAGTGGTTGCAGATAAACATGACCAGCGTGCCCTTTTCCCCCGCCACATCCTTCTGCGTATAAACCTTCCCGTCCACGCCCCTGAGCGCGAAATCATGCAGTTTCATGCCTGTTTGCAACGCAGGCGTATATGTCAGAGCCATTATCATCCCCTCCTGTTTCAGATTCCAGCGTCCCGAAAGATTACCATCTTTGCAATTGGGCGTAAGCCCATTCCACCCAGTTTTCACTTATGAAAACGCAGGCCTCGGGAATTTCCCCTGATTCGAATCGATGGAACTGGCACCTCCGAAAGGAAAGGAAAATGCAATGGAAGCAGGGTCATATCTATGACAATCCCATGTTCTTGTATTCTTGGAATAAATCAGCTGAAGTGCATTTCTGCTAATTTTTAACTAACCTGGTTATGTTTTGTTCTAAATGTTATGTATAATAAGGGAACAACAATAATAAAGGGGGAGAAAATGACAACCCCGAAGATTTTGTTCCTGACGCTGGCATTTCTTATACTTGGCAGCCCCTGTTTTGCTCAAGGTTACATGAGCGTAAAAATCGGCGCGACAGCCCAGTTTGTTTATGTGCAGGCCATCGACGCTCTTGACGGATATCTCACGATACGCATGGATGTAACCGGAAAAGTCCCCTATGAGATCAAGACACTCCCCAACGGGAAGATCCTGATTATCACCTGATCCGGATCGCCTTCAAAAAATCCTGTCACGCCGCAATCTTCATCGGCTCCCCGCCGGTGAAATGCGCGATCATTTTTTGCAAAAACGCCGGTACTTCCCCGGCACACTCTCCGGTCATGACGTTCGCGCTCTTTTCGTGCCCTGCATGTCCCGTGTTGACCAGCAGTTCGAACGCATCCCCCATCAGGCACACCGGTTTCCGCGCCACGAGGAAGCTGGAGAGGATGCGCTCCGCGTGGGGGTTGGCGGAGAGCTTCCGGATGCCGCGCGCACCGCTTGGCACGATCAGAAGGTCAAAGTCCGATCCCAGGGCCTGGCTGATCTGGATATCGACCGGAAAATAAAGCCCCCAGGCCTTATCGTTCCAGCTGTTCACAAGACCGGGCTCGGTGCCGACCGTTTTGATCGTTGCGCCCGCATGAAGCAGTTCGCGCTGAAGCATCGACATCGCCGTTTCATCCACGCCGCTGGAAACGAGAACAAGCGCTTTTTTACCATCGAGTCGCTGGGTCATGTTTTTGAAATATCCTTGTTATTATTCATTTTTACGAAGATTCCGGGGATACCCCCGCATCAGGAATCGAGACACTCTATTCCTTTTGCATACAAAGTCAACCGTTCTTCTGAAAATAGAAAAGTGGTGACAGACGTTTGAAAGCCGCCGCGCCTGCCGCAAAAAAAGAGCCAGCCTATCGGCCGGCTCTTTTTTATTTTCGGAGAAGGCGGCTTAATTCGCCATGACCCAGGTGCCGTCCGCGCTCTGGCAGGCCGTCCCGTTCACGGTTTC
Source organism: Pseudomonadota bacterium (assembly GCA_043806835.1). Lineage (GTDB taxonomy): Bacteria > Pseudomonadota > Alphaproteobacteria > Micavibrionales > UBA2020 > PALSA-926. The sequence goes on along the minus strand of JAZDGQ010000057.1, from coordinate 7,519 downwards.
AGCGTTGCCGTCGATGATGATGGCTTGTTTGTATTCACGGCACAGGTTGCCGGTTGTGGCCTGACGGCCTTCGCGAATCGGCGTTACCGAGCCGCTGTGACGCGATTCAGGATTGTTCCAGGAAATAGTTTTGTTGAGAGGCGCAGTGTACGCCTGCTCGATAGCTTGCTGGTGATAGGCCATATCGGCCTGATCCAGCGATTTTCCGATGGAACTGCCGACAAAGGCGCCCAGAAGTGCGCCCGCGCCGGTGGCCCAGAGCTGGCCGCTTCCGCCGCCCACTTTAGATCCGAGAAGACCCCCGACAACGGCACCCGTGCCGGTGCCGATGGTTTGTTTGGTGCCCATGCCCCACGGATTGCCCATAGAGCCGTCCTGCATGCAGCCGCCAAGAGCCAGAGTTGAAGCCAAGGCCAGAGTTAAAATTTTCGTTTTCATGATATTTCCACCTTTCTTAAGGATGCAGCCAGTGATATAAGTCTGAAATTCAACCACAGTATATCTAGCACAAGTTTCGTTTACAGCAACATAATCTTTAGAAGTGTGAATTTTTGCAATTTTCCGGAGAAAACATGGAGATCAGCCCGTTACAGGATCCTATAGAATTGTTCGGGGAATGGATGAAAGCGGCGTCTCAGTCCGAACTCAACGACCCCGACGCCGCGGCTCTGGCGACCGTCGGGAAAGACGGCCAGCCCTCCGTCCGCATGATTCTGTTCAGGAATGTGGATAAGAAGGGCTTTTATTTCTATACGAATATGAAAAGCAGGAAAGGCCGCGAGCTGACCGACAATCCGCGGGCGGCGATCTGCTTTCACTGGAAATCCCTGTTGCGTCAGGTGCGCGTGGAAGGAAAAGTCGAGTCCGTCCCGGCACCCATCGTCGATGCTTACTTCAAGACCCGTTATCTGCTGAACCGTCTGTCCGCCTGGGCGAGTCGGCAATCTGAACCCCTGAGCAGCCGGAATGAACTGGAAGACCGCGTCAGGGAGTACGAGTTGAAATTCCAGGGTCAGGAAGTCCCCCTCCCGCCGCATTGGGTGGGATATTGCGTCGTTCCCGAAAAAATCGAATTCTGGGAGCAAAGCAAAGGACGCCTGCATGACCGGTTTCTGTTCACAAAGACGGGGCATGACTGGAGCATGTGCCGTCTGAACCCTTGAATCTTTGAAATTAAGGATCTGTAGAAACCATGTCCGAACAACTTGAATTTCAGGCCGAAGTCAGCCGTCTGCTGGATATCGTCGCCAACGCGCTCTACACCGAGAAGGAAATTTTCCTGCGCGAGCTGATATCGAACGCCTCGGACGCCTGCGACCGCCTGCGCTACGAAGCCATCGCCCGGCCGGAGTTGATCGCCGGAGACCCCGACCTGAAAATCCGCATTTCGTTCGACACCGGCGCGCGCACGCTGAAAATCAGCGACAACGGCATCGGCATGAACAGGGAGGAACTGGTCAAGAACCTCGGCACCATCGCCCACTCCGGCACCCGCGAAATCCTCGGCAAGCTCGAGGACGGCAAAAAGGACATGACCCTGATCGGCCAGTTCGGCGTCGGGTTTTACTCCACGTTCATGGTGGCGAACAAAGTCGAAGTCCTCAGCCGCAAGGCGGGGGACAAAACCGCGTGGCAGTGGGCGTCGGAGGGCAAGGGCCGCTACACGGTCGACGAGCATCTGAAAGACGAACGCGGAACAGAAATCACCCTGCACCTGAAGGACGAGGCCAGCGAATACCTGCTGGAAGAACGCCTGAAGCAGGTGGTCAAGAAATATTCCGACCATATCGGCTTTCCGATCCTGCTCGGCGAAGGCGAAAAGGCGGCGCAGGTAAACAAGGCCTCCGCGCTGTGGATGCGTCCGAAGTCCGACATCACGCCGGAACAATACAGGGAATTCTACCATCACGTCTCCGGCGCGATGACGCTGGATCAGCCGTGGCTGACGCTGCACTGGCGCGCCGAGGGGGCATTCGAATACGCCAACCTGCTGTTTGTCCCCGGCATGAAGCCGTTCGACCTCTACGATCCGCGTCGCCCCAACGGCGTGAAGCTCTACGTCAAGAGGGTCTTCATCACCGACGGGCTTGAAGGCCTGATTCCCCCCTTCCTGCGCTTCCTGAAGGGCGTTGTGGACAGCGAAGACCTGCCGCTCAACATCAGTCGCGAAATGCTCCAGAACAACCCCCTGATCGCGAAGATGAGTTCGGCGATCACGCGCAAGGTCCTCGGTGAATTGCAGGAAAAGGCAGAAAAAGAGCCGAAAGAGTTCGAGCAGTTCTGGACGCTGTTCGGCCCCGTGGTGAAGGAAGGGCTTTACGACGCGCACGCTTACCGCGATCTCCTTTGCAAGGTTGCGCGTTTCCGTTCGACCGGAACCGAAGGTCTGACTTCCCTCGAGGACTATGTCAGCCGCATGAAGCCGGGGCAGGAAAACATCTATTATCTCTCCGCGGGCGATCCGGAAACGGCCAAAAACAGCCCGCAACTGGAGGCGTTCATGGCCAAGGACATCGAAGTCCTGTTCATGACGGACACCATCGACGAATTCTGGCTGCCGATCCAGGACGATTTCAGGAACAAGAAATTCAAATCCGTCACGCGCGGCGCGTCGGAGCTGTCCAGGGTGGCTTCCGGCAGGAAAGAGGATCCCAAGCCGGAAACCAACGTCGATCTCACCGAAAAGCTGCTGGCGCGCCTGAAGGAAATCCTCTCCGGCGAAGTCAAGGACGTCTGCCTGTCCGAGCGTCTGGTTGACAGCCCGGTCTGCCTCGTCGCCCCCGAAAACGACGTGGACATCCGCATGCAGAGGCTCCTGAAGAAGTCGCAGGGGTACGAGGCGGCGCACCATCATATCCTGGAGATCAACGGGCGGCATCCCGTTATCCAGAAGCTGAAAACCATGGTGGCGAACGACGCGGAATCGAAAACCGTCACCGACACGGCCTTCCTGCTGCTCGATCAGGCGCGGATCATCGAAGGCGAACCCCTCAAAAATCCCTCCGAATTCGTCCGCCGCATGAGTCAGGCGATTGAAAAAGGTCTTCTGGCGGGGTAGAATTCCCAATTCCCCCTCTCCTGCACTTTGCGGGAGAGGGTCGGGGTGAGGGTGTGGGATGGTGCTGTTAAAAACTATAACATCGCGCGAGACCGCGCTCTAACACCCTCACCTTAATCCTCTCCCGCAAGCGGGAGAGGAAATATAGGGGAAGCCGGGTGATATATGTGATAAGGTTGTGGAGATTTAGGAACAACGCGGTATTAAAGGTAATAGAAACAAATTTGGAAATATAATGCCGCAGTGGTTCAGTACAGGTAGCCCCTTTGAGCAATGGGGCATTGTTCTTACAATACTTGGCTTTGCTATTACAGGATATAGCTCTTTTCGTGCAATGAAGGCAGCGGAAGCAGCAAAAGAGGCTGCAAAAGAAGCAAAAGAGAAGATTCTTTTTCTGGACGTCATGGCAGAGTCTGCGGCGGCTTTAGCCAAAATCGATGAAATAAAGCGATTACAGAACGATGAAGAATGGCGCTATCTTCCAGAAAAATATACTGAGCTCATAAAAAAACTAGTTGTAGTAAGAAAATACATGGAACCAAGTTTAACAGATGTCCAAAAAAAAGTTTTGGTGCTGGCTAATGCACAGTTTACCACTAACCAAGACTTGGTTGAACGGAAGATAGCAAAGAAATCTAGCCTGATAGATGTACCTGGACTTAACTTAGTCCTATCTGAACAAGGCACCTTTCTACACGAAGTATTCACAGAGATCAAAATAGGGAAAAAGTGAAATGGACCAAGAGAATTATATTAAGCTAGTCCAGACGCTCGTTCAAAAAACAGCGCAGGGTAAGGTACCTTGGAAGAAAACATCGGATCGAGAAAAATTCGTTTCACCAATAAATAGCGACTATTCTGTAGCAATTGAGCAGATGCGCACGGACGCATATGAGGGATTCGAATACTTCTTTGTTCTTACCAACAGCCGGGGCGAAACAATAGAACGAGTATCGTCTCGCGAGTTGCAGGAATTTTATGATGCATTAAAATCTACGTTTGAGTATCCTGAACTAAACCCTCTTTCTGATACGCTAAACCGCCTATTTTCTGCCGCTAGACGGCAAGCCTTAGGTGTAGAGAAGGCGGTTGACTCTATTTTAGAAGCCTTAGAAAAAGACGCAATAGTTGATCCAGACGAAATCCCCTTTTAGTAGGTGGTGGTGCTGGGGCTAAGCGCATCTGTGCATTCTATATAAATCTTTTGAGCGTGCTGTCGCACGCAGGTTGTGGATCCCGGATGATAATGTTTCGCTGCGCGAAACCTCCGGGATGACGGTTAACTCTTTCTCCTTTTGGGAGAAGGAAATAACAACGAGGGGGAAACCTTTGGCCAGAAAACCGGACTTCTCCTTCGAGGACCAGCATGAGGGCATTGTCTGTGGAATTGACGAGGTTGGGAGAGGCCCGCTGGCGGGGCCGGTCGTCGCCGCCGCCGTGGTGATCCGGCGGGATAAAGCCCCCCGCGCCATTCTCGAACAGATCGACGACAGTAAAAAGCTCACCGCCCGCAAAAGGGAATACCTGTTCAACAAGATACAGGAGTTTTCTTACATATCGCTTGCAGAGTGCAGCGTCGCCGAAATCGACAAAATCAACATCCTGCAAGCCACCCTCCGCGCGATGGCGAAAGCTTACAAAGGGCTGGCCGTCCGCCCCACCGTCGCGCTCGTTGACGGCAACCGTGCGCCGAAACTGCCCTGCGCCGTCAAAACAATCATTCAGGGAGACAGTCTCAGCCTTTCCATCGCCGCCGCCTCCATCGTCGCCAAGCATTACCGCGACACCATGATGATCCGGATCGCCAATGATTTTCCGCATTATGGATGGGAAACCAACGCCGGTTACGGGACGGAGCACCACATGAAAGCTCTTGAAATTCATGGCGTTACCATCCATCACCGCCGCACGTTTGCCCCCGTGCTTAATCAGTTGGTTAAAGAATCTTCTGCAAATAACTGATTTATTTGATTCTTTTTTAAAGTTTTCTGTTGACGTCGAATCCCGAATGAATCATGATTCCCTTAGGGAACACTTAGGGGGAAACATGAAGACCATCGATAAAGACCTTGTTAAATCACAAAAAAGCATCCTGCCGCGCAACGAAATCCTGTCCGGGAGCTGCGTCGAGGTCATGAAGAAACTTCCGGCAAGATCTATCGATTTGATCTTTGCCGATCCTCCCTATAATCTCCAGCTTCAGGGCGATCTTCACCGCCCCGACAACTCCAAGGTCAACGGGGTGGACGACGAGTGGGACAAGTTCTCCAGCTTCTCGGAATACGATAAGTTTTCAAAAGAATGGCTGCTCGAAGCCCGCCGCCTCCTCAAGGACGACGGCGCGATCTGGGTCATCGGCAGCTACCACAACATCTTCCGCATCGGCACTTTGTTGCAGGATCTCGGCTTCTGGATCCTGAACGACATCGTCTGGCGGAAAACCAACCCGATGCCGAATTTCCGGGGTCGTCGCTTCACCAACGCGCATGAAACCATGATCTGGGCGTCGAAATCCGAAAATTCCAAATACCGCTTCAACTACGACGCCATGAAGGCGCTGAACGAAGACTTGCAGATGCGGAGCGACTGGACGATCCCGCTATGCACCGGCGGCGAGCGCCTGAAGAAGGGGGACGGCCAGAAAGCCCATCCCACCCAGAAGCCGGAAGCCCTGCTCCACCGCGTCATCCTGTCTTCCACGGAGGTTGGCGACGTGATCCTTGACCCCTTCTTCGGCACGGGCACGACCGGCGCCGTCGCCAAAAAACTGGGGCGCGACTTTATCGGCATCGAAAAGGAGAGGGAATATATCGCCTTCGCCAAAGAACGCATCGCCGGAATCAAATCAGGCGACGACGAAAGCCTGCTGAAAGGCATCGAAAAACGCTCCGAACCCCGCGTCCCCTTCGGGCAGGTGGTGGAACAAGGCATGCTGACGCCCGGAACCGTCCTGTTCGACCACTCCCGCCGCTTTACCGCCCGCGTCAGAGCCGACGGAAACCTGATCGCCCACAACCACGCCGGAGACCACAGGGGCTCCATCCACAAGGTGGGTGCCGCCCTGCAGGGACTTCCCTCCTGCAACGGCTGGACGTTCTGGCATTTCGAGAACAGAGGGAAAGCCTGGCCGATCGATGTGCTGCGCCAGGAAATCCGCTCGCATATTCAGGAAGTGTGACTCTCGGAAATCATCTGGAAAACTGCACGCCGCCGATAGGCTTCGTCATTTCCGGGTCAAGAAAGAAATCGACGGCTACGACGTCGCCTTTCATTTCTATCCTCCAGGAGTCCTCTCTTACCGGCAATGGATCGGTGATACGTATCCTGACCCTGCCATAGACCAGCCGTTTTACATTTTTTGCCTCCTCCATGCGGGCAAGGATCCCTTCGACGTTTGCCATCGGAACCCCGAATCCCTCCACGGTCACCGGCTGGTTGGGCTTCAGGACAATGTGCGGAAGGAAAAAGACCGGAAAGCTCCTGAGCCCGCAATAAGGAACATACTCCTCACTTAAAAACAGGTCTATGGAAGCCACGTTCTTCATCATGGTCCCTTTCTCATATGGTGTATCTTCGGACAGAGGGAAAAACTGCTTGTCGAAATCATACCGTCCCAGCTTGAAAACACCATGTACTTCGTACATAACCCTGTAATACTCTCTTTTCTCCACCACATCAGAAATGATCTGCGCCCGGATTTTGTCCCACTCGACGTCGTTGGCATAATTTTTCGTATAAGGACGGCAATAAACAAGACGCGCATACTCGTCTGCGATCTTGACGTCCCTGATATCAACGACCCCTATCCCGACCATCGTCTGGCCAAGTTCTCTCAGGGTCGTCAGAGCATATCCCTCGCTCACTCTATTTTCGGCAAAAGCTTTCTGTGCCAGTGCTGTCAGGGCGAGGAAAACAGATAAGATGATAAGTCCGCGTTTCATTTCTCACCTCCACCCGGAACCAAATGGGTCATTGTAACGGCAACAAAATCACTCATCAAGCCAGACAGCTCTTCACGGCTTTCCGCATGAGTGAAGGTAAAGCATAGACGTCCAGTTCAGGGATGGAAACAAATATTCCCCGCTGCCCCCTGGGATTCGCTTTCAGAGTACCGCCCCATATTTCCAAAACAATATTAAAATGCGTAAAACCGTGTCGCACCGTCATATTCAGCGGCCTGAACCGGATATCCCTGGCATAAGGCGGAGAAAGCTTTTTTGCTGCCGTCGCATTCAGTATCCACTCCGTCGTCGGCAACTGGTACATCCCCTCATAAAGCCCCTTGCCGACTCTTTTTTCGATGAGGATCTCTCCGGTTTTTTTCCGAATCCAGAAAACCTTGCCGTAGCGCGTGGGTTTGAGGATTTTGGGGATTCTGTGAGGCAGTTCTTCGGCAATGCCCAAGGATCGCGCCCGGCAGGGCTCCTGCCATGGACAGATCCCGCATTTCGGCTTCCGGGG
>JAZDGQ010000056.1:0-6744 GCA_043806835.1 Pseudomonadota bacterium | reverse complement strand
TCACGGCATCATAACGGATGCGAATGGCGGCAGCGTTAATCATCCTCCCTATTAAGCACAAGACAGCGATTCTTTTCCTGCGTTTCTATCATGCGCCGGATTCTTTTATTCCGATTCTGTTATTTTGTCCCAAGCCCTTATTCATCGTCATCCTCTCTCTTCAGCAAATCCCTCTGCACCTTCTCCTGCCGCAGCAATCTCTCGATCCTCTCGGCTTCGTCGAAGCTGTGGTCGAGCTTGAAGGTGACTTTCGGGATATAACGGAGATCCATGCGGCTGGCCAGCGCGCTCCTGAAAAATCCGGCGGCGCGGTTCAGGGCGTCCAGGAACGTATCGGCGTTCTCGCCGCCGAGGGGCATGACGAAGGCGGTGGCGTGCTTCAGGTCTGGGCCGATTTCGACGGAGGTCACCGTTATCACGTTCGCGTTCAGGAGCGCCGGATCGTGAAACCTCCCGCGCAGGAGGACTTCCGCCAGCAAATGGCGGATCTGCTCGGCGACGCGCAACTGGCGCTGTCCCGGCGGCGTCCGGCTGGCATGGGGTCTTGGTTTTTTCATGATGCTCCGCGTTACGCCAGCTGACGTTCCGTGCTTTCCATTTCGAAGGCTTCGATCATGTCGCCTTCCTTGATGTCGTCATAGCTCTCGAAGGCCATGCCGCATTCGTATCCCTTCTGCACGTCGCGGACTTCATCCTTGAAGCGTTTCAGGGTCTTGAGCGTGCCCTCGTGGACGACCACGTTGTCGCGCAGCAGGCGCACCTTCGCGCCGCGCTTGACGAGCCCCTCCGTGACGAAGCATCCGGCGATCTTGCCGGTCTTGCTGACCTGGAAGACCTTGCGGATTTCGGCGTATCCGATGAACTTCTCCTTCACGGACGGCGCGAGGAGGCCGCTGAGAAGGGATTTCACCTCGTCGATGACTTCGTAGATGATGGAGTAGTAGCGTATCTGGACGCCGTCCCGCTTGGCGAGGTCGCGCGCCTGCGGATTGGCGCGGACGTTGAAGCCGACGATCAGCGCCCTGGACGCATTCGCCAGCGTGACGTCGGACTCCGTGATGGCGCCGACGCCGGAATGCAAAACCTGCACGCGGACTTCCTTGCTGTCCGCCGTGAGATTGTTGATGGCGCCGACGATGGCTTCCACGGAACCGTGCACGTCGCCCTTGATGACGACAGGCAGGTTCTTGGCGACTCCCGCCTGGATTTCGCTAATCATCTGGTCGAGGGGGCGGACGCCCTTGGTCTTGATGGCTTGCAGGGCGCGTTTCTTGCGGAGGCGGAATTCGGCGATTCCGCGCGCCTTGGCTTCGTCTTCCACCACGGTGAAGTCGTCGCCGGCTTCCGGCGTTCCGGTCAGCCCCAGAACTTCGATGGGCTGTCCTGGAAGGGCTTCCTTCACATGCAGTCCCCGGTCGTTGACGAGCGCGCGGACGCGGCCCGTTTCGGTTCCGGCGACGAAAATATCCCCCGGCCTGAGCGTCCCCTTCTGGACGAGGACGGTGGCGATGGAGCCTTTGCCCTGCTCCATGCGGGATTCGACGACGGAGCCGATGGCGGTGCGGTCCGGATTGGCGCGGAGATGCAGGACTTCGGATTGCAGCAGGATCGCTTCTTCAAGATTCTCGAGACCCTTCCTGGTCTTGGCCGAGACTTCGACGCACTGGCAGTCGCCGCCCATCTGCTCGACCACGACTTCGTGCTGCAGGAGCTCCTGACGGACCTTGTCGGGATTGGCGCCCGGCAGGTCGCATTTGTTGATGGCGATAATCATCGGTTTTTTCGCGGCTTTGGCGTGGCTGATGGCTTCGACCGTCTGCGGCATCACGCTGTCGTCGGCGGCGACGACGAGGATGACGATATCCGTCATGTCCGCGCCCCGGGCGCGCATCTCGGTGAAGGCGGCGTGGCCGGGGGTGTCGATGAAGGTGATTTGCCTGCCGGCTTTCGTCCGGATCTGGTAGGCGCCGATGTGCTGGGTGATGCCGCCGGCTTCGTGGGCGGCGACGTCCGTCGAGCGGATGGCGTCGAGAAGGGAGGTCTTGCCGTGGTCGACGTGACCCATGATCGTCACGACGGGCGGACGATCCTGAAGATTTTCCTCTTTGTCCTCGGCGCTGTGCACGCCCAGTTCGACGTCGGATTCCAGAACGCGCCTCACGGTATGCCCGAATTCGTGGACGATCAGCTCGGCGGTGTCGGCGTCGATGGTCTGGTTGCCGGTGGCCATGATGTCCAGAGCCATGAGCTTTTTCACGACGTCGCCGACGCGCTCGGTCATGCGGTTGGCGAGATCCTGGACGGTGATGACTTCCGGGATGACGACTTCGCGGAACTGCTTCACCTTTTCCTGCGCGAAGGCGGCCTGTTTCGCCCGCAAGCGGGCGCGGGCGCGACGCTGTGCGGCCATGCTGGGCGTGCGGCCCTCGCGTTCGCCGAATCCCTCGTTGATGACCTGATGGACGGTCAGCTTGCTGTTGCTGCGGCGGCGTGCTTCGCCTGTCCGGGCGCCGGGGCGTTTCCTGACGGCACCCCCGGCATCATCTCCCGTATCCGCGATGGCGCGGCCGTAGAAATCGACTTTGCGGCCCGTGGGCTTCTTGTCGGCGGGCGGGGCGATGACGGAGGGGGGGCTTGCCGCCGCGGTGTTCGACGGCGCGGCTTCGGCCTTGCGGCGGCGCTCCGTTTCGGCGGCTTCGTTGATTTGCCTGAGCTTCGCCATTTCCTGTTCACGGAGACTGTCCGGGGAAGGAGGGGCGTCTTTTTCTTTTTCCTCTTCACGGCTCTTGACCACGACCTTCGTCTGGTAGGGGGTTGTCGTGGTTTCCTTCGGGGTTTGCTGAGCCTGCAACAGGGCGCGGCTGCGGACTTCGCGTTCCGCCTCCGTCAGGTGCAGGTCTCCGAAGGCCTCTTCCGCGCGGGACTTCGCCGCCGTTTCCGCATTTGCGCCGCGCTTTTTCCTGACTTCCACGGCGACGGGCCTTGCGGATCTTCCCATCGCGACGTTGTGGCGCCCGGCTCCCGCCCCCAGAGGAGACTTCAGGCTGAGGGTGCCTTTCCCGGACAGGCTCAGTTTCTTGCCGTCTTTATCGGATTTGTCTGTCATCTGAGTGTTTTTACCTTCCGTGCTTCCTAACCGTTTTTGACGGTCGTCTTGTTGTCATCCTGGAACCAGCTTGCGCGCGCCGCCATGATGATCTCGTTGGCCTGGGATTCTGTCAGCTTGTCGCTGCCGACCAGTTCGCGCAGCTCGTCGCTGGCGAGATCGCCCAGATCATCCATCTTCCTGATGTTTTTCTCACCGAGAGAGAGGATCATGTCCTGCGTCAGCCCCTTGACGCCGGTCAGCTCCTTGCTGATGCCGATTTCGGCGGCGCGCTTTTCAAAAGCCGTTTTTTTGATTTCGAGGAAGACGGCAGCACGGTTTTTCAACTCCGTCGCAACGTCGATGTCGAAGCCTTCGATCCTGCCGAGTTCCTCGTTGGAGGTCTCGACGATGTCCTCGATGGAGGTGAAACCCTCGACGACCAGCAGGTGCGCGATGACCTCGTCCACGTCCATTGCCTCGATGAAGAGGGCGGAGCGCGTCTTGAGTTCGGTCTGACGGCGCTCGGATTCCTCGGCTTCGGTCATGATGTCGATATTCCAGCCGGAGAGCTGGGTCGCCAGGCGCACGTTCTGGCCGCGACGCCCGATGGCCAGGCTCAGCTGATCGTCCGGAACGACGACGTCGAGGCGGCGGCTGTCCTCGTCCATCACGACCTTTGTCACCTCGGCGGGGGCGAGGGCGTTGACGACGAATGTCGCGGTGTCCTGCGTCCACGGGATGATGTCGATTTTTTCGCCCTGAAGCTCGCCGACGACGGCCTGCACGCGGCTGCCGCGCATCCCGACGCACGCGCCGACCGGGTCGATGGAGGAGTCGTGCGAGATGACGGCGATTTTCGCGCGGCTGCCCGGATCGCGGGCGACGGCCTTGATCTCGATGATGCCGTCATAAATCTCCGGCACTTCCTGCCTGAACAGTTTCGCCAGGAAGTCCGCATGGGTGCGGGACAGGAACACCTGCGGGCCGCGGGGCTCGTGGCGCACGTCGTAGATATAGGCGCGGACGCGGTCCCCGTTCTTGAAATGCTCGCGGGGCAGGGCGTCGTTGCGGCGGAGGAAGGCTTCGCCGCGGCCGAGATCGACGGTGACGTTGCCGTATTCGATGCGCTTCACGACGCCGCTGACGATCTCGCCGATGCGATCCTTGTATTCCTCGAACTGACGCTCGCGCTCGGCGTCGCGCACTTTCTGGAAGATGACCTGTTTCGCGGTCTGCGCGGCGATGCGCCCGAAATCCAGAGGCGGTAGCTTGTCGATGATATGCTCGCCGAGCTGGACGTCCGGCTTGATTTTCTTCGCCGGCTTGAGGAGGATCTGCTGCGTTTCCAGCTCCGGCGTCTCGGGGTTGAATTCCTCGACGACATGACGGTAGCGGAAAAGCGAAATTTCGCCCGTGGCGCGGTCGATCTGCGCGCGGATATCGTGATCGTAGCCGTATTTGGATCGCCCTGCCTTCTGTATGGCCTCTTCCATCGCGGAGATCACGATTTCGCGGTCGATGTTTTTTTCACGGGCTACGGCGTCTGCGACTTGAAGTAATTCCTGCATTATATTTTTCCTGTTTTTCTAATTAACCTTTTTCTGCGGCGGTTTCAGCAAATCCTCCGTGAGTACCAGTTTTGCTTTATCGATGAGGGAGAAAGGGATTTCCCTGTCGCCTTCTTCAGTGGAGATTATGACGATATCCCCCCTGACGCCTTTCAGGAGACCCCTGAAACGCTTGCGATCCCCGATGGCGCGATCGAGCTCGACGCGGGCTTCCTTTCCGGCGTAGCGCTCAAAATCCTTCAGGCGGGTCAGCGGACGGTCGATCCCCGGAGATCCGACTTCGAGGTAATAGGAGGAACCCTCCAGGACGTTCTCGACGTCCAGCACCGCGGAAACGGCCTGGCTGAGCTTTCCGCATTCATCAACCGTGATGGCGCCGCCGGCGCGTTCCGCCATGACCTGCAGCGTAGGCCTGCCGCTGCCGATCAGCAAAACGCGCACGATCTCAAATCCCATCGATTCAACGACGGGGGCGAGTACATGCTCGATTTTTTTAATCAGCGGCGGCTTGCTCATTCCTGCACTCCATGAACCCAAGAAAAAGGGCGGACTCTGCTATCAGAGCCCACCCTTATTTGTCTATATCCGGGATTTGACGGATTTGTAGCAGGAAAACCGGTGATTCTGCAAGTATTTTTTGTATTTTTATTCGTCTTCAGGGGTTGTGCGTAAAAATTAAGCTAATTTTAACATAACTTTTATACAATGGATAATAAATTCTGGTGAGGAATTTGCGAATGAGTGATAAAAATAACAAGCCGGAAAAACAGGCGCTCGAGGTCAATATTTTGGATTCAAAGCAGTTATTGCAGTACGCGCAGGATACGACGGAAATAGGCAGGTTCCGGCTGGCGAATGCGGTTGCGCAGTTTTTCGATGAGAAGAAGCTGAGCAAGGCGGAGCAGTCCCTGGCCAGCGAGATTATGCTCAACCTGATTCGCCAGGCCGAACTCGATCTGCGGGAAGCGCTTGCGGAGAGGCTGTCCGTCCTGGACAACGTTCCTTCGGAGGTTATCGTGTACCTCGCCAACGACGCCATATCCGTCGCCCGTCCCGTCCTGCAGCACAGTCCCGTCCTGAGCGATGTTGACCTGATTTATATCATCGCCTCGAAAGGCGAGGATCACTGGGAGTCCATCGCGAAGCGGGGGCAGATGGGACCCGTCGTCGCGGACCGGTTGATCGACACGGGAAATCCCAGAACCATTCTCAGCCTGATAGACAACCAGCGCGTCGTGCTGCAGAAAAACTGCCTCAAAAAGCTTATCAAGGTCTCCCTGAAATCCGAAGAGCTGCAGGCGCCGCTGCTGCGCCGTCCGGAAATCGACGGCGATCTGGCGGTGGGCATTTACACATGCGCTTCGCAGTATCTGCGGAAGGAAATCGCCGGACGGTTCAAACTGCCGACATCGGTCATCGAATCCTCGCTGGAGTCTCTGCTCGAGGAATTGAATCAGGAAGCGAAAGGATCGCGGCAGGTCACGCCTGAAATGGCGGCATTGGCCGGACGTTTCGGGGAAAGGGACGAAATTTCTCCGGATCTCATGATTAAGACCCTCCGCCGCGGCCAGATTTCCTTCTTTATCGCCCTGTTCGCCACGAAGATAGGCTTCACGCCGGAAGCCGTCCTGAAGCTGATCCAGAAGGAAGGCGGCAAGCCTTTTGCAATGGCCTGCCGGTCGGTCGGGATGATGAAATCGGAGTTTGCCTCGATATTCCTCCTCAGCCGGGGGATCAGCACGGGCGACAAGATCGTTGACCAGCGTGCGCTGGCCATGGCCCTCAAATATTACGACGCCATCAAGGAATTCGACGTGCAGCGCATCATGAAGGCGTGGGCGAAAAATCCGGAGATGATTTAGTTAGGATCATGACCCGTTATGGTGTCCACTCCAGCGGGCAGGGCGGCGCGGACAAGCCGATCAAAAACATATTCTTCACGTCGCCCGCACTTCCCGCAGGAAGGCGTCCACCTGGGTCTTGAGGTTCTCGCCGTTCTTGGCGAGATCCCCGGCGGCGGAAAGCACCTGCGTGGCGGCGGCTCCCGTCCTTTGCGCGGCTTCGCTGACGCTGGCGATGTTGCTGGAA
>JAZDGQ010000055.1:0-14124 GCA_043806835.1 Pseudomonadota bacterium | reverse complement strand
TCCTTATCCTACGTTTCTACCCTGCGGTGGATTCTTTATATTCCGATTCTGTTATTTTGTCCCAAGCCCTAACCAAAGAAGTCTTAGGGGCTTTTGCCACCGTTATTTCCATTTATACTTATGTTCCTTATTTTACTGGCATCTATAAAGGTAAAACAAAACCGCATGCTTTTTCATGGATCGTCTGGGCATTGATTTTGGGCATTACCTGCACGGCGCAGATTGTCAAAAAAGGCGGGGCCGGAGCCTGGATAACAATTTTTGAAACGCTGGCAACATCGACCGTAGCGATAATCGCCTTAATCTCTGGTGAGAAAAATATTACGCGCAGCGACTGGTATTCCTTTTTAGCCGCTCTTGCTGCCATTCCTCTATGGGTGATGACTGGAAGTCCTCTATTGTCTGTTATTCTTGTAACAATAATCAGCATCTCCGGTTTTTGGCCCACCTTACGCAAATCATGGTCACTGCCGTGGAGCGAAGTCGCTCAGACGTATATATTGAGTGGGCCTGCGTATGCCCTGTCCTTGATGGCACTACAAAATATGACATGGACAACAGCTTTTTATCCGGCCATGTTGATGATAGTGAATACCGGATTTGGCCTGACACTGCTGATCCGGAGGAGATACATCGGTAATCCAGAGAAATCTCCCCACATTTAGATTTTATAAAAGTATTGAGTTTTGACCCTAATTCATGAATTCTGCGCTGTCAGCGCACGCCGTTTCCGGAGAACGTAAAGCCTTTATGCAGCATATGCGTTACAAGAGAGGAAACCAGGGGAAACAGCGTTTCCTGATCGTGCGCCACCACGATACCCGTGCCGGTTCCGTCTTTCAGCCAGGGATCGTCGTCGATCTTGCGCTTCAGGTCGTCCGGCGTTTTATAGGGCCACTTCCCGACGTGACGCGCCGTCAGCATCCATTCAGACATGGAATAAGTGAACATGCAGTCAATGGCGGAAGCCATTTCCGTTTGGGCATACCACGGATGGGTTATCCCGGCGGACGGCAGGGGAGGGGTGAAGCCGTTTTGCTTCAGCCACTCCTGCCATTTCCGCTTTTTCAGCTTCATATCGTCCGAAGAAGGGGACAAATCGACGCTCACCACGTCGTCGAACAGGCGGAGCAGCGTTTCCCTGTGTTCCGGCGCAGCGTCGTAATCGACGATACGGCCTCCGCAGCCGCGATCCATATAGGGGAAGCGGAAAAGTTTGGAGGGTCGTGTTACTTTCGCTTTTCTGTATGCCTGATCGATCAGTTTTTCCGTTTTTTCGATTTCTCTCACGCCTTCCTCGAAAGTCAGCGTGTTGAAACGAGTATGTGAATAAGCGTGGTTTCCGATCACGAACCCCTTCCGTACGGCGTTGATGACAGATTCGGGATTCTCCGCCAGCTTATCGCCGCGACAGAACAGGATCGCGGAAATACCGCGCTCTGCCAGAAAATCAGTTAAATTTTCCGTTTCAGAAGAAGGAGAATCGTCAATCGTCAAAAGAAGTTCACGCAGCATCTTTCGCCATCTCCAGAAGACCGTGCAGGGCGACGTAAGGGTCATTGACCAGAAAAACAGGCAAGGACTCAAGCCTGTCCTTGACGACGGGTACGGGGTTCAGCGTCATGAAACGGCTGAACGTCTGGAAATCGAACAATCCGGCGTCATTTATCCGGTGAATCAGTCCCCCGTCGAGATACAGGCCGCCGAAAGCATGAGTGGTGACGACGACGTTGTGCGCGAACAGCCCCAGAAACTCATGAAACAGCCGCAGGGTCTGGAGGGTGAAAGGATCTTCTTTGCGTTTCAGCAGGTCATCCACGGAATTGATTTCGGATGTTTTTCCGCCCTGAAGGCATACGGCCTTGTACAGGACGGGCAGGCCGCTGCCGCTTGCCACATTTTCAGGGATGGCGATATGATCGCCTCCCCGCAGGCGTTTCACCAGCTTGAGGATGTCATGCTGTTCGTCCGTCAGGGTAGCGGCCAGCATGTGGCCGCCGAACGTCTCCTGTATATACCAGCTTTTATCCTTGAGCGGAATCATATAGGCCAGGCCGAGACCCGTTCCGGGCCCCAGCAGCACGCGGGGATCGGATGCGGATGTTCCTTTTCTCAAAATCTTCAGCTTGTCGCCGGAAAGGGAAACCGCGCCATAGGCCGAGGCCCTGAAATCATTCGCGATCAGGCTGATGTCCCATCCCGGCGCGGGAGCGCGTTCGTCGATGACCCAGCGATTGTTGTTGGTGAAACGCCAGACGCCGCCATCGTACCGGACGGCGGCTGTAGCGATCAGGAGGCGGCCTTGATTCTTGACACCGGATTCCCTGCAATAGAACTGAAGAGCTTCGCCCAGATTGGCGAAATTCCCGACGGCCAGCTTGCGGGGGTTTATCAAGTCGTTTCCGTCCGCGACGGCAAAACGTGCATACGTCCCGCCGATATCGGCGCAAATAGCCGTCATCACATTCTTCCTTGGTGTTATCACATCTTCTCCAGCGCACCCTGCAAAATAAGCTGTGCGGCGAGCTTGTCAATAACGGTGTCGCGGCGTTTCCGCGAGAGGCGGGTGTGCTCGTTCAGGAAATCATCCACCGCAGAGCTCGACAGCCGTTCGTCGAAAAATGCGATCAGTGGCTCGAAGCCGAGAATGTCTTTCGCCTGTATCAGATTTTCCGCAAAATGACGGACGGAGTCGACACGCGGCCCCTCCGATCCGTCCATATTCAATGGAAGCCCGATGACGAAGCCGCCCACGCCATATTCCTTGCACAATCCGGCCAGTTTTTCGACGTCTTTCCCGAATCTGGTGCAGGGAATTGTCAGGAGGGGTGTTGCGATGGTGAAATCGGGGTTGGAAATCGCCAGCCCCCAGTTTCTCTTGCTGTGATCGATTCCCATCAGGCGCCTTCCTTTGGGGAGGAGCGCTTTCAGTTCTTTGAGGGTCACGACTGTCATTGAGGCACTCCAGAGGTTCTGAAAGAATCAGATGACACCGGAACCCTGCAAACTGCTAGATACTTGGTTTTTGCATTTGGCCTTTTTCTTTTAAAGCCTCCGCTGCGGCTTCGAGCAGTCCGGAAATGTACTCTTTTTTTATTCCGGGGAAACCCGCTTCCTCTCTAAATTTCAGGGATAAAAAGGTGAGTTCGGTCGCAAGGCGTTCCGGTGATTTTGGCTGGCTCGTGCTCATTGTGCATTCCTCCATGCTTGTTTCGCGTTGCTCACAGGCTAATCGGCGGGAGGGTAAATATTTCACTGATCTATGTCAATATTGTTTTTTCAAAGAGATCGGCTTTGTGTTACTCTTTTTCGTCTTGCTATGAACATTACGGGAAGAGGCTCATGTCCATCGATAAAAATACAGTCAGGAAAGTGGCGAGGCTCGCCCGCATCAGAACCACCGACGCAGAGGCGGAGGTTTTGTCCGGGGAACTCAGCAATATCCTCAAGATGATCGGGCAGCTGAACGAGGTCAATACCGAGGGCGTCGAGCCGATGACCAGCGTGATCGAGATGCAGATGCCGGGGCGCGGGGATGCCGTCACGGACGGGGGCATCCCTGAAAAAATCCTCTCGAATGCGCCGGAGCAGACGGCGGGATTCTTCGTCGTGCCGAAGGTGATGGAGTGACAATGAAAAACCTCACAACCCTGACCATCAAGGAAGCCCTTTCGGGCCTCAAGAAGAAAGAATTCACGGCGGCGGAGCTGACCGAGGCGCATATCAGGGCGACCGAGGCGGCGAGGAATCTCAATTGCTACATCACCGAAACGTTCGATGTCGCCCGCAAACAGGCGGCGGCAAGCGACGCCCGCTACGCCAAAGGCGACAACCGCCCGCTTGACGGCATTCCGATTGCGATGAAAGACCTGTTCTGCACCGAGGGCATCCAGACGACGGCGGCCAGCAAAATCCTCAAAGGGTTCAAGCCTCCTTATGAATCAACCGTTTCCGGCAACATGTTCCGCGACGGCGCGGTGATGATGGGCAAGTCAAACCTTGATGAATTTGCGATGGGATCGGGCAACGTCACCAGCGCCTATGGCAACGTCATCAACCCGTGGAAGCGGAAAAGCGACGACAAGCCCCTCGTTCCCGGAGGCTCCTCCGGCGGGTCGGCGGCGGCGGTGGCGGCGCGGATCGCAATGGGGGCGACGGGCACGGATACCGGCGGCTCCATCCGCCAGCCTGCGGCGTTCTGCGGCATCGCCGGGATTAAGCCGACGTATGGCCGCTGCTCGCGCTTCGGGATCGTCGCGTTTGCGTCGTCCCTCGATCAGGCGGGGCCGCTTGCGCGGAGCACGGAGGACTGTGCTTTGTTATTGCAGTCCATGGCCGGATACGATCCGAAGGATTCCACGTCCGTCAACCGTCCGGTGCCGGACTACGCCAAAGCCATCGGCCAGAGCGTGAAGGGCCTGAAGGTCGGCGTGCCGAAAGAATACCGCATCGACGGCACCAGCCCCGAAATTTTGCAGCTATGGGAGAAGGGCGCGCAGATGCTGAAGGACGCGGGCGCTTCGATTGTCGATGTCTCGCTGCCGCACACCAAGTACGCGCTCCAGACCTACTACGTCATCGCCCCGGCGGAATGCTCCTCCAACCTCGCGCGGTATGACGGCGCGCGGTTCGGCCTTCGCGTCGAGGGCGAAAACCTCATCGATATGTACGAGAAAACCCGCGCCGAAGGGTTCGGCAAGGAGGTCAAGCGCCGCATCTTTATCGGCACCTATGTGCTCTCCGCCGGATATTACGACGCCTATTACAACAAGGCGCGCCGCGTGCGGACGCTGATCCTCAAGGACTTCATCGAAGCCTACCGGAAATGCGACGTGCTGCTGACGCCGACGGCTCCCACCGCCGCTTTCGCCATCGGGGAGAATATGCAGGACCCCGTCACGATGTATCTCAACGACATTTTCACCATCCCGGCCTCCATGGCGGGGATGCCTGGGATGTCGCTGCCGGCGGGCTTGAGTTCCGACGGCCTGCCTCTCGGCCTGCAACTGCTCGGCAAGCCGTTCGACGAGGAAACCGTTTTCAGAGCCGCGTATGCCGTCGAAAAAGCGGCGAATTTTACGGCCGTTCCGCAATCGGTTGTGAGCAAAGCGGCGTAAAGGAAAAAACAAATGGCGCATGCACTCCTGAAAGGCGAAACGGGCGACTGGGAAATGGTGATCGGGCTGGAAATCCATGCCCAGGTTCTGACCAAATCGAAGCTGTTTTCCGGAGCATCGGCGGATTTCGGCGCCGCGCCCAACGCGCAGGTCAGCCCGGTAGACGCGGGCATGCCGGGGATGCTGCCCGTCATCAACAACCTCTGCGTCGAGCACGCCGTCAGGACGGGGCTTGGTCTGAACGCCAAAATCAACCTCTACTCGGTGTTCGAGCGCAAGAATTATTTCTATCCCGACCTGCCGCAGGGGTACCAGATTTCGCAGTACGCGCATCCCATCGTCGGCAACGGCGAAATAGAGATCGACCTGCAGGACGGCTCCTCCAAGGTCATCGGCATCGAGCGTCTGCATCTGGAGCAGGACGCGGGCAAGTCGCTGCACGACCAGCACCCGTCCAAAAGCTATGTGGACCTGAACCGCTCGGGGAATCCGCTGATGGAGATCGTTTCCAAGCCGGACATGAACTCCCCCGAGGAAGCCGCCGCCTATGTGACGAAAATCCGCGCCATCGTGCGCTATCTCGGCACCTGCGACGGCAACATGGACGAAGGTTCGATGCGCTGCGACGTGAACGTCTCCGTGCGCCGCCCGGGGGATGAACTCGGAACGCGGTGCGAGATCAAGAACGTCAATTCCGTCAAGTTCGTGCAGCAGGCCATCGAATATGAAGCCCGCCGCCAGATCGAGGTCATCGAGGGCGGGGGCAAGATCGATCAGGAGACGCGGCTGTTCGACACCAAGGCCGGAACCACCCGCACCATGCGCACCAAGGAAGATGCCCACGACTACCGCTACTTCCCCGACCCGGACCTGCTGCCGCTGAAGCTGGAGCAGGGCTTCGTCGACACCATCAGAAAGACCCTGCCCGAACTGCCGGATGCGCGGAAGCATCGTTTCATGAAGGACTACGGCCTTTCGGTCGCGGATGCCTCGACGCTCATCAGTGAAAAGGCCCGCGCCGATTATTTTGAAACCGCCGCCAAAGGCCGCGACGCGAAACTGACCGCCAACTGGCTGCTGACGGAGCTTCTGGGAGCTTTGAACAAAGCCGAGAAAGGCTTGGAGGAAAGCCCCGTTTCCGCCGAGCATCTGGGCGGGCTGGTCGCGCTGATCTCCGACAACACGATTTCCGGTCGCATCGCCAAGGATGTGTTCGCCGAGATGTTCGCGACCGGCAAGGATGCTTCGGAGATTGTTGAAGAAAAAGGGCTGAAGCAGGTGACCGACACCGGCGCGATTGAAAAGGTCGTCGATGAAGTCCTGAAGGACAACCCGGACAAGATCGCCGAATACAGATCCGGCAAGGACAAGCTGTTCGGCTTCTTCGTCGGTCAGGTCATGAAAAAATCCGGAGGCAAGGCCAATCCGGGCATGGTGAACGACCTGCTGAAGGCGAAGCTGGACAAAAGCTGAGTGGAAACATTTTTTTCAGTATTGATCCTGCTGATTGTCGTCGTCGCCTTCGCCAATGAATTTTTTCAGCAGAAGCTCGGCGTTTCCCCGATGCCGACCATGCCGGGCGTCAGGCGTGCCATGCTGGCGCAGATTCCCGCCGGGACGGTCGGGAAGATCGTCGAGCTCGGCGCGGGCGGTGGCACAGTCTCTTTTGCGGCGGCGAAAGCGTTTCCGCAGTGCCGCGTCGTGGGCGTCGAATATTCCGTCTTTCCTTTTCTGATTGCGCGCATGCGCCAGCTTTTTCTGCCGAACCTGCTTTTTATCCGGCGGAATTTCTTCGATATATCCTTCGGGGATGCCGAAGTCGTGCTGTGTTATCTCACCAATCCCCTGATGGCCGAGCTGAAGGAGAAATTCGAGAGGGAGCTGCCGTCCGGCGCCGTCATCATCAGCAGCACGTTTTTCATCCCCGGCTGGGAGCCGGAAAAGACGGTTGATCTTGAGGGATGGTGGAAGACGCGCATTTTCGTCTACAGGAAGGCGTGAAGAATGTCCGGACTGGTCGTATTCGACGTTGACGGCACCTTTCTCGACAGCTACGGCCTTTTCGGGAAGGTCATCTTGGAATATTCCCGCGATCAGGGGTTACCGCCGCCGTGCTTTTCGGCCATCGCACACGGCTACGGAGCCCCTCTTGAGCACGATTTCGGATGGGGAATTCCGAGGGAGGAGCAGGCGAAGCATCTCTTCGCCTCGTTCGACATGACCAATGCGCGTTTCATGTCGGGCGATCCGCAGTATACGCCACGGCTTTTCCCGGGCGCGGAAGAGTCGTTCGCCCGCCTGAAAAACGCCGGCCACACGCTGGCCATCGTCACCTCGAAGCCGGAGGAACCCCTGCTGCATCTGCTGAAGCATTACGATCTGGGAAAATTTTTCTCCGCCCATCGCAGCCACGATGATGCCGACCGCCTTCGCCTGCGCGGAAAACCGGCGCCGGATATGCTGCAAAGCGTGATGCGGGAGCTGAATTTCGCGCCTTCGACGACGGTGATGGTCGGAGACACGACGATGGATATTCAAATGGGGCTGTCCGCGGGTGCCCGCGCCATCGGCGTCACCTGGGGCACGCACCCGAAGGAGCATCTGGCTGCCGCCGGGGCGCACCATATCATTGAAACAGGGCTTGACGATCTCATACATGCGGTCGATAAGGTTTTTAGCGAGCAGACATGACCCAAAACTACGACATCATCGTTTTCGGCGGCGGCATCGCCGGATTGTTCATCGCCAGCCGCCTTCAGCGCGCCGGATACAACCTGATTCTGATCGAGAAGGATTCTTTGGGCGGGACGCAGACCATCGCCTCGCAGGGCATGATACACGGCGGACAGAAATACACGCTGCAGGGGAGGGTGACAAAGCACGCAACGGCCATCTCCGCGATGCCGGAGCGATGGGAGGCGTGCTTCGAGGGATGGGGCGACGTGGATCTTTCCGGCACGAAATTCCTGAGCGACACGCAGGTGATGTTTCCGGCGGGGACTTCCTTTCTTTCGAGCATGACGGTTTTCGCCGCCTCGAAGGCCGTGAACGGAAAAACGCTGAGACTGAAGAGCGAGTGGCTTCCGGAGGCGCTGAAGAACCGGAAAAAGTTTCGCGGCCCCGTCTACGAAATGCAGGAAAAGGTGGTGGAAATCAAGTCCCTCGCCGCCGCTCTCGCCGGACATCTCAAGGGAAGGCTCCTGAAAGGGGAGCCGCAGGAAATGCTCCCGGACGGACAGGTGGCCGTCGGGGGGATGGCCCTACAGGCGCAGGCGATCATCTTCGCGGCGGGCACCGGGAACGAAACGGCGCTCCGCCTGCTGAAGGTCGAGGAGCGGCATACCCAGCGCCGCCCCTTGAGGCAGATCATGGTAAAGCCGATGCCTTATGCGCTCTACGGGCACGGGATCGTCGGAAACCCCAAGCCCCGCGTGACCATCACCAGCCATCCGGTCGGGAAAGACGAATTTGTCTGGTATCTCGGCGGGAGCGTGGCGGAGGAAGGAGCGAAGATGACTGAAGCCGAAGCGCTGCAGTTCGCGAAAAAAGAAATGAAGGAGATTTTCCCCGTCATCGACTGGGAGAACAGGGAATGGGCGGGCTGGTACGGCGACCGGGCCGAGCCGTTCGATCCGGAAGGCCATCTACCTCCCGGCCCCTGCGTCCAGCAGCGAGGAAGGGTGCTGATCGCCTGGCCGACGAAACTGACGTTCGTTCCCGTCCTCTCCGACAGAATATTCGACTGGCTGAAACGCAGCGAGATCGCGCCGTCGCCCGTGACGGCTCCGCCCGCCCTGCCCGGAGCGGAAATCGGCCTTTATCCGTGGGAGGTGGCGGCCTGGCGGCGTCTGGACAAGCTGCCGCGCCGACCTTTTGCATCGACCGGCAGGAGCGTCAGCGTCCTGGGGCTCGGAACGGTCAAGTTCGGGCGCAATCAGGGCGTCAAGTATCCGGGCTGGGAGGGAGCGTCGCTGCCGGCCGACCGGGATATCTCCTCCTTGCTGGATTTGTGCATCGAGGAGGGCATCAATCTGATCGACACCGCCCCCGCCTATGGAACGTCCGAGGAGCGTCTTGGCGCGCTGATGGGTTCCCGCCGCCGGGATTTTTTCATCGTTTCCAAGACGGGTGAGGAATTCAATGACGGAAAATCGGAATATATTTTCTCCGCCGAGCACACGCGCATGAGCGTGGAGAGAAGTTTGCAACGGCTCAAAACGGATCATCTGGATTGCGTGCTGGTGCATTCCTCCAGAAACGATCTTGAGGTCGTCAACGACACCCCCGTCCTCGAAACGCTGGCGCGGCTGAAGGAACAGGGGAAAATCCTGAGTTTCGGCGTTTCGACGTATTCCGTGGAAGGCGGAAGGCGCGCCGCCGATCTCTCCGATGCCGTGATGGTGTCGTACAACAAGAATTACACCGCCGAAAGGGAGGTCATCGATTATGCCCGCGAGAAGGGCAAGGCGGTTCTGGTCAAAAAAGGGCTGGCTTCCGGCCACATGAACACCACAGATGGGATGGCAGAGAATATCCGCTTTATTCTGGAGACGCCGGGCGTGACCAGTCTTGTCTTCGGCAGCATCTCCCCCGCCCATGCCCTGAGCAACATCCGGGCGGCGGAGAGCATGCACACGCTGCTTCCGTGGAGGGATTAGCGATATTCGCGTCTATTCGTGTTCATTCGCGGCTTCCCTTAAAAAAGATCAGGGCTTTTCCTTGTCTTTCTTCCGGAAGCTGTCGAGGGAAATGACCTCGCCCTTTTTCTTTTCCTTATCGTCCTTATCGACTTCAATCTCTTCCGCCTCAAAATGGATTTCGTCTTCTTCGTCCTCGACCAAGGGCTGAAACTGCAGCGCGAAGTTGACGGAAGGGTCGGCGAAGATCGTGACGGCCGACAGGGGGACCGTCAGGCGCTCCGGCACGTTGTTGAAGCTGAGCATCACGGTGAATCTTTCGTCATCGACTTCCAGGTCATAGAACTGATGCTGCAACACGATCGTCATTTCGCCGGGATACCGTTCCTTCAGGTAGCCGGGGACGCTGACGCCGGCGTGATCGGTGAAAAACGTGATGTAAAAATGGTGGTCGTCGATGACGCCATCCCTCACGACTTCCTGCAGAGCCTGTTTCACCACGCTGCGCAGCGCTTTTTCCACCATCTTGTCATACCGGAAAGCTTCTTCATGGTCACGGGTCATTCTGTTTCAGGCTCCGCAGATTTTTTTTACCGTTATCCGAAACAGTCTAGTCAGACTTCCGGACGCTGTCACTGAATTTCTAAGGGGGATTTCGCTGAAAAAACGGGGGCAGTTCTGTTGCTAGGCCTGCCCCCGCGCCCCACCTCCCCTGTCACCAGGGAAGGGATTGTATCGCTAACTTGTCAGGCCGCTGTTAAGCAACGAGACGAAGTTCAACCCTTGCGGGTTCATTGTCGTTAGCATTTATCAAGTTTGGCCCGATAACGGTGGGTACCATGCCGAACGAAAGCAACCGCCTTTATTACGCACGTCGATCCTGTTTCGGCCCCACTAGCCTTCGTCGTTCTGAAAACGGGCTTGCCAAGTCGAAGCCTTTGTTTTCTACGATCTACTGTCCGTCTCCGTCCCTTCGGGACTTCGCCGTGACAGTCTTCGCCATTATAACGGCGAAGACTGGTGGAGCCGCCGGGTACCGCCCCCGGGTCCGTATCGCCTATTCCGCAGCGCGTTTATCGTCATAGTCAGCAAGCTGACTATTTCACTGTAGCACAAATTTTCCAAAAATCCAGCTTTAAACTTCTTGAAAAAACCCTCTGTCGTCATTCCGGCATAAGCCGGAATCCTCTTGTCATTGCAGAAAGATACCGGCTTCCGCAGGTATGACGGAATCATGGTTTTGGTGAGTTTTTCAGAAAAGGCCTATTCGGAAGCCGGCTTTTTGACGGCTTCGATCTTTTCGGTGCTGGCAACGCCGAGACCGGCGTATTTGTTGCCGAATTTCGCCAGACGGCCTTTTTCAAGCACGGTGCCCCTGCCGCCGATCCATGCCGGATGGTTCAAAGGATCAATGTCCAGACGCATGACGTCCCCGGGCTTGCCCCAGCAGCTTTTCATGACGTGCTCGGTGCCGTCCGTGTGAACGACCTTGATTTCATGGTAGTCAGGGTGAATGTTCGCCTTCATGGTCGATCTCCTTGAGAATCCTTAGCAGACCGAGATGTTTACCCCTGTTTCGCGTAATATGCAAGTATGAATGTTGACACCGGCTTAAATCAGGGCAATCCTGTGGCTCTCTCAAATCAAGGACTTCAACCGTGACGGCGGATATTAAGGAAGATTTATTTGCCGGAATATAGAAAAGCGGGGGAACAAGTCTCCCACATCAATTCTCTCTTTTCCCTTATTTTATCAATTCCCGCACAATGGAGCGAAAAATGACCATAGCCCGGATCAAAAAGCACGCATCGGACGATTTCAAGGTAAAAGACATGACTCTTGCCGGATGGGGGCAGAAGGAGATCGCCATTGCCGAAACGGAAATGCCGGGGCTGATGGCGCTCCGCACCGAATTCAAGGGTAAGGCTCCCTTGAAGGGAGCGCGGATCGTCGGCTGCCTGCACATGACGATCCAGACGGCGGTGCTGATCGAAACGCTCAATGATCTGGGCGCGCAGGTGCGCTGGTCGTCCTGCAATATTTTTTCCACGCAGGATCATGCCGCCGCCGCCATCGCCCTGAAGGGCATTCCGGTGTTCGCCTGGAAGGGCATGACCGAGGACGACTTCTGGTGGTGCATCGAAAAAACGCTCCGCGGGCCGGACGGCTGGACTCCCAATATGATTCTGGACGACGGCGGGGACGTGACCAAGCTGCTGCACGACAAATATCCGGAGATGCTGAAGGACGTGAAGGGTCTTTCCGAGGAAACGACCACGGGCGTGCACCGCCTCTATGAAATGGAGAAGAAGGGACTCCTGAAAGTCCCCGCCATTAACGTCAACGACAGCGTGACCAAGTCGAAATTCGACAACCTCTACGGCTGCCGCGAAAGTCTTGTGGACGGAATCAAGCGTGCCACGGACGTTATGATCGCCGGAAAAATCGCGGTGGTCTGCGGCTACGGCGACGTCGGCAAGGGCTCGGCGGCCTCTCTCCGCAGTCAGGGCGCGCGCGTGATGATTACGGAGATCGATCCGATCTGCGCGCTACAGGCGGCGATGGAAGGCTATCAGGTCGTGACGATGGACGAAGCGGCTTCGCTGGGCGATATTTTCGTGACGGCCACCGGAAACATTGACATCATCACGCTTGAACACATGCGCCGGATGAAAGACCGCGCAATCGTCGCCAACATCGGCCACTTCGACAGCGAAATCCAGGTCGCCGCCCTCATGAATTACAAGTGGGAAGAGGTGAAACCGCAGGTCGATGAAGTGGTTTTCCCCGACGGAAAGCGCCTGATCGTGCTGGCCAAGGGCCGCCTCGTGAACCTCGGCTGCGCGACCGGCCACCCCAGCTTCGTCATGAGCGCCTCCTTCACCAATCAGGTGCTGGCGCAGATCGAGCTTTGGAACAACCACAAAAACTATCAGAACAAGGTATATATGCTTCCGAAACATCTTGATGAAAAAGTCGCCCGGCTCCATCTCGACAAACTGGGCGTGCACCTGACGGTGCTCACGGAAAAGCAGGCGGCGTATCTGAGCGTCGAAAAAGAGGGTCCGTTCAAGCCGGGGCACTACAGGTATTAGTGTTTTAAACAGCTACTGCGCAATTACTCTAAATAACTTGCACGCCTTGACGTACAGAGCAAAAATTGATTATATGTCAATATCTAGGAGGTATGTGCCAATGGATTCGAAATTTTCGGTAAAAAAACTGGTCGTTTATCATGACTGCATCGACGGCGCAGCTTCCGCCTGGGCGTTTCGTCAGAAATGGGGGGACGATCCGAAAACGGACTATGTTTCATACTCTCACGACAAGGCAGCCGAGTCCGAGGAAAAGATTTTGTCGACGCTCGAGTCCGGAACCCTGCTTTATTTCGCTGATGTCGCGCCCACCCCTGCGTTCCTGGAGATCCTGCTGTCTCCGGCGTCAGGACTGGCCGCCGTCGCCATTATCGATCATCACAAATCCGCTGCGGGAAACCTGCAGGGATACATCCCCTCCGTATTTGAGGGGTTCGCGCCGCCGCGTCTGGATATTCGGATCGAGAAGGACAATCCTTCCGCTTCCGGCATGGTGTGGAGGGAGCTTTTCCCGGACAGGACGCCGCCTGATTTCCTGAAGATGATAGAAAAAATGGACCGGTCGGGTCTCGCGTCGCGGGAAGATTACGCCGCCGCCGCGCTGATCGATTCAAAGCCCATCCGCTCTCCAGAAGAGGCCTTCAAAACCTGCGACGCGCTGTCCCTGATGACCTATGACGAAATGGTGCGGGAAGGGGAGCCGATTTTCACCGACCAGGAAAGGCGGATCGCGAAGCTGGCGGACGCCGTGATGTATGCGAAATTTGAACCCTTTCCGGGTTCCCCGCCCTTTCTGGTGCCGGTCATCAATGCGAACGTGCGGGATTTCGGGCGCTACATCACGAAATTTCTTCAGGATCTGGGCGAAGAGGCGGGATCGGGCGTTGCTTTTGCCTGGCATGAAACGAAGGAAGGCTCCGTCGTCATGAGCATACGCTCCCTGGACGGCCTCGACACCAGCACCGTGGCTAAATATTTTTGCAGCGAAAAAGAGGGGATCACGGGCGGAGGTCATGGGAATATGGCCGCCGTGACGTTTCCGTCCTATGAAGTTTTTGAAAAAAAGGTTCTGAAGAACGTCGTCGAAAAGGGATCCGTCCCCGCGCCGCGCGCAAAAAAGCCCCCCGCGCAAAGTTTATAATTATGTAATTATTTTTTATCCCTCTTCCCATCCGCGCCCTTGTATGAGACAACAACTCATGACTTCCACGAAAACATCTAAAGACGGGCATTAATGGACAGGATCAGGATTTATGGCGGTGCGCCGCTTAATGG
>JAZDGQ010000054.1:0-13333 GCA_043806835.1 Pseudomonadota bacterium | reverse complement strand
CCGGCAAAGCGGACTTCAAGAGCAAGATCGTTTCGTCCATGCGCTCCCTGCAGAAAACCCCCGAAAAAATCCGCGCCTTCTACCAAAAGGACTCACTCAAGTATGCGGCTTGATGTCTATATATTTATGGACTGATTAATAAGATAGTCGATTTTATTGACAGAGCGGGTTGAACTGTCTTAAAAGTAGGCATCTGGTTCGCATAGGCAAGACGGAAATATCATATGCGGACTTCCTCCTATATGTGAGGGTACAGTCGTTTCGACAAGCTGGATTGCACCTTCGCCGCCTTCCACGCCTGCGCTTTCATTAAACGTATACTTTGTTAACAGTGGCTAGGGGTGGCGCGCTATGGAGATAAGCGTTTTTCTGACGGTTTTTACCTTGATTTTCGTGGCGGAGCTGCCCGACAAAACGGCACTTGCGGTTTTTTTGATGGCGACCCGGGGCAAGGCGCTCCCGATATTCGCCGGCGTTGCCGCCGCCTTTTTCATCCAGTGCCTCATCGCCGTCAGCTTCGGCAGCCTGCTGGGCCTGCTGCCCGAAAAATGGGTTCACACTGGAGCGGGACTGCTGTTCATCGGCTTCGCGATCCATACCTGGTTTTTTCACGACAAGGAGGCGGCCGAGACCGAAAAGGAGACCCCCGTTTTGTCGACCCGCACCAAATTCAGGGCTGCGGCCTGGAAGGCCTTCCTGGTCATCTTTATCGCCGAATGGGGCGACATGACGCAACTGGCGACGGCCTCTTTCGCCGCGCGTTTCCACGAGCATCCGGTAACGGTGTTTTTGGGCGCCACGACGGCTCTTTGCTGCGTCGCCGGCCTGGCCGTTCTCGCAGGAAAGAAAATCGGGCATGTCGTGCATGTCGATATTTTGAAGAAAGTAAGCACCGTGCTGTTTGCAGTCGTGGGCATTTCCTTCATCGTTTCGGCCTGGCATTAAGCCGCCATAATACCGTAAAAACTGAGCTGGTCCCCGAAACCTGGACAGAAAAAGGCATGTAGCTAATGTAGTGTCTCTCAAATAGCTTTACATTTCTGCAAAGCCTCCCGTGCGGACTGGATTTTGCGGAGGATGTCCTCTCCTTTGGCGCGCCAGACATAACGTTTTGGGTTGGCGTTGCGGTCGGCAAGGAAGCCCTGGATGGTGTCGGCCAGTTCTCGGACGGAGGTAAAGCTGCCTTCGGTGACGACGTCGGTGAGATCGCGGAAGAATCTCCCGACCAGATTGAGCCATGACGATGACGTGGGCGTAAAGTGCATGTGGAACCGAGGATGCCGCGCCAGCCATGCTTTGATCGCAGGGTGTTTGTGGGTCGCATAATTGTCGGCGATAATGTAGACGGCAAGGTCTTTCGGCGTTTCACGGTCGATCTTGCGCAGGAAGGCCAGCCATTCCTGATGCCGGTGTTTTTTGGCGATGCGCGAGATCAGCTTGCCTTCGAGGTAATTCAAAGCTGCGAACAGCGTCAACGTCCCGTGGCGAACGTATCTCAGTCTGTCGCGGTTGTATCTCGGGCGGTTCTCGGCTGTCCACATAAAGGCCTCCTTTCGGCTGCCTTCAGTGAATCACATCTGATTCTTTTGATTCAACAACTTTATGGACGGACACTAAGGTCAGGACTCATTACCTGTACGGCGTCAACCGATCCTGCTTTTAGGAGTTTCCGGAATCTGTTAGCGGCCTCGCCGGTGCATGTTAAAAAAATGCACGGAGGAAAGCACGCAACTGTTCGACTGGCTGCGGGGGAACTTCTAAAAACCACAAGATTTTTCAACTTCCGGAATTATCAGCGTATATTTTCCTGAAGGAAAGAACAGGTGATCGTCCCATCCTGAACAGCGGCGGGGATGTCAAATGTGCGCTTGATGCCCTGCTGAAGATCTTCCTTCAGGGCATACAGGCTGGCGCAGGGAATGAGCTGACCCGGCGCAACGTCGGTGACCGGGCAGAAGAGCAGTTTTTGCCCTCCTCCATCGAAGAAAACCTGAATCACCATCTCCTCTTTATTGCGGGTGCTGGTGATTTGTATGCTCGTGCGGTCTCCCTGGCGGAGGGAGAACAGGGCGTCTTTGAAAGCATACCAGTCCTGCCCGAACAAGGCGGAGCCGCGCCCGACCCTGCAATAGAGAGAAGGAGACACCGGCAAGGACGCCTCCAAAGAAACCGCCTGTTGCTGCTCCCCGGAGGCCACGGGCAGAGTGAAAAACTCCGTCAGACCCATATCCTGCAAACAGGCTGACAAGAACGACAGGCAGGCTATCGAAGCGGCGATTACCGGAAGTTTTCGTTTCTCGAAGGACATATCACCTGAACTGTCTCTGTTTCTCATGCTATGTTAGCATTATTGTTATTTTGGCTGGAAAGTCAAAGGGGGGTGGTTTTGCGCTTCCGGACTTATTTTTCGTAATTAAAAAAAAGGGAAAGAAAGTGTCTATAAAACGCGTAACTTTGTTTCATTTTTTCGGCTTCAGGATAAAAGCAGATGCCAGTTGGCTTCTTCTGGCCGTACTGGTCAGCTGGACAATGTCCAACAAGGTATATCCGGACATCCTGCCGGGTCAGTCTCCGGATATATACCAGTTCATGGGGATCGCCACGGTGGCCGGCGTTTTTTTCTCCATCGTCGCGCATGAGGTGGCCCATGCCGTCATCGCCGAATATTATCACATGCCGATAGAAAGCATCACCCTGTTCATCTTCGGCGGCGTCTCTGAAATGAAGGGGCAGCCAAGCCACCCCAAGGGGGAATTCTTCATGGCGATTTCCGGCCCCATCATGAGCGCGCTGCTCGGGCTTGTCTTCTGGGCCGTCGCCAGCCTTTACGAGACGTATGTCCGGGCCGGCCCCGTTTCGTGCGTGCTGGCGTATCACGGCGACCTCAACATGTTCATCGCCGTGTTCAACATGGCTCCGGCCTTCCCCCTGGACGGAGGCCGCGCAATGCGCGCCCTTATCTGGCATTATAAGAATAACCTGGTGGCCGCCACCAGAATCTCCTCGGAAAGCGGAGCAATTTTCGCTTACGGCCTGATTACCTGCGCCTGTTTCAGCGTGGTTCTCCATAATGATATGGTTTCCGGGATGTGGTTGGGACTTCTGGGGTTTTTCGTTTACAACTCCAGCGCCTACGCCGTGCGCCAGATGGAATCCTCCTCGCTCCTTGCCCTGGAAAAAGTGTCGCGGTTCATGCATAACCGGGTCGTTGCGGTGTCCCCGGACCTGACGATTGCCGATCTGGTCGATCAGTACGTCAACAGGCATTATCAGAAAAATTTCCCCGTGATCGACAACGGTATCCTGACTGGCATCATCAGCCTGAATGCCGTAATGTCGCTAAACAAGCACGAATGGCCGTTTCTGCATGTGGCCAGCGTGATGGGGCCTCTGGGAGATTTTCTTGTCGTCGCGCCGGAGAGCAGCGCCGCCGACGCGCTGGAGATCATGCACAGACACGGTCAGGAACAGCTTCTGGTGGCGGACAAGGGCAGATTTCTGGGAGTGATCACTTTCCGGGATCTGACTAATTTTCTGGCCATCACCCTGAAGATCGACCACAACAAGCCTGTGGAAAAAAGCCGGACGGCGCATTATCAGCCCGATGAAAAACCAGAAATCGTCCTTCCAAAAGACCCCCCGCCTTCCCGCGAGGGAGACAATCTGTAGGGGGCAGGCCTTACACCCCCGCCGCCCTTGCATCCGGCATACGTTATTTTTTCAACGCGCGGGAAGCCAGCATGTTACACACAAAACCTACGACCATTAATCCGATAATCACGTTAATAATAGCGGCATAGGCTTCGACTATAGTGGCCCCATTCGCCAATTGATATTCACGGATCATGTCAAACATCTTCGGCCCCAGAATGCCGGCGACGCTCCACGCTGTAAGGACGCGACCGTAGATGGAGGTCAGCGCCTTCATGCCGAATACATCCTTGAGATAGGCCGGCATGGTCGAGAAAGATCCTCCGTACATGCTGATAATCAATACACAGGCGCCCATAAAGTAAAGATAGTTCGAGGCACCGAAAATGTTCAGACTGACATACAATGCTGCGCCAAAAATGAAGAAAATGCCAAACGTCAACGGGCGGCCCAGATGGTCTGATGCGGCTGACCATACAAATCGGCCAATCATGTTGCCTACACTAATCAAGCTCACGAAAATAGCCGCAATGACCACTGTCACATCATTCGGGAACATCTCCTGCACCATTGGAGAGGCCTGATATATAAGGCCTATTCCTGCCGTCACATTCAAACATAAAACAAGCCATAAAAAATAAAACGCGGGCGTTTTCATGGCCTCTTCAATGGTTTTATCCTGCCCGACTTTGACAGCGATCCCTGCTTTTTCGCTTTTTCCTGCAATACGCAGGGGCTGCCATCCTTCCGCCGGAATGCGTACAATCACGACCGATAACATCATGACAACCAGATACACAATACCCATTGTGACAAAGGTTTCGAAAACGCCGTTCGACAGTCCGGTCGCATAAAAATCCATCAGACCCGTCGAAAGCGGAGCTGCCACCAGAGCGCCGCCCCCGAACCCCATAATGGCAAGCCCCGTTGCCATGCCGGGACGATCCGGGAACCATCGCATCAGCATTGTGACAGGCGCCACATAGCCGAACCCCAGGCCCATACCGCCGATAACCCCATAACCGATATACATCAATGCCAGAATATGCAGATGAATGCCCAGTGCGGAAATCAGAAAACCTCCGCCAAAGCATAGTGCGGACAGACACATGGCCTTTCGCGGCCCCTGCTTTTCCACCCACTTTCCCGCAAAGGCCGCAGTCAGGCCTAAAAACAAGATGCCCAAAGAAAAAATCCAGCCCACATCCTGCTGTCCCCAGTCCGCCGGAGCAGACTGGGTAACGCCGATAAGCTTGGTCAGGGGGAGTTTGAATACGCTGAAGGCATAAATCTGGCCGATAGGTATATGAATGCCAAGGGCGGCTAAGACCGCCCACAAGCGATTAAAACCTTCTCCGGCGATAGTACGATCCCTGGATAAAAAAGACATGTCCTATACTTTCTAGGCTGACGCCTGATTTTTCCCTAAGGATGTTTTCGATGTCTTCAGGGAACTGTTTTGGATATCCTTTGTCGAATCTCTCTTCGAATTCTTCGCGAGAATAATTCAAAGTCATGTTCAGGTATACTGTTTATTTGCGTAAGTTCATTTTGCCACGGCCACCTTGTCGGCGCGCGGGCGGAGGTTCGGGTCGAGAATGCGCTTGCGGAGGCGGATGGATTTCGGCGTGACTTCCGCCAGTTCGTCGTCCGCGATGTAGATGATCGCCTGGTCGAGCGTCAGGATGCGGGGCGGAACGAGCCGCGTCGCCTCGTCGGTGCCGGAAGCGCGCACGTTCGTCAGTTTCTTGCCCTTCAGCACGTTGACCGGCAGGTCGTTTCCCCGGCTGTGCTCGCCGACGATCATGCCTTCATAAACGCGCGTCCCCGGCAGAACCATGATGATGCCGCGTTCCTCGAGCTTCCAGAGATCGTACTCCGTCGCCTCGCCCTGCTCCATGGCCAGCAGAACCCCTGTGCGGCGGCTTTCGACGCCTCCCCTGAACGGCGCGTAGCCGTGAAACAGGCGGTTGATGACGCCGGTGCCGCGCGTGTCGGTCAGGAATTCGCCGTGATAGCCGATGAAGCCCCGGGTCGGCGCGATGAACGTCATCCGCACCCGCCCGCCGCCGCTCGGCATCATCGAGATCATCTCGCCCTTGCGGACGGCCATTTTCTGCACGACCTGCCCGGAATAGGACTGATCGACGTCGATCATGATTTCCTCGAACGGCTCCAGCCTTTCCCCGTTTTCCTCGTCGATTTTATAGACGACGCGCGGACGCCCGATGCAAAGCTCGAATCCCTCGCGGCGCATGGTTTCTATCAGGACGGCCATTTGCAGCTCGCCCCTGCCGAACACCTCGAAGACGTCGGAAGTGACGCCGTCCTGCACTTTCATGGCGACGTTGCTCTCCGCCTCGCGGAACAGGCGTTCGCGGATGGCGCGGGAGGTGACTTTCGTCCCCTCCGTCCCCGCGAAGGGGCCGTCGTTCACCGCGAACGACATGCTGATCGTGGGCGGATCGATGGGCACGGCATGGAGCGCCTGCTCCACCGCCGGATCGCAGACGGTGTCCGACACGGTCGCCTCCGTCATTCCCGCCAGAGAAATAATGTCGCCTGCGTCCGCCTGCGTCAGGGGTTCGCGGTTGATCCCGCGGAAGGCCAGGATTTTTGTGATTTTCGACGTCTCCACCGGCTTGCCCTCGCGGGTAATGGCCTTCACCGGCACATTCACACGGACGCTGCCCGACATCACCTTGCCGGTGACCAGCCGCCCGAGATAGGGATTGTTCTCGATCAGGGTCACCAGCATCGAAAACGGCTTGTTCGCGTTATTCTTCGGCGACGGGACGAATTCGCAGATCAGATCGAACAAAGGCGTCATGTTCTTGCGCTCGCCGTCCAGCGCGGCACTGGCCCAGCCCTGCCTGCCCGAGGCGTAGAGCAGGGGGAAATCGAGTTGCTCGTCGGTCGCGTCCAGCGCGGCGAAAAGGTCGAAAATCTCTTCATGAACGGCGTGCGGCCTCGCGTCCGGGCGGTCGATCTTGTTGATGACGACGATCGGGCGGATCCCCTGCTTCAGCGCCTTGGCGACGACGAACTTGGTCTGCGGCAGAGGCCCCTCCGCCGCATCGACCAGAACGATCACGCCGTCCACCATCGACAGGATGCGCTCCACCTCGCCGCCGAAATCGGCGTGGCCGGGGGTGTCGACGATGTTGATGCGCGTGTCCTTCCACTGAACGGACGTCACCTTCGCCAGAATGGTGATGCCGCGCTCGCGCTCCAGATCGTTTGAGTCCATGACGCATTCGGCTATATGCTGGTTCTCCCGGAACAACCCCGACTGGCGCAGCAGAACGTCCACAAGCGTCGTTTTGCCATGGTCGACGTGAGCGATGATGGCAATATTCTTTAACTTCGAGTTCATTTTGTTTCTTCCGCCGTACTATTGTGAACGTATGGACATTCCCCTGCCCTCTTTGTCAGAGCGGCGCTATCCTATTGAAAAATCTTTATTTTTCAATTCTTTTCTTCCGATATAGGGCGGATCATACACTGTTTTTTAATTATGTATAGTTATTTTTAAAGGAAATTTCCTACGAATGGAATGGCCTCTTTGGTTTCCGGCCTTCGGTTCGTACCTGTAATACCAACTCAGATTGATATTGACCTGATCCTTTGCGCCGAAGGCGAAAAAACTAAACTACAGAGAACGCGGAGTGCGCAGAGATACCGCCCTTCCCTGCCTTCTCTGCGCACTCTGTAGTTTTAAAAACCTGCCGGAAGGCGTGGGGGCGTCGATGAATAGGTATCAATGTGATCTGGTATCATTCGGAATATTCAAAACCACCGTCATGCCGCTTCACGCGGGCATGACGATCCCGTTCACGAAAAAATTTCCGGTTTGCGAACAGGGGCGAAGATCTTCCCCGGAAAAAAATTCGCCCCGCCCGTAAAGTTTTCTTTACAAAAAAACGAATCGCCCTATAAGATTCAATATGAGATGCCGAATGCGGAGAGATTCGTTAAGACGGGTGTGTGGTTTGATATCAGGGGACCTCATGAAATGGACGAATATAACAATCCGGACGAGCTGGTGCGACAGCACCGCCCGACGATACCGATAACCTGCTTCCGACCTGCGGCGCTGGACTCCGCCGCCCGCTGGTTCACGCAGAACTTTCCCGGAAAAGTGCTCTACGCCGTCAAGGCCAACCCTGCCCCGTACATCCTGTCGGGGCTGTTTCATTCAGGAATCAAAGCCTTTGACGTCGCTTCCATGCCCGAAATCCAGACCGTGCGCGAAATGTTCCCGGACGCCGCCCTGTCTTTCATGCACCCGGTCAAGAACCGCCAGGCCATAGAGCGCGCCTATTTCGAATACGGAATCCGCGATTTCGCCTTCGACAGCGCCGAGGAGCTTGAAAAAATCACTTCCAGCACCGCCAAAGCCAGGGATCTGACCCTGATATTGCGTCTGGCCGTGCCGAACACGTCCTCCGAGATCCCCCTGTCCGGGAAATTCGGCGTCGCGCCGGAAAAGGCCGCTTCCCTCCTCAAGGCCGCCCGCAAAGCAGGAAGCCGCCTTGGAATCTCCTTTCACGTCGGCTCCCAGACCATGGATCCGCAGGCGTACATCACGGCGCTGGACCTCGTGGGGAGCATCATACAGTCCATTCCGCGCACACAGGTGAACATCATCGATATCGGCGGGGGATTCCCGTCCCTCTATCCCGACATGATCCCGCCCGCTCTGGCCGACTACAAACTTGCCATCGAGCAGGGGCTTGACCGGCTTCCGCACAGCAACCGCTATGAATTCTGGTGCGAACCGGGGCGCGCGCTCGTGGCCGAAAGCTGCTCGGTCGTCGTCAGGGTCGAGCTTCGCAAGGACGACGTCCTTTACATCAACGACGGCACCTACGGCAGCCTGTTCGACGCGGGACACATGGGATTCCGCTATCCGGCGCGCCTCGTCCGCCCGGAACAGGGCAGCGTCAGCGCCTCGCCGAAGCCGTTCCGCTTCTACGGGCCGACCTGCGACAGCATCGACTACATGCCCGGCCCTTTCTACCTTCCCGACGACATGAAGGAAGGCGACTATATCGAGATCGGCCAGCTCGGCGCCTACGGCAACACGATGCGTACCGGCTTCAACGGCTTCAGCGAAACGGAAACATATAGCGTCAAAACCCCGCCTCTGGCGACGATGTACGACGATTCCGGCGAGGTGGCGGATTCGTCAAAAGAATTCTCCGTAGCATAGACAGTTTTGAAAAAGGAAACGACCATGAAAAACCTGAAAGCCGTCAAGACAAAGCCGAACCCAAAAAGCAACCGCAAGGCCGCCCTGCTGTCCACGCCGGTCGGGCATATCGACATTACCAGCTTCGATGCCCGCCCGATCATCGCGGCGATGGGCAAGATGTCCTTCACCTCCCGCGACCTTTCCCGCGCGGCGGGAATCTTCAACGCCTTGCTGCAGGATAAAAATGCCACCAGCATCCTCACTCTCGCCGGTTCCACGTCGGCGGGCGGCTGCATGGATATTTACTCCGATCTGGTGAAGCACAACATGGTGGACGTGGTTGTGTCCACGGGCGCGAGCATCGTCGATATGGACTTCTTCGAGGCGCTCGGCTTCAGGCATTATCAGGCCGACGGCGCGGTGAATGACCGCGAACTGCGCGACCTCTATATCGACCGCATCTACGATACCTATATAGATGAAGAAGACCTTCAGGCGGTAGACCGCACGATTTTCGAGATCGCCAACAGCCTTGAGCCGCGCCCCTATTCCTCCCGCGAATTCATCAGGGAAATGGGCAAGTGGCTGACGAAGAACGCGAAAAAGAAAGGCTCCCTCGTCCAGACCGCATACGAACAGGGCGTTCCCATTTTCTGCCCGGCCTTCACGGATTCAAGCGCAGGCTTCGGCCTCGTCATGCACCAGAAGAAAAACCCGAAGAAATACATGAGCATCGACAGCGTGGCCGACTTCCGCGAGCTGACCGACATCAAGATCGCGGCGGGCACCACCGGCCTCCTCATGATCGGCGGCGGCGTGCCGAAGAACTTCGCGCAGGACACCGTCGTCTGCGCCGAAATTCTCGGGGCGAAAGACGTCGAAATGCACAAATACGCGATCCAGATCACCGTGGCCGACGTGCGCGACGGCGCGTGCTCCTCCTCCACGCTGAAGGAAGCCTGCTCCTGGGGCAAGGTCGATGTCGCGCAGGAACAGATGGTTTTCGCCGAAGCCGGTTCCGTCCTGCCTCTCCTCGCCAGCGACGCCTACCACCGCGGCCACTGGAAAAAACGCAGCCGCAAAAACTGGGCGAAGCTGTTTTAAATGCAATTCCTCCCCCCTTCCAGAGCCTTCCTCGGCCTTGAAAAGAAAGACGCCGTATCGCCGAAAGAAGCCAAAGCGGTCGTGATCCCGTTCGGGCTGGAAGCCTCGGTTTCCTACGGCGGCGGCACGGCCAAGGGGCCGCAGGCGATGATCGACGCCTCGCATCAGGTGGAATTGTTCGACGACGAGTTCTGGTGCGAGCCGTTCCGCAGGATCGGCGTCGTCACCGCCAAAGAGCCCAAAATCAAAAAGCCCCTGACCAAAGCCCTCGATCAGCTGGAAGGCATGGTGGAAGAGGTGCTGAAAACGGACAAATTCCCGCTTGTGTTCGGCGGCGAGCATTCCATCACGGCGGGAGCCATCCGCCCCTATGCAAAGCGCTACAAAGACCTCACCGTCCTGCACTTCGACGCCCACGCCGACCTGCGCGACGGATACGAGGGGGAACATTACTCCCACGCCTCGGCGCTGCGCCGCGTGCTCGACCACAAGCACGTCAAGCTCTGTTCCTTCGGAATCCGCAATATCTCCCAGAGCGAAATCCCGTTTCTGGAAGCGAACGGCGACCGCGTCAAAATCTACTGGGCGCGGGAAAAGGCCGCATGGGACATGAAGGAGATCGTTAGCCATTTCAAAGACAAAAACGTTTACGTCACCTTCGACGTTGACGGGCTCGACGCCAGCCTGATGCCCGCCACCGGCACGCCGGAGCCGGGCGGGCTGTTCTGGCAGGAGTCCATGGACATCCTCCGCGAAGTGGCGAAAGTGTCAACCTTCGTCGGCGCGGACGTCAACGAACTCGCGCCCAAGCCCAATCTGCACTCCTGCAATTTCCTGGCGGCGAAGCTGGCGTATAAAATACTGACCTACGCGTTTCTGGCAAGCCGCAGGGCTACAGTTTTAATTCAAGCAGTTTAGAAGCTTTTATTTTTCCACCTTTGTCCGGTTCCGAATCTTTTTTGCTCCGGACGCCGAAATCTTCGGAAATGCGGTTATCCGGCGGCATCCCCGTGGTTTGTCTTTCGGACGATTGTCCGGGCGCCGCCGTCATCCCCGTCCCGAAGCGAATATGACTATTCAAATCACTTGCACGCCGTCGCCCTGATACTCCCGAAACCCGACCGGGTTATTTTTATGTCCCGAAATCCAGAGGTTTCCAACAGCCTGGCCATATCCTCTTCTTTATAGAGGACGAGTTCGTGCGTGACTCCGTGTTTCTTTTGCATGTCTTCCGCAAGAAGAGAAAAGCGCTCTTCAACGGGCTTGTCCCTGTCCGGGTATGTCTTGCCGTATTCCGCATCCAAACCGGCTGCGGAAATAAACACGACCCCGTTCTTCGTCATGCGGTTAAAGAGCTTGCTCAAAACGGACTTGGCTTCATTATAAGGTACATAGTGGAGGGCTCTCTGGGAGTAAAGTACATCGATTTTTTCGGGAAGATCCTTATCTGCAATATCCCGAAAATTTTTCTGAACAAAACGGACGGAGCCGGACGCAATAATCCCCTGCTCAACAGCCTTATTAAAATGTTTCGCGGCTGCAGGGGCTAAATCGATCATCGTGACCGCAGCCCCCGCCTCCGCCATCCTCACGGAATGCGCGCCAAGCCCGCCTCCCAGATCGACGGCATAAACCTCGTTTCCCGCATCAACGCGCTGACGAACCGTCTCACGGGAACGGATGTCGAGTTCATCCTGCCCCCGGCTACTGATATCCCTGCCATGCCCGTCTTCCGTCGATGGAACATTTGAACAAGGCCGTCTTTTGTCATTCTGAGCGCGGCGAAGAAGCTCAAAATTCCTGAAAACAAAGGGGATTCCCCGGTCGTCTTCGGCTCCCGATTTGCTGATTCTTCTTTCCATGCTGCATTCGTAGCAGAAATTTTAGGACAAATCAAATAAATATTGTTCCCATCATGTTCTTTTTTCTTGCACGAAGGAACAAACCATGTACATTGAGATTCGTGAGATCCGAGATTGATCGTCGGCATCCAATGTGAGACAAGAAGGGGAAATCAAAATGTCCGTTACGCAACTCCGTCCCGAAGGGAAGAACGAAATGAACGCGGCTGAAAAGCAAAGGGCGCTCGACGCGGCCCTGAGCCAGATCGAAAAGGCCTTCGGAAAAGGCTCCATCATGCAGCTCGGCAGCAACGCCTGTCAGGAGGTGGATGTGATCTCGACGGGTTCCATCGGGCTGGATATCGCGCTTGGCATCGGCGGCCTGCCCCGGGGGCGCATCGTCGAGATTTACGGGCCGGAAAGCTCCGGCAAGACCACCCTCGCCCTGCAGGTGATCGCGGAGGCGCAAAAACTGGGCGGCCTCTGCGCCATCATCGACGCGGAGCACGCCCTTGACGCCTCCTACGCCGGCAAGCTCGGCTGCGACATCAGCAGTCTGCTGATCTCCCAGCCCGATGCGGGCGAGCAGGCTCTTGAAATCGCCGATACTCTCGTCCGTTCCGGTTCGCTGGATGTGCTGGTGATCGACTCCGTCGCCGCCCTTGTCCCCCGCGCCGAACTGGAAGGCGAAATGGGCGACAGCCACATGGGTCTGCAGGCCCGCCTGATGAGCCAGGCACTGCGGAAGCTCACCGGCTCCATCTCCAAATCCCGCACCATCGTGATTTTCATCAACCAGATACGCATGAAAATCGGCGTGATGTTCGGCAACCCCGAAACCACCACGGGCGGCAACGCGCTCAAATTCTACGCCTCGGTGCGCCTAGACATCCGCCGCATCGGCTCCCTGAAAGACAAGGAAGTCGTCGTCGGCAACCAGACCAAGGTGAAAGTGGTCAAGAACAAGCTGGCTCCGCCCTTCCGCGTCGTCGAATTCGACATCATGTACGGCGAGGGCATTTCCAAGAACGGCGAGATTCTCGACCTTGGCGTCAACGCCAATATCATCGAGAAGTCGGGCGCATGGTTCTCCTATAACGGCGAGCGCATCGGCCAGGGGCGCGAGAACGTCCGCAAGTATCTGAAGGACAACCCGAAGGTCGCCGCCGAAATCGAAAAGAAAATCCGCGAGAATTCCGGAACGGTCGCCAGCACCATGCTGGCCGGCTCTGACGAGTCGAACGATGATGACGACGGCGACGAAGCGCCGATATCTTCTTCCCCGAAGTCAAAAAAAGAAAGCTCCTGATCCGGGGTCCCCTGAACAGACCCTGGGCTTCTTTGAACAGGACAGGCGCACTCCCCCGCCATGGAACAGAGTCATTGCACGATTAGGGGGTCCTTTTGCCAGAAAGGTGTGATTCTATGAGACCTGTGGTTCGCACAGGGGGGCAAAATCATGGAATTGGAAGGGGAAGCAGCGCGGTTGTCGAAACGGCCTGTGACGTTCATGCGGCTGACGGGATTGCCGGTTGAACGG
>JAZDGQ010000053.1:0-2306 GCA_043806835.1 Pseudomonadota bacterium | reverse complement strand
CGGCTGAGCCTCGTTCCGGTGGTTGCCGCCGGCTATCTTCTGATGACGCTGGGGCCTCTCATCACCCTTGTGATGCTGATCATTTTTGCGGGGGCCTTGATCCTCCTGGTCCGGTTCGTCTTCCTCCGTCCCTCTCCGGGGCATCCTATTCCACGATGATCAACAGTTTCCGTCTCCCCGGCAGATCCACCCATGACGGCGTCGTAAAAAGTCCGGATGCTGCGTTGCGCGTCACCCTTCGTCGTTGCAGCGTACGCCAAAGTACGCCTCACTCCTCAGGGTTCGCGTGCCTTGCCTGCGGAGCTTTTTACGAAGCCGCCCCAGATTCAAGGCTTTTGGGACTTTTTACGAGTTCGTCACCCATGGTTTCTTATTTATGAAGACATGAGGGCTTTGAAAATCCATCCTCTTTGTCATTCCCGCCCCGTATCAGGTACGGGGTAAACTCCGGCGGGAATCTATGAAACCACCGGACTGACTGGATTCCTGCTGGAGTTTACCCTCGCGAAAGCGGGGGCAGGAATGACAATTTACCGAATTTCAGGAGTAATTCAAAGCTCTCACTTCGGGATGGTTACGGATTGGATCTGCGTCGTGCGGACACGGCCCGATCTCTCATCCCCGCCAACAAGGCGGGGATGAAGGGATGAGCTTCCGGTCAACAGCCTGTCAGAAATTCTCGGCCAAGACCTCATAGTAGGACTGGGGATGCCGGCAGGCCGGGCATTCTTTCGGAGGCTTCGTCCCCTCGAAGATGTAGCCGCAGTTGATACAGTGCCACTTCACCGCCTCGTCCTTCTTGAAGACCTGTTTCTTCGCGATGTTCTCGATCAATTTCCGGTAGCGCGCCTCATGGAACTTCTCCACCTTGGAAATCTGCTCGAAGGAGCGGGCCGCCTCGCCAAACCCTTCCGCCTTGGCGGTCTTGGCGAAGTTCGCATAGAGGGTCGTCCACTCCATGTTCTCGCCGGCCGCGGCAGCCGTTAGGTTATCCTTCGTCTTCCCGATCACGCCCGCAGGATAGCCTGCGGTGATCTCCACTTCGCCCCCCTGGAGATGCTGGAAGAACACCTTGGCGTGTTCCTTCTCGTTTTCCGCCGTCTCGGCGAAAATGTTGGCGATCTGCTCGTACCCTTCCTTCCGGGCGGCGCTGGCGAAAAAGGTGTAACGGTTCCTCGCCTGGGACTCCCCGGCGAAGGAGGCCAGCAGATTCTTCTCCGTCTTTGATCCCTTGAATGCTTTTGCCATGTTCGTCTGCCTCCTTTAAAAATGATTGGATTTCTTTGATGGCTTCTTAATAAGTCCGGATGCTGCGTTGCGCAGCATCCTTCCCCCGCCTGTTCGAATGTCCTTGCGGAAACCTCCGACGGCGATATTATACAGGGGATGCCCGGCAATATGCAAAAAATTCTTGCGCGTTGCCGTTGCCGCATAGGGAAGACGCAACATCCATTGAAAAATATCCCCGGTCCCTTCTCGCTCATGGTCTTTGTCTGGCGCCGTAAGATCCCGATCCGTTCGGCTGCTCGAACAGATCCGCCTGATAAAATCGTAATTTGACATATCCCGTGCTTGGGTGTAGATTCCACAAGTAATTCCCGATTGTTCAAGCCGACTGACAGCCATCGACGGTTGGTTGATTTAGGTCATTAGGCGCTTGGCCGCACGTCTCCCCGGAAAAAGTCGGTCCAGCGTTGCCATTCAGGGACCCGAATGATGCGACTCGAAGACCTTCAACCCAATGCTGCCGTACGTGGCGTCCTTCCGGACTGCTTCGTTACGGTCGTCAGCGTGCAGTGGTTCGGTTCCGAGGCTCTCGAACTCACGTACAAGACGCCCGCCGGCAAGGTGGCCAACGAACTGCTCTATCGGCATGATGAGCCGCGTCTCGATCTTGTGGAACAGGGCCGACCCTGGAGTTTCGACGGCGACGGCGCCCTGTTCCGCCTGGTCTCCGAAGCACATCGCATCCGTCTTGCACACCTCTTCGACCCGGTACTCGCCATCCACACCTCAATTGTTGACCCACTGCCGCACCAGATCACGGCGGTCTACGAGGCCATGCTGCCGCGTCAACCTCTGCGATTTCTGCTTGCCGACGATCCCGGCGCCGGTAAGACGATCATGGCGGGTCTGCTCATCAAAGAACTGATCGCCCGTGGCGATTTGCAACGCTGTCTCATCGTCTGCCCGGGCAGCCTCGCCGAGCAGTGGCAGGACGAGCTTTACCGCCGCTTTCATCTTCCCTTTGAGATTCTCACCAACGACAAGCTCGAGTCTGCACGCACCGGCAACTGGTTCCTCGA
>JAZDGQ010000052.1:0-29172 GCA_043806835.1 Pseudomonadota bacterium | reverse complement strand
ACGGACTCCGGCAACCGGTCGAGGATGCCGCCGATGATATCGACGCGCTTGATCGAGTCGATGCCGAGATCGGCTTCCAGATTCTGGCTGAACTCGATCATGTCCGCTTCATAGCCGGTTTTCTCCGTCACGACGGACAGGCTGATTTCCTTCAGTTTCTTCTCGTTTATCTCTTCTGTCGATGCTTCAGAAGGGATGACGCGCAGAGCCGGAGGAGCCTGTTCAACGGGCTTGACGGGAGCGGCGGCCATCGTCACGGGCTTTGGCTCGGCCTTCTCTCTGGCGGGGAGCGTGATCGCCTCCGGCAGCGGCAAAGGTTGGCGCTGGCGGATTGCTTTCTCTGCTGTTCGTGCGGGCGCCGACCCGAGAGCCGCCAGCGCGACCTCCCGGGCGTTATCCAGTTGCCGTTCCAGAAGCCTGAAATAGGCCTCCGCCACGGCAGAGCCTGGCCTTATATCCTGATCGTCCATTGCTTTTTTTCCTCCGTTTTTAATTGAGTTGGTTGATGTTTTCTGCATCTTGAGCGTCTGCGCCTGTTCGAGCGTCACTCCGATGTGCCTGACCGGGTCGGTCGCCCGGCGCGCGCCGCTGCCGTTGAGAAGCCACGCATGTTTCGGCATGTGCGGGCGGCGGTGAGCGGCGTTTATGTTTTCAAGGTCAATCGTCAGGCAACCGCGGCCCTCAAACAATTTTCGCGCATCCACCCTGATACCGGCAGAGAGGAGTTGCGCGAAGGCATGGAGCATCCCGACCAGCCCGCCGCCCTTGTCGTCGAAGGCGATGGCGGCGTGCGGGCGGTTCCCGAGAATGTTTCCGACGAGCCGCGTGAGCACGGGCTTCGGCCCCAGTTCCAGAAACACGCGGGCGCCGTCTTCGTAC
The DNA here is from genome assembly GCA_043806835.1 of Pseudomonadota bacterium. Taxonomy (GTDB): domain Bacteria; phylum Pseudomonadota; class Alphaproteobacteria; order Micavibrionales; family UBA2020; genus PALSA-926. The sequence continues at coordinate 28,293 of JAZDGQ010000052.1, read as the reverse complement.
ATGGCCTCTATTTCGGCGACGAATTCCACCGGGTTCACCAGATGGTCGGCCATGGCCTTTTTGAGGCGGCTTGCGTCATGCGGCTTGGCGGTGTTGTTGGAATAAACCGGGACGGTATCGCCGTTCCGCCAGTCTGTCTTGTCGATGACTTCAGCCAGAGAGGAACGCGCCGGTTCCACGAAGGGAGAATGGAAGGCCGCCGCGACAGGCAGGGGGACTACGCTTTTGCCGGATTGCGATAAAATTGCGGAAGTTTTTTCGATGGCCTGCGCCGATCCGGAAATGATGATCTGCTGCGGCGCGTTGTGGTTGGCGATAACAACGTCCTGAAGCCCCCTGAGGGCGCTTTCGACATCCTCGCGGCTGGCTTTGACAGCCGCCATTGCGCCAAGTTCCGCTCCGGCTTCCCGCGCCTTATCGACGATCAGGCGGCCTCTGGCTTCGGAGATCGTCATCAGATCCTCGAAGCTGAGGAAACCTCCGGCATAAAGGGCGACGAATTCGCCATAGCTGTGACCTGCCAGCATATCTGCTTTCAGCCCGAAATCCGTCATCAGGCGCCATAGGCCAGATTCGACGGCTCCCAAGACGGGTTGGGCGACATCCGTGCTGGCCAATATGCGGGTGGCTGCATCCTTCTCTTGTTGATCGTAGGCTCCATGAGGAAAAATAAATCCGCCAAGGCTGGCGTCTTCACAAAAGCGCTCTCTGAAAGGGCGTGACAGAAGCCGCTCGGCATCGGACAGAATATCCGCGCATACCGGAAACTGAAGAAACACTTCCCGTGCCATGCCCGTACATTGCGATCCCTGTCCGGGGAACAGAACCGCCAGCTTGCCTTTGGTTTGTGTGGCGGAATAATAAGCGCCCAAAGGCAGGGAGGATTTTTTGCCATCCAGATAATCCACAGCGGCATCGATGTGCGCGGCCAGCTTCTCAAAGTTTTCAGCCACGATAAAGAGGGTCTCGCCTTCCCCGTCCCATGATTTTGCGAGAGCACTGGCCAGATCACGCGGTTCGATGTCAGGAGACTGCCGGAGGATATTTTTTATCCTGCCAAGCTGCCCCGGCAATTCCTGCTTGTCCTTGCCGCTCACGATAAACATCTCTGATGGCCATTGGCTCCGGGGGGAGGTGCGCTTCCAGGCGCGGTATTCGCCGGAATATTCTTCCATCACAACATGAAAATTGGTGCCGCCGAAGCCGAAGGCGCTCGCCGCCGCGCGGCGGGGATGATCCGCCGCATTCAGCCACGGTTCGGCTTCATCGAGCAGATACAGGGGCATGTCCTTGTCGGTCAGGGCGGGATTGGGGTCTTTCACGCCGCGATGGGGCGGCAGGACTTTGTGATGCAAAGCCAGCGCGGCTTTGATAAGACCGGCGACGCCCGCCGTTGCTTTGGTGTGGCCGATCATCGTTTTGACCGATCCCACGACGGACTGGCGTGGTTTGCCGCCGCTTTCTTTCAGCAGTGTGCCGGTGCTTTCCAGTTCGGAGGTATCTCCTGCGACGGTGCCGGTGCCATGCGCTTCGAACAGGCGCACGGTGCTTGGCAAAAAGCCCGCCTGCTCGTAAGCGCGGCGCATCGCGCGCAACTGACCCGCAGGCAAGGGCGCGCTCAGGCCTTTGGCCTTGCCGTCGCTGCCGGTGCCGACGCCCTTAATCACCGCGTAAATGCGGTTGCCGTCCCGCTCCGCGTCTGCGAGGCGCTTCAGCACCAGCATCCCGATCCCCTCGGAAATCACGATGCCGTCCGCGCCCTTGTCGAAGGCATTGCACGCGCCTGTGGGCGAGAGCGCCTGCGTTTTGCTGAAGCACATATAGCCGAACGGCCCCTGCACCGTATCGACGCCGCCGACGATCACGGTGTCGCTGTTTCTGGACAGCAATTCCTGGACGCCCTGATGAATGGCGGCCATTGACGAGGCGCAGGCCGCGTCCGTAGTGAAGTTCGCGCCGCCCAGATCGAGGCGGTTGGCGATCCGCCCCGCCACGACGTTGACCAGTATTCCCGCGAAGGTGTCTTCCGTCCATTCCGGAAGCTGACCGGCCAAGGCGGCAGGCAATTCTCCGGCGAAGCGCGGAAGTTCCGACCGCAGGCCGTATTGCCCGCCGACATCGCCCGCGCCGCCGCTGATCCCGAGTATGACCGACGTGCGCTCGCGTTCCTTCTCCGTATGCCGGAAACCGGCGTCGGCGAGGGCGGCCTGCGCCACCTCCAGCGCCATAAGCTGCATCGGATCGACGGAGACAATGGATTTCGGCGTGATACCGTATTTCGACGGGTCGAAGGGCATGTCGTCGAGAAAGCCTCCCCATTTCGAGTAGATCTTGTCTTCCGCGTGGCGGTCGGCATCGAAATAGAGCCGCTGGTCAAAGCGATGCCCTGGAATTTCTGTGATGGCGTTGACCTTGTTCAGGATGTTTTCCCAGTAAGTTTCCTTGTCCCGCGCCCCCGGCAGGGCGCAGCTCATGCCGACGATGGCGATGTCGGCGGGGGAGGAGGCTTTGACTTTTTCGTTTTGCGGGGCTTGCCGCGCGGCAGCAGCTTCCAGCAGTTGACGGGCGCCGTCGATGACTTCGTTGTGCAGACAGTCAATCGTGATGACGTCATTCCGCAGAAGAGCGACCTGCCCCAGCATATACATGCCGTTCTCCCGCTGCTTGTCGGGGGCGATAGCCACGAGTGCGTCGTTCTCGCGGGTGAGTCCCTTGGCGGCGAGGCGCAAAGTGCCGAGGATAAGGTCGTCCAGCTTTTCGCGTATCCTGTCGGCGGGCATGTCGGGCTGCGATTTATAATCTCTCCGCATTTCGAAGAAGCTATGCGCGAAGGGCGTGTAAGCGCAGCGGCTTGCGTGGCCGGGGCCTGTCTCCAGCGTGACCGTCTTCTCGCAGGCGACGATGACCTTCTGGAACTGATCGACGATGGCTCCGGTTTCGACGATTTCTTTCGTGAATAGATACGCGCTGCCCATGATGACGCCGATTTTCACGCCGCGCGCGGCCAGCGGAGCCGTCATCACTTGCAGCAGAGCCGAAGAATAAGCGTCGTGGATGCCGCCCGCGAACAGGCACTGGATATCCTCGCCGGGGATGCCGGTGGCGTCCAGTTCGGCGAGAAGGCGGTCGATCATGGCGCTCCACAGAACGAAGCTGCTCAGGGGACCGATATGGCCGCCGCATTCCCGGCCCTCGAAAATAAACCGCCGCGCGCCACCCTTTAGAAAACCTGCCAGCAGGCTTGCCGAGGGCAGATGGAGGAAAGACGATATTCCCTGCGCTTCAAGCGCGACCACCTGATCGGGTCTCCCTCCGGCGATGACGGCGAAGCCTGGCTTGAATGGCAATGCCGCGCTGATCTGTTCTTCCAGCAGGGCGGGGGGCACGAAGCCGAGCAGCCCGATCCCCCACGGTTTTCCAGCGAGCTTCTCCTGGGTCTTGTCCAGCAGTCCGGTGATTGTTTCGCCGCGCAGCAGCGCAAAGGCGATCATCGGCAGCGCGCCGCCGTCGGCGATGGCCTGCGCGAAGGGAACCGTATCGGAAACCCGCGTCATGGGGCCTTGCACGATAGGCAATTTTGTTCCTAAAACTCTGGCCAGAGGGCTGTCGGGGCGCAGGGGCGGGTTCGCCGCCGCTATTTTCGCATAAGATGCAACGGCATCGTCAATCGCCCGCAGCACCGCCGCGACCGTGCCGTATTGCTTGCGCCAGCTTTCTGCGAAATAAACATCATGGCCGACGGGCAGCAGACCCTGTTTTGGTTCCAGCCAGTCAATGGCATAGTTCGCCACCAGCTTTTGCAGTGCGTCAGGTGAGCAGCTTTCGTCTTCAGCGATAAAGGTCTTGGCGGCTTTCAGTTGCGGGTGGTTAAGGACGCGGAAATAAAAGCCTTTTTCGCCGTCGCCGACGGCCACAGTCTCGCTGCCCGACAGAGTCCCCAGAAGTTGTTGAAGGGAGGGGGCGGCAGGGCTTTCTTCAAGCAGCAGAATCTGGCTGTCCAGAACGCCGCCAGCCGCACCCATCGCATGACAGGCCGCCGCCACATGGGGCGTCATGCCGCCGCGGATATACAGGGGCATGTCCGTTTGTTTTGCCCATTTTTGCAGCAGGATGAAGCTGCTTTCCTCGCCGACATACCCGCCGCTTTCGTTGCCCTTGATGATGATCCCGTCCACGCATCCTTTTTTCACGCAGTCGGGAACATCCCCCGTGATGCATTCGACAAGCAGGTTCGGCACAGCGATTTTTTCAAAATTCACGGAGGCGAAGAAAGCATCCAGCGCGGCGCTGTCGACGATCAGCCATGCCGGATTGCAGGGAGCCAACCGGTCGAGGATTTCCTGATCGATGGCGGAGAGTTTCAGCCCGTATTGTCCCGGCGCGTTCCTGCCGAATCGTTCGAGAGAGTCGAGGCATTTGAAAATATTGCCGGCATCTTTTTCCAGTTCGGCGTTGACGATGCCCACGCCGCCCCCGCGCATGGCCGCGATAGCCAGTTCTCCGCGTATAAACCGGGAAGAGGAATAAACAAAAGTTGTAAATTTTTGATGTGACATTGTACTCTATTTTTTCATAAAACCAAAAGAATCCGAAACACACACATTTGTCAAACGTGTAGTGCTATGACAATGAATGGGTGTTTGTCAAGGAAAATGGTTCCGCGATATATTTTTTCTATCCCCTATCAGGGAGATGGTGATATGAGACACTCTTTGACGCGAGAATAGGGAGAAATGTTTTATGGATGGGCTTGGAAATCATATTGTCTGTATCGTTATGGATAGTTGCCGCTTCGACTCCTTTATGGCGGCTAAGACCCCGAACATAGACAGGCTGGGAGAAGCGCAAAAGCGGTATTCCTACGCTTCCTGGACGGCGCCCTCTCATAATGCCTTTGCCATGGGATTGTTCCCGCATGCCAGCCCGCCACGGGTTCTGGCCTCGGAAGTCTACAAGGATGAGTACAGGGACTGGGAAGCGCGCACGGGTCTCAGCGGGATAGACTTCAGGACTTTCCTGCCGCACCTGTCGCTGACCAGGGTTCTGGGCGGACTTGGGTATGCCACCATAGGCCGCGTCTCGCTGCCCGTCCTCAATCCTTCCACTCCCTTCAGCCAGAATTTCGATGATTACAAGCTCATGCCCGGCCACAACATGTTCGTGGAAATGGTCGCGGAAATGAGGCTTCCGGAGGACGAGGACGAGACCAATTTTTATTTTCTCAACCTCGGGGAGACCCACTATCCCTACATGCTGAAGGATGAAAGCCTTCCCGTCATTTCGGGCGTGCACGGGGTGGTCAAAAAAATGGACGTGCCGGGCAGCCTTCAGCAGGTGGAGTGGAACGAGTTCATGACCGCCGACCGCATGAAAATGCTGCGGAACGCCCAGATCAGGAGCGTCGAATACGTGGATCATCTGGTGGGCGCCCTCATGGATAAGGCCGCCAAGAGAAGAACGCATTTCATCGTGACGGCGGATCACGGCGACCTGTTCGGCGAGGATAATTTTTTCGGGCATGGCCCTATTTTTCACGAAAAGGTGTTTGAAGTGCCTTTTGTCGAAGGAAAGCTGAAGTAAAAGATGACTGCCCCGCTTTTTCTCCTGGCGCCTCCACGGTCGTTCACGTCCCTTGTCAGCACCATGCTTGGCCAGCATCCTCAGGCGTTCGGGCTGATGGAACTGAATTTGTTCACTGCCGATAAAATGATCGATCTCTGGTATTCGTCTTCATCTGGAATGAGCATCGACGCCAAATTCCGCCACGGGCTGCTGCGCGTCGTGGCCGAGATATATGCGGGGGAGCAGACCGACGAAGCCATCGAGTTCGCCCAGCACTGGTGCGCGGCGCGGGAAAGCCGGTGCACGGGCGATGTTTTTTGCGAGATTGCGGCAAGGCTCGATCCCCTGATCCCCATAGAAAAAAGCCCCGCCTGCACTATCGACGTCAGCCACATGGAGAGAATTTACAGGGCGTGTCCGGATGCGCGTTTTATCCATCTGGTCAGGCATCCCGTTATGCAGTGTGAATCGCTTATGGAGATGAACCAAGGCGCCTTTCCCCTGTTCCTCAACGCGATAGAGTACCGGCAGGACAGGGCGGTCATCGAGCCGCAACTGGTGTGGCATGACCTGAACGTCAACATCCTCAATTTCCTTGAAAAGAACGTGCCCGAAGACCGGCATATCCTCCTTCGTGCAGAGGATCTTCTGGCGCAGCCGGAAGAAAAACTGGCGGAAATCTGCTGCTGGCTGGGCATCAGCGACGGCGCCGAAGCCATGGACGCAATGATGCACCCGGAACGCTCGCCTTTCGCCTGCCTCGGGCCTGCGACCGCTCTGTGCGGAAACGATCCCGGGTTTCTGACAGATTCTGGATTCAGGAAGCGCATTCTCCCAACGCCGCCGTTGGAGGAGCCGGTAAAATGGCGGGATGACGGGAAGGGACTGTACCCGGAAGTGGTGGAACTGGCCCATGAATTCGGTTACGGGCAGGCGCGGCCATGAGACATCATATCGGCAACATCACGACGTCCGGCGACAGGAAAATCAATGAAGACCCTGAACGTGAAAAGATGCGTACGAAACTGGTAAAAAAGCACATGACGGAAAATGCGGAAAAAGAGGCCAGAAGCCATTCCGAAGAAATTTCCGGAGAACGCGATATTGCAAGAGTCATTCAGAATCTCTTCGATGAACAAGGCAGACCGCCGCCTTACATCACCGTTGAAAGCATTATCCGGCAATATGAGGAGCTGTTGATCCAGCGGGCATGGACTCTTGTTATATTCAAAGAGTTTCACCGCAAGCTGGAAAGTCTGGATCCCCTGCAATATCAAAAAGATAAAGAAGAACGTGAGAAGACTGAAAAAGAAGAGGAGATAAAAAAACAGGAAGCCTTCCACCGGCCTTCAGCGTCCCAGCCGGAGCATCCGAAATTGCGGGATATGGTTCTGAAGGTTCTGAAAAAAGGGCTGCGCGCAAAAGAGCTGGGCGCACGCCTGAAAAGGGGCGGGGCGGACGTTCGCATCATAGGGGTGCGGCAAATCGAAACCGCGCTTCATAATTTGTTTGCCGGTTACAAAAAGAGTCAGGTAGCCGTCGCAAATTATGAGGTTATCCGGAGCGAAGCCGACTGGCTGGAAGTGGTTATTTCCGACATTGACCATAAACTGATGTCCCTCAAAGAATTCGTTGACTCCGGGCAGACCTTCTTGCAAAAAGAGTACTGGGAAAAAACGACATGGTGATTTTTAATCGTAACGAACCCTTAACATAGGACAGAAAAATGTTGACTCGTCGTGCACTGACAAAATTATTTTTAGCCGCCGTCGCCGCAGGGTTTGCGCTGCAATTCGATTTGGGAGACATTGTGCCGTCTGCTTTCGCCGCCGGCCGCGGCATGACGGAATCGACGTATATGGGGCGGTCGTTCCTGTTGTACAAGCCTTCTTCCGTTCCAGAGGGGAAGAAAATGCCTTTGCTGATCGTCTTGCACGGGGGGCTGGGAAACGCGGATTACATCGCGAAAGAGCTCGGCATGAATCAGGTCGCGGAAAAACGCGGATTTATGGTGGCCTATCTCAATGGCACCGGCGGGCAGCGTTTCATGAAAAACATGCGCACCTGGAATGCCGGCGGGGGCTGCTGCGGCTCCGCATTGAAGGAAAATACGGATGATATCGGGTTCATACAGGGTTTTATAAAGGACATGAGCGCAAAGTACCCCGTCGATGCCGACAGGCTTTATATGGCGGGACATTCGAACGGCGCGATGATGGGCTACCGTTTTGTCTGCGAAAAACCCGGCGTGGTGGCGGCCTTCGTCTCCGTGTCCGGCACGCTGACGGCCAGCAATCAATGCCACTTGCCGGGTTTGCAGGTGCTCGATATACATGGGGAGAATGATCAGAACGTGCCTGTAGAGGGGGGCGTGGGCAGGAAATCCGTCACAAAACTGAATTACAGGTCCGCTTATGAAACGAACCGGATCCTGAAGGATGCGGGAGCTTCCATTCAGATGAAAATCGTTCCCGGCGCGGGGCATAACATCGGGGACATCAGCCAGAAACTGCTGAGCAGCGAAGGCGCGACCCTGGCGGAAACGATGGAACGATTCCTGAGAGGAAAAAACAAGACCTCTCTTCAGATGAAACCGTAAGCAAGCTATCCAGCCCCTGGAACTTCCAGATATGAAGGCCGTCGCGGATCGGCTCAGGGGCGGTCGTTATATCTCATCCAGATGAAAAACGGACAGGTGGATCGCGCGCCGTTTTTTGTGCACGGGTTGAAAAAATTTGTTTTCAACGGGGACGCTGCGTCTTGAGGCTTCCCGGTGCGTTTTGCGGCCTCGTTCCTGAGCCAGCCATTGATTTCCCCGATGCTGGAGGGGGACAATGCGCCGATGGATCTCCAGAACTCCGCGACGCCGAGGATATAGCCGTAGCGGGAAGCCTCAAATCCGGCTCTGGCTTCCAGCAGCTTGAGCTGCGCGTTCAGCAGATCCGTCCTGGTGCTGGTTTCGGCTTCCACGCCCTGATTGACGGCGTCATAAGCGGACTGGGACGACGCAAGCGCGGCTTTCGCCGCCTCGATGCCGGCAGAGGAAGATATCAGCCCCAGCAGGGCTTTCCGGGCTTCCGCGCCCGTGCTGCGGAGGAGGGCTTCATGCTCTTTCCGGGAGGCCTCGTGCCGGTCTTTCGCGGCGGACAGAGCGGCGGTGTTGCTTCCTCCGGTAAACAGGGGCCATGTGAAGGAAACGCCCACGGCGTCCGTCGACAAACTGCCGTTGTCGCTGTCCAGGGAGCCGCTTGCGCGGTCGATATTATTGTCAAAAAAAGTGTGTTTGGCGAAAACATCCACGACCGGGTACATCCTGGAGGCGGCGGCTTCGACATCATACTTCATTTTCTCCACGGACAATTTGCTGGCGACCAGTTTAAGGTTTTCCTTCTGGGCAAGGTCGGCCCAATAGTACGGATCGGGCGGTTCCGGCACGAGCATGGGCAGTTCTTCCCGCAATCCCGATAAATCTTCGGCGGATACGCTGCCATTCAAGATCGCTTCCAATGCGTCCACGGCTGCCGACAAAGCGTTATCGGCGACCTTTTTGTCCGCCTCGGCGATTTTCAGCCCGGCAACGGCTGCATCGACGTCCTTTTGCGAAAGGGTTTCCGCCTCAAAACTTTTCCTGGTTTCCTTTAACAGCGCGGCGCGCCATTCAACGGCGGCGCCTGCGGACAGGACTTTGTCCGACGCCGACAGAATGTCGGTATAGTCGCGGATGACGCGGTAGATAAGGTCTTCCAGCGCTATCTCGTAGTCCATGGCGCCCTGATTGACGCGGAGCCTTCCCGTCCGGCAGGCCGTGTATTTCTGCATATCGAACAAAGTCTGGCTGAGAGCCACGCCGATCATGGCCTGCTGCCCCTCTATGGCTCCGTTCGTATTGGCGGATCCCTGGCCGAGAAACGTCCCCGGCTCGCCCTGGTTGTAGTATGTGTAGGAAGCGGGGACGGTGATCTGCGGCCATAGCCTGCCGCACACTTCGTCCCTGTCGCCTCTGGTGGCGGAGCGCTTGTACTTCGAGCTGCCCAGCAGGGGATCGTTCAGCAGCGCCTGCCTGAAAACGCCGAAGATATCCGCCGCGTAAGCGCTGGAAGTCCACAGCAGCAGAGCTGCAAATATAAAAATGCACTTTCTTACCACGGCATCCAGGCCCATACTTCGACCGTCAGGAAACGGAATATCGGGCGCGTCAGCATCTCCCAGCCCATGAGGGAATCGCCTCTGACTTTCGCGTATCCGGACATGCCGGATTTCAAGCTATCCCCCTTGTTTTCAAAAGTGACGATCATCTGGATCATTTTTCCGTACGACTTGTCTTTTGCGTCGGGATCGATTGTCTTGACGACCCCCCTGAAACTGTTGTCGGGATAAGCCGCCAGACGGATGTCCGCATCGGCGCCGACCTTGATGCCGGAGGCGTCTTCCTCCGGGATCTCCACGACGACTTCAAAGCTGCTGTCGTCCTCCGCCTCGGCCAGAGGCACTCCTATATCCAGGAATTTCCCCTTTTTTTCCTTCAGGTGCAAAGTCGCCAGTTTTCCCGTGAAGGGCATTTTGAATTCGCTGCGGGCGATCCTGTCCTTGTAGAGGTCGATCTGCGCCTGAATAGGCTCGAGCGCAGCTTCCGCCTCGATGGCCTGCAGCTTGTCTATGGAGCATTCCCTCTCCGCCGCTTCCAGCTTGTCGAAGGAAATCGAGCCGGAGGCGTACAACTTCCTTTGGCGCCCGCAGTTGCTCTCGCTGTAGGCCGCGCGGTTCTTGGCTGTTTCCAGAGTGGCCTGCCGCTCCGCCAGGGTCGCCTGCTGAATTTTCAGTTGCGCCCGGGAGTCGCTGACGGAGAGGCGCGCGACGACTGTGCCTTTCTCCAGCAGTTCGCCTCCGTCGAAGTTGACCTCATCGACTATCCCTGCGATATCCGTGCTGATTTGCTGCTGCGCGACGGGCGACAGGACGACCTGCCCGCTGGGCCGGTAAGGATAGGGCGCGAGAAGGAAAAGCACGGCCGTGGTGATCGCGATCTTCTTGCCGAAAGAGTAAGGCGGGGCGGGCGCTTTGCTTTCCGGACTGTCCTCCGGCAGGACACGCTCGCGCCAGCGCACAAGCTGCTGCCTTTTGGCGTAATCCTCGTTGATCTTTTTCAGCAGATCCCGCAGTTTCAGCCCGATGCCCAGCATCAGGGCGCCGATGACGACGAGGCTTTCCGTGCCGAATTCGACATCGAGAAAGGCATGCAGGGAATAAAGGATGACGGCGAGCAGGCCGGCCGTGAAGCAGATGCACGCCAGCGCGTATATAAGCAAAACGTTGCTGTCCGTCTGGACATAGACGTTTTTCTTCCATTTGTTGAGAAGCGTCAGAAAGGCCTTGTCCCTTATGTTCGGCTCGTTCAGAAGCTCGGCCAGAAAATAATACCCGCTGTTCTTATTGAAGGGGCAGGAGGCGTCGAGGAACGTGATGGCGGCGTCAAATGCCAGCGTCGCGCCGAAGATCGTTATAATCCCCCCCAGAGGCCTGCCGCTATACCACAGCAAGATACCGAGGCAGAACAGCCATAGCTGCGCGAGCAGGGGGGATGCGTGAAGCCACAGCTTTTCGCGGCGGCTGAATTTTTCCGTATCCTCCATCCTGACCACGAAGCGGGGGATAAAATAGTAAAGCAATATGACCGAAATGGAATTGACGGTCGCGCCCCGGGCATAGGCTGTCGCCGCGAGGGTGAAAGCGGCCAGGACGCTGACGGTCACCACGTTGAAGGCGACGCCCGTTATGATGTTCAGGTCTCTGAGCAAATCAGAGAAATCCTGCTCGGCGGACGGGGTATGCTGCCAGAGGATGATGAAGGCGGCGAACAGGAGAAAGGGCAGCGGATATACGAGATATCTTCCCGCCGGCAACAGGGGGCGGACGGACGCCAGGTATTTCGCCGGATTGAAAATATAAACGGTCTTCCACAGGCTTTCTCCCGCCGTTTTGGAGGAAGTTCCGGCCTGCTGCGCCTTGGGCGCCCCGGGCGCAGTCGCGCGGGTTTCCGTTCCGGCGCCGCAAAAGGGTTTTGTCAGGGGATGATTCGGCGATTCCTTCGCGTCGAACAACTGCTTTTCCCTGAGGCTCGCGAACAGGGCTTCCATGTCGTCCTGCGCCAGCGTCAGCCCGAAGCGCTCGTTGACGTTGGCCAGAAGGGTGGAATACTGATCGCCGCCGAAGGAGAAGAGCGCGTTGAGAACATGGTATTGCCACGCGCTGAACGTAATGACGGCGGCCTTCCCCCGCTCCAGCCGATATTCCTCGAGATCCCCCTTTTTCACGCGAAACAGGGTCAGCCTCTCTCCTTCCATTTCCTTGCGGAGAACGGGGGGGAGGGTGGAGATCTGGCGATTTTCTTGGTTCATGGAAACCCCTGTTTTTTTGCGCCGAGGAATATTTCGCATCCGCCGCGGGGGTTATTAATATATCTATCTTTCTCAAAAGACCATACCCTTGGTCCGAAAGGGTTGGCCGTGCCGAGAAACAGGCCGCAGGGCGTTGAAACCATCGTTCGCAAGCCCATATTCCACGGATTGGACATCCCGTCGCCCGTCACCCGCACCCAGTTTTCTCCGTCGAAGCTCCTGTAAAGGGAGAAACCTCCGTTGTTCCTGATGATGAAATCATTTCCTAACCCGTTGATAATATCGCAAAATTCCTGCGGCCACTTGTCGCGGCGCGCAAAAGGCAGGGTCACGCTCCAGTCGAATGTGGAGACATACAGCCATCCGTCATGTTCGCACATCCTCCAGAAATAACCGGCAAACCAGTTGTCGAAGCCCGGCCCCCAGCCGGACAACGGGGACTTGAAGCCGTCCGGCGTGTCGCGCCCGCCGCCGACCAGCAGATCCCAGCTTCCATCCGGGAAAATACGGACGAGTTCGGCAGCGGCGGGGCCGATATTGTTTTGCGTATCCACGCCGCCCCCCTGGATTCCGCTGCCGACATACAGGGCGCCCTTGAAAGGATACATGCTGAGCGCGCACTGGTTCTCCGGGCCGCGGCAAGCCCCCCGTTCGAGGACTTTTTCCCACCGGTAGGGTTTTTCCCCTTCCATCGTCGAACGCCAGATCTGGTAGCCCTTCAGGTTCAGGGTGCCGACGTAGAAATGATCGCCGAACGCGCTCATTTCAAAGACCGTTTTGTTGTCGGCATCCCCGAAGCCGAAGTCGCTGACCGGCTCCCAGTTCCCATGGGCGGGGTCGGCGCTTTCATAGACGATGGAATGCGACGCCACATTGGGATTCCCGCCGCGCGATCCCGACGGGGTGGTGTAAAGACGATCCTTGAACGCCGCCATGGTGCGGATGGCCGTAACGGGCAATCCCAGCAGGCCCGGTTCGCAGGTGGACTGAAAACGGACGCCGTCCTCGCTCCGCAGGATCAGGGGGCCGGGGCCGGACGCGGGCGACCAGGTGGTCACATAGAGCGCGTTCTCGTGCACTTCCATGCTGCGGTGGCCAAACGACTCAGGGATGACTTCCCCTTTGGAGCCGGTGATGGTGGGAGATTGCAGCATCCGCCGCCATTCCCCGCTGACGGGGCTGTACCGCCAGATTTCAGAATTCAGCCCCAGTTCGAAAGGGTCTTTCGGGCATTCGACCGGCCAGGGATCCATCCCGATGGGCAGGCGCTTCCGCATCAGGGGGAAATTGCCCCGCGTCGTTCCTACATAAAGATGGTCTTTGAACCAGGCCATGGAATGGGCATAGGCGTTCACCCCGTCCCCGAATCCCCCCTGGGAAACGAGCCTGAAATCATCTTTGTCCAACCCGGGCCAGACGCCGGCGCGATTTGCCTGCGGATGGGGGGATGCCTGTTTCAGGGACATCAAAATGCGCCTTTAGCCATGGATTATTCTATGTCCCCGTAATATAGGGCAATTTCAACCGTTATTGTAGCAGGGATTATTGCAGGATAAAGGCATCGAACATGGCCAGGCGCATATCAGGGGAAAGCCGAAGCGATTAACCATAAGATATAACTTTTTTTATGGATTTATGTTGAAGGTTTTTATACGATCTGCTACGTTCCCGCGCAGTTTAACGCACTACGATGGTATGAGGCATAACATGCAGGATCCTTTAGAAGACCTTGAAGCAAAGACGATTTATATTCTGAGAGAGGCATATAATCGAATCAAGCCTCTGGGGATGCTCTGGTCCATAGGCAAGGATTCTACGGCGTTATTATGGTGCATCCGCAAGGCCTTTTTTGGACGTGTGCCGTTTCCGATGATCCAGCTTGATACCGGCATGGAAGAGGACGAGGTTTATACGTTCCGCGACTGGCTGGTGAAGGAGTGGGGCTTCGAGCTGAAGATCGAGATGTGCCCGCCCGAAGAGGAGATGGATCAGACGCTGCCGCCCGCCACCCGTTCTGCCGCGCGCAAGACCGAAGGGCTCAAGAACCTTATGGCCCGCGAGAAATACAAAGGAATCATCGTCGGCATCCGCCGCGACGAGCAGAGCATGCGGGCCAAGGAGCGGGTCTTCAGCCCGCGCAGCTTTGACGGCACTTGGGATTACAAGGATCAGCCGGCGGAATTCTGGGATCAGTACAAGACGGAGTTCCCGGAAGGCACGCATGTGCGTATCCACCCCCTCCTGCACTGGCGGGAGATCGACATCTGGCGTTATACGAAGCGCGAAAACATTCCAATCGTGCCCCTGTATCTGGCGCGGAACGGCATGCGCTTCCGGTCGCTCGGAGAGAAGAACATCACCTTTCCCATCAGGAGCAACGCCTCCACCATTCCTGAAATCATCGACGAGCTGGAATCGACGAAGACGTCCGAGCGCGCGGGACGTTCCATGGACAGCGAGACGGAAGACAGCTTCGAGCGCCTCCGTCGCAACGGGTATATGTGAGGAGGGACGGCCATGCAGCAAAAATACGGAAAAATCGGCGTTGTCATCGTCGGCCATGTCGATCACGGCAAGTCGACCCTGATCGGTCGTCTGCTGCACGATACCGGCAGCTTCATGGAAGGAAAGCTCGAGGAACTGAAAGCCGTCTGCGAGCGCCGCAACGTGCCTTTCGAGTGGTCTTTTCTTCTGGACGCCTTTCAGGCCGAGCGCGACCAGGCAGTCACCATCGACACGACGCAGATCTGGTTCAAAAGCGAAAAACGCCCCTACGTCATCATCGATGCGCCCGGCCACCGCGAATTCCTGAAGAACATGATAAGCGGCGCCGCCTTCGCCGATGCCGCCATCCTTGTGATCGACGCGCAGGAAGGCGTGCGCGAGCAGACGAAGCGCCATGCCTATCTCCTGCACCTTCTCGGGTTGCAGCAGATCGTCGTCGCCGTCAACAAGATGGACAGCGTCGGCTATGACGAGAAGCGTTTCAACGACGTCCGCAGCGAAATCACGGCGTACCTCAGGGGAATCGGCGTGACGCCGCATTCGATCATCCCCGCTGCGGCGCGCCACGGCGAGAACATCGCCCGCAAATCCGGAAACATGCCGTGGTACGGCGGTCTGACGCTGCTCGATACGCTCGATTCGTTCGAGCCGATAGCTTTGCCGGTGGAGCGTCCTTTGCGTTTTCCCGTGCAGGACGTCTACCGTTTCGACGAGCGGCGCATCATCGCCGGGCGCATCGAGTCGGGCATCATCCGCAAGGGCGACAAGCTGGTCTTTTCACCCTCGAACCGCTCCGCCACGGTCGTTTCCATCGAAAAATGGAATATGCCGTACGACATCCTTTCGTCGCAGGCGGGGGAATCCGTCGGGATCACGCTCGACCAGCCGATTTTCGTCGCAAGGGGCGATATCGCCAGCCACGAGGCGAAAGCGCCGATGCTCACCAAGATTTTCCGCGCCAATCTTTTCTGGCTCGGCAAAAAGCCTCTGCACACCGGAAACCATTACAAAATCAAGCTTTCCACATCTGAAGCGGTCGTGACGGTGCAATCGATAGACCGCGTCATCAACACGGATGACCTGTCCCGCACCGAAAAAGACTCCGTGGAAATCAACGAAATGGCCGAGGTCACGTTCAGCAGCCGCGAAATGCTGGCGCTCGATCCCTTTCAGGAGAACTTCAAGCTGGGCCGCGCCGTCATCGTCGAGAATCACGACGTGGTGGGCGGCGGCATCATCAGCATGGAAGGGCTGGCCGATCAGCGCAAGCTCCTGTACAAGTCGCAGGAAAACATCCGCGCCGTCGATCACCTGCTGACGGGCGGGGCGCGGACGCTCCTCAACGGCCACAAGGGGGCCGTGATCTGGCTGACGGGGCTGTCCGGCGCGGGAAAATCGACGCTGGCCATGCGGATCGAGAGCGCGCTGCACCTCAAGGGCATGCAGACGTACGTCCTCGACGGGGACAACGTCCGGCGGGGACTTTGTTCCGACCTTGGCTTTACAGCCGAAGACAGGACGGAAAACATCCGCCGCGTCGGCGAAGTCGCGGCGCTGATGGCGGACGCGGGGCTGGTCACGATCACGGCGTTCATTTCGCCTTTCCAGGCCGACCGCCAGCGCGCGCGCGAAGCGGCGGGCGAGCATTTCCACGAAATTTACATCAAGGCGGATCTCGCCACCTGCGAGGGGCGCGACCCGAAGGGGCTCTACAAGAAGGCGCGCAAGGGCGAAATTCCCGAGTTCACCGGCATCACATCGCCTTACGAGCCTCCGGTTTCGCCGGAAATGATCGTGGACACGGGCAGGCATGCCATCGATGAATGCGTCGGGATGGTCGTCGAATACATCCGGAAGAACGTCTGTCCGCAGAGCCAGTTGCGCGATAATGCGGCGTCTCTGTGACGTATCTGCTGGAGCAGGCCAAGGAGTTGATTCCGCTGGCGCGCGCCGCGGGTAAAGTGGAGCTTGCGTATTTCAGGTCCGGCACGGCGGTGATGGGCAAGTCCGACGGATCCCCCGTCACGCTCGCCGATCAGGAAGCGGAAAAGCTGATTGCCTCTGCGTTGCACGACTTGTTCCCCCATATCCCGATGGTTGGCGAGGAATCCGTGGCGGCGGGCTCCATTCCCGATATTTCCGGCGGTACGTTCTGGCTGGTCGATCCTCTCGACGGCACGAAGGAATTTATCACCGGCAGCGGCGATTTCACCGTCAACATCGCTCTGGTCAGGGATTTCATGCCCGTGATGGGCGTTATTTACGCGCCGGTCGCGGAGGAGCTTTATTTCGGTGCCGGCGATGAGGCTTTTATGAGCCTGCATGATGAGTCTGCGCGGAAGATAACAGTTCGTGAAGCGCCCGCGGAAGGACTGACCGTCGTGGCGAGCAAGCGGCATGGCGATCCGGAGCGTCTGGCCGCTTTTCTCAAGGATAAAAAAGTGGCGCGGCTTGTCAGCCGCTCCAGTTCTCTGAAGTTCTGCGCCATCGCGGCGGGGCTGGCGGATTTTTACCCGCGCCTCGGTCCCACCTGCGAATGGGACACGGCGGCGGGAGACGCGATTCTGCGCGCCGCCGGAGGCCATGTCACCACGCTCGACGGGCAGGCTCTTTCCTACGGCCATGCGGATCGAGAGTTCCTGAATCCGGAATTTCTGGCGTTTTCAGGAAAGCAGAACGGGTAACGGAATCCGTCACTTGTCGTCATTCATCCGCAGCGCGGCGATGAAGGCGGATTGGGGGATTTCGACGTTGCCGTACTGGCGCATCTTCTTCTTGCCCTCTTTCTGCTTGTCGAGGAGCTTGCGCTTGCGCGTGACGTCGCCGCCGTAGCACTTGGCCGTCACGTCCTTCCGCATGGCCGAGACGTCCTCGCGGGCGATGATCTTGCCGCCGATGGCCGCCTGTATCGCCACCTTGAAAAGCTGGCGGGGGATCAGGTCTTTCAGGCGTTCGCACAGGTGCCTCCCGCGCCGTTCCGCCTGCGACGTGTGGACGATCATCGACAGCGCGTCCAAAGGTTCCTGATTGACCAAAATCTGCAACTTCACCAGATCGCCCTCGGAAAAGCCGTCCAGCACGTAGTCCATGCTGGCATAGCCCCGGCTGATGGATTTCAGGCGGTCGTAGAAATCGAACACGACTTCGTTGAGCGGCAGGCGGTAGACCGCCATGGCGCGGGAACCCACCCACGTCAGTTCCTTCTGCACGCCGCGCCGCTCCTGACAAAGCGTCAGGACGCTGCCGAGATATTCGTCGGGCACGAAGATCGTCGCCTTGATCCACGGCTCCTCGATCCTGGTGATCCGCACCACGTCCGGAAGGTCGGCGGGATTGTAGAGCGTCATCTCGCCGCCGTTTGTGAGATAGATTTTGTAGACGACGGAGGGCGCGGTCGGAATCAGGTCGAGGTTGTATTCGCGCTCCAGCCTCTCCTGAATGATCTCAAGATGCAGCAATCCGAGGAATCCGCACCGGAATCCCATGCCGAGCGCGGTGGAGCTTTCCGGCTCGTAATGCAGGCTGGCATCGTTCAGGGCGAGCTTGCCGAGGCTGTCCTTCAGCTTCTCGTAGTCGCTGCTGTCCACAGGGAACAGGCTGCAAAAAACCATCGGCACGGAGGGCTTGAAGCCGGGCAGACCCACGATGCACGGGTTGCGATCCATCGTGATCGTGTCGCCGATCTTCGTTTCCGTGATGTTCTTGATGCCGCAGGTGACGAAGCCCACGTCGCCGGGGCCGAGCCTGCCTGTCAGAATATGCTTGGGCGTGAAGACGCCGACGCGGTCGGCTTCGTAGGCTGCGCCCGTGCTCATAAACCGCAGCTTGTCTTTTGTCCTGATCGTCCCGTCCACGACGCGCACCAGCACCACCACGCCGAGATAAGCGTCATACCAGCTGTCCACCAGCAACGCTTTCAGGCGGCCGTCGGGGTCGCCCTTCGGCGGCGGCAACCGCTCGACGATGGCCTCCAGCAGATCATCGATGCCGAGGCCGGTCTTGGCTGATACCATGGCGGCATCGGAGGCGTCGAGGCCGATCACGTCCTCGATCTGCTGCTTGACGCGCTCCGGCTCGGCGGCGGGCAGGTCGATCTTGTTGATGACCGGGATGATTTCGAGATTGTTGTCGAGAGCCTGGTAGACGTTGGCAAGCGTCTGCGCTTCCACCCCCTGCGAGGCGTCCACCACCAGCAGCGCGCCCTCGCACGCCGCGAGCGAGCGGCTCACCTCGTAAGCGAAGTCCACATGGCCGGGCGTGTCCATCAGGTTGAGAACGTAATCCTTGCCGTCGTTGGCCTTGTAGTTGAGGCGGACGGTCTGCGCCTTGATGGTGATGCCGCGCTCCCGCTCCAGCTCCATGCTGTCCAGAACCTGCTCCTTCATCTCGCGCGCCTCGAGCCCGCCGCACTTCTGGATCAGGCGGTCGGCGAGCGTCGATTTCCCATGGTCGATGTGGGCGATGATGGCGAAATTCCGGATATGTTTTTGCTCTGTTGTCATGTCTTTACAGGTTACAGATGACGGAAAAAAAGCCTTCGCTATTTACCTATAGTTCTTCCGCGCACCGCCATTTTTACAGGGTACGGCGCAAAAGCACAAGATGTATTCAAGGGAATGAGGGTGCCGTCTGTTAACGTCAATTACCGCATTTACTCCACCGTCACGTTTTTCGCCAGCACGGGCGGCTTTGATCTCCCGCCACTGCGCCCGTCAACGTGCGTAAAAATCAAGGCCGCCTCAAAGCGAGCAAAAAACTGCCCGATTCTTGCGGATTTCCAGTATTCTCTTGTTTGTTTTTTTGTTTACAGATAGTCTCTTTATCCAGCAGGCGTGGCGGAATGGTATACGCAACGGACTTAAATGGAAATTGAGTGCTCTCGCGGGAAACCAGGGATGCAGAACTGCCCAAACTCGGGGAACCCTGCCAATGGCAATCCCGAGCCAAGCCCTTGAGAGAGGGAAGGTGTAGAGACTAGACGGGCAGCGTCTAAACTTCGGAGAAATCCGCAGCAGGACGAAAGTATAGTCCAGACCACGAACGCCGGTGGCGGCGGCGAAAGCCGAAGTGGTATGAAAATCCGTGGGGCGAAAGCCCGTGAGGGTTCAACTCCCTCCGCCTGCACCAACTTCAAAGTTCCGGCTGGACCACAAATCTCCCGCGCCGGCGGCAAGACTCTGGACGAACGGAAAACAAAAAGACATAATAGACGGCTCTGGAAACGGCTTGCCTGATGGGTATTTTTATGACGCAAACGGAACACAGGAACAAGGTCAGCATTCGGGACACGCTCCGGTTCACTCTGCATTACTGGAAGCCGAAGAAGTGGGTCGGGATCGCCGCCGTCTCCCTGATGATGCTGTCGGTCGTTATGGATTCCATCGTTCCGGTCTATACGGGGCGCATCGTCGACGCCATGACCCGGCACGGGGCGGAGGACGCAGCGGCATTGGCAGGCGCATGGTCCGCGTTCTGGGGGTTCGCCGTCCTGGGGCTGCTGCACCATGCTTTCCGCCTCTTGTCACTCTTGTGTCTGAGCAGGTTCGCGGTCAGCAACCTTTACCGGATCGTCACGGACGGCACGAGGAAAGTTCAGCGGTTCAGCGCGGACTGGCACGCCAACGCCTTCGCCGGCGGGACGGTCCGCAAAATCACCCGGGGCATGTGGGCATTCGACGCCTTCGAGGACACGCTGCTCATCGGCCTGCTGCCTGCGGTCACGATCATGATCGGCGTCACGGTCATGCTTGGCGTCACGCTGCCCCTCATCGGAGTGGCGACGGCGGCCATGATCCTGGCTTACTGCGCCGTGAGCATCTGGATATCGGTCAAAATCCTGTCGCCGAAATACACGGCTTCCGCCGAACAGGATACCCGGATGGCGGCGATGCTGGGGGACATCATCGCCGGAAATCCGACCGTGAAATCCTTCGCGGCCGAGAGCCGGGAAGACGGCATGTTCAACAAGTCCGCAAGGACGTGGATGCAGGAAGCCCGGGACGCATGGCAGACGGCGGTGGCGGCGGACGCTTTCCGCGCCGCTTTCCGCATCGCCATGAACAGCACGATGCTGGCGCTGACCATCTGGCTGTGGAAGGAGGGCAAGGCGTCTCCGGGGGACATTGTCCTCGTCGTCACGACGTTTTTCATCGTCGGCGGCTACCTGCGCGACATCGGGATGCACATTTCGAACCTGCAGCGCAATGTCAGCGAGATGGACGACATCGTGTCGTTCTGGCTCCGCGAGGATGACGTGGCGGATGCGCCGGGGGCGGAGACTCTCGTCGTCGGAACTTCCCCGCGCCCCGACATGATCGTTTTCGACAAAGTCGGCTTCAAATATTCCAGCACCGGCAACGTCATTTACCAGGATTTGTCTGTAAGTATAGCGGCGGGTGAAAAACTGGCGCTGGTGGGTCCCTCGGGCAGCGGAAAAACGACCTTCGTGAAATTGCTGCAACGGCTGTACAACATCCCGGAGGGACGGGTGCTCATCGACGGCCGCGACATTTCAAAAGTGACGCTCGAATCCCTGCGGCGGGCCATTTCTCTGGTGCCGCAGGACCCCATCCTGTTCCACCGGTCCCTCTCCGAGAACATCGCCTATGGCCGCCCCGAAGCGAGCTTTGAGGAGATCGTCGCGGCGGCCAAAAAAGCCTACGCGCATGACTTCATAGATGCCCTGCCGCAGGGCTATGACACGCCGGTGGGCGAGCGCGGCATAAAGTTGTCGGGCGGAGAGCGGCAGCGCGTGGCGATTGCGAGGGCCATCCTCGCCGACGCGCCGATCCTGATACTGGACGAAGCGACCTCCAGCCTCGATTCGATTTCCGAGCATCATATCCGGAAGGCGATGGGAGAGCTGATGGCCGGGCGCACAACGATCACCATCGCACACCGCTTGTCGACCGTCCAGCAGGCCGACCGGATTCTGGTCTTCGAGCAGGGCCGGATCGTCGAGCAGGGGGACCATCAAACCCTTATGGAGACGCCTCACTCGCGGTACAGGGAGCTTTACGAGATGCAGGCTCTGGGTCTTCTCGATCCGGAAAAAACGCCGCCGCCGGTTCCTGCGGAAAATACGTTTGAAGGAGCTTGACAGCGCGAGGCTCGACGTATTATTGGATTAACCAGAAGCGCGACTAGCTCAGTGGTAGAGCACTGCTTTGACATAGCAGGGGTACGCAGTTCGATCCTGCGGTCGCGCACCATCCTCCGTCTTTGCCGGCTTTTGCCGGAATGACGATATCGGAAAATTAATGACGCCTAAGCTACACCTTCAACCACCCCTCAAAATCCTTCAGCGCCCGTGAGGTGTAGGCTTTCTTGCGGTCTTTGCCGCGCAGTTTTCCGTCGGCGGGCGGGGGGAAGAGGCCGAAGTTGACGTTCATCGGCTGGAAGGTTTCGGCGTCCGCGCCGGTGGTGATGTGGTTGAGCAATGCGCCCATGGCCGTCGTTACCGGCGGGGTTGAAATATTCCCCTCCAGGACTTCGGCGGCGGCGAAGCGTCCGGCCATCAGGCCGACGGCGGCGCTTTCGACGTAGCCCTCGCACCCGGTGATCTGCCCCGCGAAGCGGATATGGGGCATAGACTTCAGCCTCAGCGTGGCGTCCAGAAGTTTCGGGCTGTTGATGAAGGTGTTGCGGTGAATGCCGCCGAGCCGCGCGAATTCGGCGTTCTCCAGCCCCGGAATCATTTTAAACACGCGGGCTTGTTCCGCATGCTTCATCTTTGTCTGGAAGCCGACGAGGTTGAACAACGTGCCGAGCAGGTTGTCCTGCCGCAACTGCACTATCGCCCATGAACGCCCGCCGGTATGCGGATTGGTCAGTCCGATGGGCTTCATGGGACCGTAACGCAGCGTATCGACTCCGCGCTCCGCCATCACTTCAATGGGCAGACAGCCTTCGAAATAAGGCGTGTTTTTCTCCCATTCCCTGAATTCCGTTTTTTCGCTGGCGACAAGCGCAACGACGAAGGCTTCGTACTGCTCCCTGTCCATCGCGCAGTTGAGGTAATCCTTTCCCGTCCCGCCGGGGCCGGGCTTGTCGTAGCGCGACTGGAACCATGCCTTCGACATGTCGATGCTGTCCCTGAGCACGATGGGCGCGATGGCATCAAAGAAGGCCAGATGATTTATCCGGGTCAGTTTTCCAATTGCCCCGGCGAGGGCAGGGGAGGTGAGGGGGCCTGTCGCGACGATCACGCTTTCCTGTCCGTCCGGAGGCAATTCCGAAATTTCACCGCGTTCTATCGTAATATTCGGATGGGAGCGAAGTTCTTTCGTCACCGCCTCTGAGAAAGCCTCGCGGTCGACGGCGAGCGCGGAGCCCGCAGGCACTTTCGTCGCGTCGGCGCAGCGCAGGGTGAGCGATCCGGCGCGGCGCATTTCCTCATGCAGCAGGCCGACGGCATTGTAGTCCGCGTCGTCGGAGCGGAAGGAATTGGAACACACCAGCTCCGCGCACTTGTCCGTCCTGTGCGCTTCCGTGGAACGGGCGGGGCGCATTTCGTGCAACACGACTTTCACGCCTGCGCGGGCAATCTGCCACGCCGCCTCCGATCCCGCCATGCCTGCGCCGATAATGTGGATGGGCTTATTCATGTTGCCGGATCATGCGGCGCCTCAGCATCAGGAATGCCCCCGTGAAACCGTTCGACAGGATCAGAACCGCCGGATAAAGCCATGTCGAAACGGTATAATGCTCGACTGCCAGCAGCGCGAATAAAGAGCAGAGTGAGGAGAGTGCGTAAGTTACCGCAGTTTCTTCGTGCGGTTTGTCCCATGATTTGCGGAGGGTCGGAAAATAGCCGAGCGTGTCGATCATGCAGACGAGGGCGACCGACCATACCGGCGTTTTCGTCATGACCCAGAGGGGGATGGCTGAAAGTGCGACACCGAGGATGATCCAGTCGCCGCGCCGGATATAGCGTTCCCCTTTGAAGAGGGCAATGACGAAAATGACGTAGCAGAGAAAGGAACCGAATCCGACCGACCATGAACCAGCGCCAGCGCCCTCCGTCACCTGCGCCGTGAAGCCGATGCTGGAAATCACCCCCCAGATCAGCCAAGAGAAAGCGTGCGGGCGTGTCCTGCCGCGAAAAATCGTGTTGAGGTAGTTCGCGCGCGAGAAAAGCAGCATCAGGGTCGAAAGCGTGCCGAGGATTTGTGCGTTGGTCATCGTAACCTTCTAGAACGATTTGCCGGGCGGGTCGAGGGTTCAATCATTCGATTGCATTCACATAATGCAGATATAAATATTGATTCCACATAAAAAGGTTGCGTCGTTCCGGCCTTTTTCCTATGAATGGTACTGTCGTATATGACGGGTTCCCGGTATTTGCGGGCGTGGCGGAATTGGCAGACGCGCTGGATTTAGGTTCCAGTGTCGAAAGACGTGTGGGTTCAAATCCCTCCGCCCGCACCAGTCTTCGCCGTCTTGACGGCGGAGACTGTCACGTCGAAGTCCCGAAGGGACGTAGACGGACTAGAGACTTTAGAACAGGCAGGCTACGACTTGGCAAGCCAGTAGAGATTTTATAAACCAGAGAGGATGAAACTTTACCCGATGCAGATCACACAGACAAAAAAAGAAGCGCTGAAGCGCGAGTTCACCGTCACGATGTCGGCGGACGAGATCGGCCAGAAGGTCAACGAGAAGCTCACGGAGATCGGCAAGACCGCCAACATGCCGGGCTTCAGGCCGGGAAAAATTCCCCTCACCCTTCTGAAATCGAAGTACGGCAAGGCCGTGATGGGCGAGGTGCTGGAAAGCGCCGTCAACGACAGCACGCTGAAAGCCCTCAATGAAAACGAGCTGCGTCCGGCCATGCGCCCGAAGATCGAAGTGAAGACGTTCGACGAAAAGGCGGGGCTTGAGTACACCATGGCCATCGAACTGCTGCCGGAAATCAATGTGGCGGATTTCTCCGGCATCAAGCTGGAAAAGCTGACGACGGAACCGGACGCTAAAACCGTCAGGGAAGCTCTGGAGCGCATCAACAAGGTTCCGAAAAAAGTCGAGGAGAGCCGCGCTTCCGAAAAAGGCGATACCGTCGTTATTGATTTTGACGGCACTGTGGACGGCAAGCCGTTCCCCGGCATGAAGGGGGGCGACTTCGCGCTGGAGCTGGGTTCGAAGAGTTTCATCGATACTTTCGAGGATCAGCTCGTTGGCGCGAAGGCGGGCGATCACAGGACGGTGAAAGTGACCTTCCCCAAAGACTATGGGCAGGAAAAACTGAGAGGCGTCGAAGCCGTGTTCGAAGTCGATGTGAAAGAGCTGCGCGCACCGGTCGTTCCCGTGCTGGACGATGCCTTCGCAAAAACCATGGGTTTCGAAAGTCTGGCCAAGGTCGAGGAAGCGGTAAAGAAACAGATACAGAGCGAGTACGATCAGATCACGAGGATGAACATCAAGCGCGGCTTGCTGGATGCGCTGGACGAAGCGCACACCTTCGAAGTGCCGGGCGGCATGGTCGAGGCGGAATTTCAGGGTATCCTGCAGCAGTTGAAGGGGCGGCAGCACGCGCCTTCGGATGATCCAGGGCATATCCACGGCCCCGAATGCGATCACGAATCTGCCACCGAAGAAGAAAGAAGGGAATACGGGCAGATCGCCAAGCGCCGCGTCAAGCTGGGGCTCGTTCTGGCCGAGGTCGGGAGAATCAATAAAATCGAAGTGACGAACCAGGAACTGCAGCAGGCCGTCATCAGCGAGGCGCGCCGTTATCCCGGAAAGGAACGTCAAGTATTTGAATTCTATCAGAAAAATCAGGGCGCGCTCGAAGGGCTGAAGGCGCCTATTTACGAAGACAAAGTTGTTGACTTCATTCTGGAAAGATGTAAAGTGGACATACGTCAGGTAGTTATCGAAGAATTAATAAAGTCTGCGGAGCAGGAAATGCCTGGAAAGGGAAAATCCGGCAGGGAATGACCGGATGCGTCTCTGGAGGCCGGAGAAATAAAAGCTGGACTTGGTGATAACTTATAAAGTGTGCGAAGTTTAATTTTAAGATACAGCAACAGGTTAACAGGAAAGGCGCGGATAAGATGGCATCAAATGAAGACAACGCAATCGAAAAATATTTCGAGGACATGAAGGCCAAGAGGTTCGGTGCCGGAATTCCGTTTATGACGGAGTTTCCTAGGGTTCCCCTGGAAGATAATGATGGTAAACCGGTAGGGACGTACACCATATCAGACGCGCTGATGTTGAAGAAGCGTCAGATTCTCCTGAGCGGTCCGGTGACCGAGGATATGGCTACCATCAAATGCGCCGAATTGGATTATTTGGACATGACGGGCAAATCCGGCTTGGAGGCTTTGAAAAACGAGCTGGAGATACTGAAGAATTTAGATGATCCCAGGAATCTTAATCATCCGGAAAATAGAAATATTCAGCTGCAGCAACTTGAGAAGATGATGCAGAAGATGAAACTAACCGATCTCGAGAAAGATATGAAGCGAGAAAATTTTGATATAATTTATGATGAGCAGAGAGCGGGACAAGGCGCACGGCAGAAGGTGCTGGAGACTGAGATATCGAAGGGTTTGCCGCCAATTACATTTCAGATCAGATCCCCCGGCGGTCTTGCCACGGCCATGTACTCCATATATGACATGATGGACAGGATTGATACGCCAGTGATAATGGAGGCCACAGGAGAGGTGGCGTCTGCGGCTTCTATTCTGGTGATTGCCGGTAAGAAATCCAGAATGGCCAAACATGCGGATATGATGGTTCACCAGGTTGGTGGGGGAGCCGGAGGCAAGTTTTCGGACGCGTCGGTCACGATGGGTACTCTGGGATTCAGCAACGAGATGGTGAAAGACATCTACGTCATGAAGAGCGGTTTTACACATGAACTCATCGATATAGTACTTGAGCGTGATACATGGCTGACGGCCAAGCAAGCCAAGGCAGTAGGTTTTATCGATGAGATTATCGAGTCCAGCCATAATAGAAACAAGCTGCCGCCCTATGCGGCGGAAGCAGGCCGGAAGGGTGATAAACTCTCTGATATATTTAACGGTACTATTAACAGGGATAAGGCAGTAGCTGGCCTGACCACCGATGAAATCCTTAAACAATTCCAGCTTCTTAATACCGGGGACGGGGAAACGGCGAGACTTCGCGGTGTGATGTTCGTGAAGTTGGCACAGGATCCGCGATTCTGGACTCCCTCGTTATTGGTAAGAAAGACATTGGACATGCATCTCGTCAATGCAGGAGAGGTAAAGGCAATCATAGACGCCAACGTAGAAAGATGGAAAGCTGATCCGATGGCGGATGATTTGCTGCTTGCCGTTGCCAGGAAACTGCCGAAAGGGGATTTTACCCCTCAAGCGCTCGCCGATCATGCGCGTATGGGCGTAGAACACCTGAAAATTGTGGCAGCGGGCAGTGCTCTGGTGGGGGTTGACCAGAATGTCAGTATTGTTGCAAAGGAGCTAGGCGCAGTCGTACCGTTCAGGAAAAAAGCCAATGATAGACTTGTTCCATAGAAACCTCTTAAACTAACCCTTCAAATCCGCTAATATGGGTGGTCGGTCAGGAATGACCGGCCACCTTTTTTCTTCCTCCTCGGCTGGAACCGGAACCAGAAGTGAGACTTTTATAGTTATGATCGTTTTAAACAAGAAACCGGCAGGCATGGCTCACAGGCGTCGCCTCGCCTCCCGCAAGCGGGAGCGGGGAAGGAAATCGGATTCCTGATTCGAGACGGCTGCAACACAACGAAAAAATAAGGATCCGCAAAATGAAAACGAAAAAGATGAATCCGAAAAAAATCCTGAACCCCGAAGCCTTAATCAGGCGTATCGCCCGTAATCTTTCGAACCCTCATGCGGAAGGCGGAGGGGTGTTTCCGGGGGTTCCCCGCGCGGCTCCTGCGGATGACCCCGAGGGGGGCGAGACGATCGCCGACATAGCTTCCGATATTCTGCTGGAGGAGCGCACGATCCGCCTGACGGGCGAGGTGACCGACGGCATGGCGCTCGAGGTTTGCGAACGGTTGCGGAAGCTGGACATGAAGGGCAGGCTGGGTCTGGCGACTCTGAAGGCCGAGTTGAAGAGCTTGAGGGATCCGGATCATAAACAGGCTCAGTTGCGGAATCTGGAGTCCGAAATGCAGGAGCAGGGTCTGGACGACCGGCAGATGAAAGCGCAGAAGGAGAGATTCGAGAGGCTTTACGAGCCGATGAAAGAGCGTCGGCAGAAAGCTCTGAAAGCCGAGATAAGGAAAGGTCTGCCGCCGATCATAATGGAAATCAATTCCCCCGGGGGCAGCGTTACGTCCGGGTTCGCCATCTATGACGTGATGTGCGCGATCAAAACGCCGATCATAACGATAGGTTCCGGAATGCAGGCGTCCATGGGCGCCACCATCATGCAGGGGGGCACCTGGCGTTATGTGTATAAAGACTCCTCGTTCATGGTTCACGGCCTTTCGTCCGGCACCGAAGGCAAGACCGGGAAGATGGCGCTCGACATCGAGTACTGCAGGCGGCTGGAGGAGCAACTGAAAGACGCCTATGTCAGTTCTACCGGACGCAACCGCGTGTATTGGGGTCATGTATTCACGACTGACACCTTTCTGTCGCCAGAGAATGCCGTAAAGATCGGACTTATTGACGGGATCATTCCTGATTTCTCCGGCGAAAAGTTCCGTTATGCCGGGGATGCGGAGAGCTGGTCCCATAAATTCGGACAGTAGGTTAAGCTACGATCTATGACCAAAGGAGGGTCATGGATTATGAAAGGCACGAGAGGAACGAGGAAGAATTACCCTGCGAAGTTCAAGGCGCAGGTGGCGCTGGCGGCGCTG
>JAZDGQ010000051.1:0-13652 GCA_043806835.1 Pseudomonadota bacterium | reverse complement strand
CCATATGCTGTTAACTTGTTTTCTTTGCCTTGAGTTTACGGGGCTTTTCTTTTTTCGTTTCCGGCGCAAGCGGGGAAGTGATTTTCTGGTATAGCTCGAACAGGAAGGCCACGCGCCCGGCTTCGTTTTTGAAACCGGTTTTGCCATAGGCTTCGTCAACGGCCTTGTCCAGCGCGTCATGGGCTTTCACCAGGTCGGGCGGCATGGTTGTTGAGTTGTACAGATCGGCCAAGGTGGACTTCGGATATTTTGCGCGGGCATCGAGTACGCCTTGCGCGGCCTTTTCAATTTTCTGGAGCTGCTTGTCGGTTGCATCCGGCCAAGGAAAATTGTTATAGACGATGGAATTTGAATACTGATAATCGCTTTTCATGCGCCCCGCAGTATATCGCATCCATCCCATGTGCATAGAGGATGATAAAATGCCAAAATGGTAAAGTCCTGCTCTTGGAATAACCTGAAGGCTGCCACTGGCAATGATGTCTTTTTTTAAAAAACCTATGGGTATATAGGCTCGTCTTTCAGAGGATACCTTCGGAATAACGAGATAATCAGAGTTGGGCTGCCTGTCCTCCGAAAACAGAGTAGGAAATGCAGCCCATTCCTTAGTCCTTTTTTATCACTAGCAAGGCGAGCTTCTTTTACAAGTTTAACGCGCTCTAATATTTTGGGCATGGAGTTAAGTTTTGTCGTATCTATGCCCACTAACCAGAGACAATACCTCTCTATGTTATTGATAAATTCCTCGCCTCCCATATATACCCTTATATATTTTTTTGCTTCCGGCTCTTCATCGAGAAAACGCTGTTTTTCTTCCGCAGATAAAATCAGGTGGCCAAAATCAGTTGCCTCACTTCCTTTGTTTATTTCAGGAACAGAGCAAATAGGCGAAGTTCTTTTCTGAATGAGAATATTGTCTGCGTCTACAAGATAAGGATTGATATTTTTTACCAACACTTGATGGGGGTCAGATTTTAATGTGTCGTAATCAAAAAGCCTCTTACGGTGTGCATCATGCAGCGCAAATCCGATAATGACACAATGAACCGCAGCCATACCGCTAGCTTCATTTGTCCATTGAAAAGTACGATGGGCAAAATTAATCCTAGCGCCGCGTTTTAACAATTCGCCCCAGAATATGCCGACTTGTTCTCCTTGCGAAATGGAATTTGTTGAAACAAAGGCTGTTTCAATAGCCGGATTTTGCGCCATCAGGTAAACAGCTTTTATATACCAGGCCGTCACATAGTCGAGAATCCCAGCGCCATTAACACCCCTGAAAACGGTGTCCATATCTGCTTTTTGTTCAGCCTTTTGTTCTTTCTTCCCGATAAACGGTGGGTTGCCGACGATATAGGAAAGCTCCGGAGGCTTCACAACGTCTTCCCAGTTCATGCGGAGGGCATTACCGTTGACGATATGTGGGGATTTCTTGAGGGGCAGGCGGGCGCAATACTGGCCGAATTCTTCCGCTACCTTCATATTCATCTGGTGGTCGGTGAGCCAGAGGGCGACCTGCGCGATCTGCGCCGGGAATTCCTCTATCTCAATGCCGTAAAACTGGTCAACGTCCACAAAGAAAAGGCTTTTAACGTCCAGCAGACGGTTGGTTTTTTTCTTATGCAGGCGTTTCAGGACTTCCAGTTCCAGCAAGCGCAATTCGCGGTAGGAAATGACAAGGAAGTTTCCGCAGCCGCAGGCTGGGTCAAGAATGCGGATATTGCGCAATTTGTTTTGGAATTTTATAAGTTCAGCCGATTTTTGACCGATGGAGTCCAGTTCTTCATGCAGATCGTCCAGAAACAGGGGTTTCAGGGCTTTCAGAATATTGGCTTCGCGGGTGTAGTGAGCGCCAAGGTTGCGCCGCGCCTGTTTATCCATGATGGACTGAAACAGAGAACCGAAAATAGCGGGTGAAATCTGGCTCCAGTCGAGGGCAGAGGCGTCCAGCAGCGCTTCGCGCATTTTCCTGTTGAAGGATGCGCCGGGCAGGGTTTCCTCAAACAATTTTCCGTTGACGTAGGGAAAATCGGCCAGTTGTTCATCGAGCGTTTTTTGACGCTTGTCCAGAGGCGTGTTCAGCACCTGAAAAAGCTGCGTCAGGTGCATCCCAAGGTCAGAGCCGTCATCGGACGTGCGTAGTTCCAGATATTCCCGGAACCTGTTTTTTTCAAAAATGCCGGTGTCTTCGGCAAAAAGGCAGAAAAGAATGCGCACCAGCAAGACTTCAAGCGCGTGTCCGGTATAGCCGATGTCCTTTATCAGGTCATGGAACTGGCCAAGATGACTGGCCGCCTTGACGTTGACGGCTTCTTCCTGTTCGGTGATTTTCTGGGTCTGGTAGCCCGCGATAAAGGCGAAATGCTTTATATTCTTGTGCAGGTCTTTCAGGAGGAATTCGACGTTTTTGTTTTCATCCAGGTCATACAGCCGGAAATGCCCGAAATCCGATACCAGCACATAGCGCGGCAGGTCGCGCTCCTTCAGCCCCGCAAAATAGTCCGTAGCCTGCTTATAGGCGCGGTCAAGGTCTTTGCCGCGTGACTTATGCTCGACAACCAGCGTTCCCTTCCAGAGGAGGTCAATATAGCCGTCCTTGCCATCATATTTTTTGACGGGCTTCTCGAAAGAAGCGACACGACGGCGGGATATGCCGAAAACCTTGAAAAAGTCATTCCAGAAACTTTGGGCTTCCGCGTCCTCAGATGTCTCTGTTTCCCATTCCTTTGAGAAGGTGAGGGCGTTTTGGCGTATCTCATTCCAGCTTAAAGGCATTTCAGAATCCTGAAATATGTTGCTATGCAGCTTCCCGGGATGAACGCTTTTCATCCTTCAGATAACGGTGTATCCGGTCGTGAATCTCGCGGGCGGTGATGGGCATGCCGCTGTAGATGAGAATCTTTACCATCTTTTTCGGATCGATCCCGCACTCATTGATTAGCAGGGAGCGCATCTGCGCGTCCCGATTCTGCTCGATGACGAAAACCTCGTCATGGGCGGCGATGAAATCCTCGATTTCCTTCGTGAACGGAAAGGCGCGTATCCGCAGGGAGTCAAAGGCATATCCCTCTTCGGCGAGAGTGTCCATCGCCTCCCGCGCGGGATGAATGGTGGTGCCGTAATAAAGGACGCCCCGGGTGCAGACGTCTTTTTTACGCACGATTTCCGGCGCAGGCACATACCGCTTCGCGGTTTCCCATTTCTTCAGCAACCGTTCCATGGATTCGACGTAGGCCTCGCTGCTTTCAGTATAGGCGGCGTAGGCGTCGTGGGAGGAGCCACGGGTGAAGAACGACCCCTTGACCGGGTGCGTCCCGGGATAGGTGCGGGCGCCGATGCCGTCGCCGTCCGTGTCCACATAGCGTCCGTAGCGGTCTTTCATTTTTTCCAGTTCATCCGCCGTCAGGACT
Organism: Pseudomonadota bacterium; assembly: GCA_043806835.1. Classification (GTDB taxonomy): domain Bacteria; phylum Pseudomonadota; class Alphaproteobacteria; order Micavibrionales; family UBA2020; genus PALSA-926. The sequence goes on along the minus strand of JAZDGQ010000051.1, from coordinate 10,242 downwards.
TTGCCCCGGTCGTATTTGCGGTCGTCGTCCCATGTCAGGGGATCCGACATATTGTCGTTCATGCCGAGATCCAGATCGCTCATAACGATCACGGGTGTTTGCAGCCGCTCCGCCAGATCGAAGGCATCGGCGGTGAAATCGAACGCCTCTTTCGGAGACGAGGGGAACAGCAGCACATGTTTGGTGTCGCCGTGCGAAGCGTAGGCGCAGAGGGTGACGTCCGCCTGCTGCGTCCGTGTCGGCATGCCCGTGGAGGGGCCCACGCGCTGGACGTTGAGCAGCACCGCCGGAATTTCGGCGAAGTAGCCAAGCCCGAGGAATTCGCTCATCAGGCATATGCCGGGGCCGCTGGTCGCGGTGAAGGCGCGCGCCCCGTTCCAGCTTGCGCCCAGAACCATGCCGATGGCGGAGAGTTCGTCTTCGGCCTGAACCACAGCGAAATTCTTTTTGCCCGTCACGGGATCGGTGCGCATCTCGTCGGCGTATTTTTTGAAGACGTCGATCACCGTGGTCGAGGGCGTGATGGGATACCAGCCCACCACGGTGGCGCCGCCGTAGACCGCGCCCAGCCCCATCGCCGTATTGCCGTCCATCAGGATGCTGTCGCCCGTTTTGTCGGAGGATCTGAGGCGCAGGCCTATCGGGCATTTGAAGTTTTTCCGGGCGTATTCGTAGCCAAGCTCCAGCGCATGGATGTTGGATTTCACCAGTTTTTCCTTGCCTTCGAACTGGTCGTTCACGAGGCTTTTGAGCGCCTCGAAATCCATGTTCACCAGCGCCGCCAAAGCGCCGACGTAAATGATGTTCTTGAAGAGCAGGCGCAGCTTCGGATCGGCGTATTCGCGTGTGCAGATGTCCGTCAGCGGCAGCCCGATATAAGTGATGTCGTCCCGCACCAGCGAGGAATCCAGGGGCTTGGTGCTGTCATAGAGGAAATACCCCCCCGGCACGACGCTCCTGACGTCCTGCGCCATGCTTTGCGCATTGACCGACACCATGATGTCGGCTCCGCCGCCGCGCGTTCCGATATAACCCTTCTCGCTGACGCGGACCTCGTACCACGTCGGCAGTCCCTGAATATTGGACGGGAAGATGTTTTTCGGGCCGATCGGGATGCCCATGCGGAAGACGCCTCTGGCGAACAGCAGGTTGGCGCTCCACGAGCCGGTGCCGTTGACGTTGGCGAACCGGACGACGAACTCGTTGACGGATTCAAGCGGCTTCATTTTTCTTCGCCCCTTCGGAGGTCAGGTACGTTGTTTTCGGGGATATATACAGGAATTTCTGCATGTCCCAGGCGGACGTGGGACACCGTTCGGCGCAGAGGCCGCAGTGGAGGCAGACGTCCTCGTCCTTCGCCATCACGCGACCGGTCTTCAGGTCGCCTGAGACGTACAGGGCTTGCTTCAGGTTGTTCGCCGGAGCGTTCAGCCGCAGACGCAGATCCTTCTCCCCGCCGTTTTCCGTGAAGGTGATGCAGGACATCGGGCAGATGTCAGCGCAGGCATCGCATTCGATGCACTTTTCCCTCGTGAAAAGCGTCTGGACGTCGCAGTTCAGGCAACGCACGGCCTCCGAGCATGCCGTTTTCCGATCGAAGCCCAGCTCGACTTCCATTTTGACGTCCTTGAGAGACTTCATCTTGTCGGCATGGGGGACGGCGTAGCGGTCCGCGCCGGAGACGTCGTTGCGGTAAACCCACTCATGGACGCTCATTTTCTGGCTCAGAAGGGTGGTCATCGGCGGCGGGCGGTCGTTGACGATATCCCTGCCGTGGCAGAAAAGGTCGATGGAAATGGCGGCCTGATGCCCCTGCGCGACGGCGGTGATGATGTTTTGCGGGCCGAAGGAGGCGTCCCCGCCGAAAAAGACTTTTGGCAGCGTGGACTGGAAGGTTTTGCCGTCAAGCACGGGCAGCTCCCATTTGCCGAAGGAGATGCCGATGTCGCGCTCGATCCACGGGAAGGCGTTATCCTGACCAATGGCCACCAGAACGTCGTCGCATTCCATGAGGACGTGCGCCTCGCCTGTTGGCAGCAGCGACCGCTTGCCTGTATCGTCGTAAACGGCTCTGACCTTTTCAAACACCATTCCGGTCAGTTTGCCGTTCGTGACTTTGAATTCCACCGGAACATGGTTTTCAAAAATCGGGATGTCTTCCGCGATGGCGTCTTTTCTTTCCCAAGGAGATGACTTTATATCTTTAAGGGGGCTGCGGACGACGACCTTCACGTCTTCCCCGCCGAGGCGACGGGCGGTGCGGCAACAGTCCATCGCTGTGTTGCCTCCGCCGAGAACGAGCACCCGTTTCCCGATTTTTGAGGTATGGGCGAAGGCGACGCTGGCCAGCCAGTCGAGGCCGATATGAATGTGCGCGCCCGCTTCTTTCCGGCCAGGAATGACCAGATCGCGCCCTTTGGGAGCGCCGGTGCCGACGAAGATCGCGTCGAATTTCTTTTCCAGCATCTCTTTCATGCTTTTGACCCAGACTCCGAAGTGGCATTCCACTCCCATGTCCACGATGTAGCCGACTTCTTCGTCCAGCACCCTTTCCGGCAGGCGGAAGGAGGGGATCTCGCTCCGCATCATGCCGCCCGCTTTTTTCTGGTTGTCGTACAGCACGCATTCGTAGCCGAGCGGCATCAGGTCGCGCGCCACGGTCAGCGAGGCGGGTCCCCCGCCGATCAGGGCGATGCGCCTGCCGTTCTTCTTCTTCGGGATGACGGGCATCAGAGCCTTCACGTCCCCCTTGTTGTCCGCGCAGACGCGCTTCAGGCGGCAGATCGCCACCGGCTCCTCGTCCTTTTCGATGCGGTTGCGGCGGCAGGCGGGCTCGCAGGGACGGTCGCAGGTGCGCCCGAGGATGCCGGGGAAAACGTTCGACTCCCAGTTCACCATGTAAGCCTCCGTATACCGTCCGGCGGCGATCAGCCGGATGTACTCGGGAACCGGCGTATGGGAAGGGCATGCGTGCTGGCAATCCACTACCTTGTGGAAATACTCAGGGTCTTTGATGTCGGTCGGGTTCAAGATGACTTCTCGCGTTGTGATGTTCAAACGACGCGCCGGCGCCAAGGGCGTGCGGCAATCGATGTTATAGTTTTAAGAGATCGGACAGCAAGGGGATTCTACCCTTTTTTGAGGTCAAATCCAACACGGCGTCTATATTTCATATAGTGATTTGAAAGCGAGGCTATTTGCGAAATCCGGGGTTGTTGAGAATTTTTTGCGTACGGGCGGCCTTTGCCCTTCTTTCTTCAATCAGCTTGTCAAGGCTGGCATCAACTTTATTCAATGAGGGGCGGGGTGTCGATTTAAAATCTTGTTTTTTGTTTTCAGATGTCCGGAGCGAAGTTATCGTGTGAAGTTGGGACCTTTTTGGGTAAACCCTGGCGTGTAGATATCTGCTTTCAGCTTGTGAAGCTCGGTATCGAGGTTTTTCAGTGTCCAATCCTTCCCGAGAGCCTGATTTACTGCGGAGTTGAAATGCCCTTTAAGCAGAAAACCCAGCGTTTTTTGGATAGGTGAAGTCTTAGGTTCGTCGAAACTTCTCCCAACTGCTCCTTTGATAGTCAAGGCAAGATTCTCGAACTCTTCCACAGGAGGAGTGTTCTTCCTTACTTTTCTCAGTATTTCCTTGTAAGCGTCAGAACCGTCCCGTTCGATCTTTTCAACAACTTTCGCCCTGATGTTTTTGTGTGCATGAATTCGATCATGTTTCTCCCCGTGAAGATTGCGTATCTCTTCCCCGAGGAGTTCCATCTGGTCATAGAGCGCTTCTTTCGGCTTTTTTGGCATATCGCTTGATCCATTCCGTCGACGTTTATATTGAATCCATACCGCTTTTGACTTCGCGTAATCGTAGCATGTTTTTCCCGGTTCGCAAATCGTTATGTGAACGATAAAAAATAATTGCTAAAAAAAACATTTTGCTTTTCAGGAGACAGGGTGCAGGAGTGAAAAACTTTGCGATTCTTTCCTGCATCAATCTCCCTTCTCGCGGGTGTTCATTTCAGGTATGTATTTTCAGACAGGATATTTTTGTGTCCTGTGGCTGGGTTCGCTTCAGCAAACGTTATGTCTATAGTCTATAGAAATCAGCAGTTTACGAAGCAATTGAGTTGTAAATAACCATGCTTATCAGACAGTTACCTGAAAATCTGATTAACCAGATCGCTGCGGGCGAGGTTATTGAACGCCCTGCCGCTGCCGTGAAGGAGCTTGTCGAAAACGCCATCGACGCGGGGGCGTCGCGGATCGAGATTTCCATCCGCGAGGGCGGCTCCGGCACGATGACCGTCACCGACGACGGCATCGGCATGTCGGCGGAGGAATTGTCCATTGCGGTGGAGCGTCACGCCACATCCAAGCTTCCCGATGACGATCTGGTGCATATTTCCTCTCTTGGTTTCCGGGGGGAGGCGCTGCCGTCCATCGGCGCGGTCAGCCGCCTGACTCTTACCAGTCGCCCCCGCAACGCCCCGCATGCGGACGCGGCGTCCATTACGGTGGATTGCGGCAAGAAATCCGGCGTCTCCCCGGCGGCGCATCCGCCCGGAACGCGGGTGGAAATCCGCGACCTTTTCTATGCGACTCCGGCGCGGCTCAAATTCCTGAAATCGCCCCGCACCGAGGCGCAGAACATCCGCGAAGTCGTCGAGCGTCTGGCCATGGCGTATCCGGATATCCGGTTTAAACTTATTCAGGATGAAAAAATAGCACTGGATTTGCAACCCGTCCCGCGTCTGGAACGCCTGCAACACTTGATGGGTCGGGAATTCGCGGAGAATGCGCTTACCATCGATGCGGATCGCGACGGCGTCCGGCTCACGGGCTATGCGGGGCTGCCGACGCTCAATCGCGGCACCAGCCAGTATCAGTTTTTTTTCGTGAACGGCAGGCCCGTCCGGGACAAGCTGGTGATTGGCGCGGTGCGCGGAGCCTATGCGGACGTGCTGGCTGGCGACCGCCACCCGATGCTCTGCCTCTTTCTCGACGTTCCGCCGGATCTGGTCGACGTCAACGTGCATCCGTCCAAGGCGGAGGTGCGCTTTCAGGATTCCGCCCTTGTCCGGGGCATGATCGTCGGCGGACTGAAACACGCTCTGGCCGGGGCGGGCCATCGCGCTTCCACGACCGTCGCCGGACAGGCTTTGGGGGCGATTCAGCCGCCTTCATGGGATGGCCAATACCGCCAGAGCCAGACCTCTTACAAGCATCTGAAGGGCATGGCGGGAGTGCCTTATACAGGAGACTATTACGCCCTTTCCGGGCTGGAAGCGGAGCCCGGCGTTCGCGGGCATGTCCATGAAGTCCAGGCCGGGGACAACAAATTCCCTCTGGGAGCCGCCTGCGCGCAGGTGCATGAAACCTATATCGTCGCGCAGACCGCCGACGGCATCGTGCTGGTGGATCAGCACGCCGCCCACGAGCGTCTTGTCTACGAAAAAATGAAGAAGGCTCTGGCGGCAGGGGGCATCACGCGCCAGTCCCTGCTGCTGCCGGAAGTCGTGGAGATCGATGAAATCTCCGTGGAGAGGCTGCTCTCCCGCAGGCAGGAGCTTGAGGAGCTGGGATTGTCGATCGAGGGCTTCGGCAAAGGCGCGGTGGTGGTGCAGGAAGTCCCCGTCCTGCTCGGTGAGATGAACATCAGGAAGCTCGTCCGCGACCTTGCCGACGATATAGCCGCCTTCGGCCAGACCATGACCCTGAAGGAAAAACTGGAGAAAGTATGTTCCACCATGGCGTGTCACGGATCCGTGCGTTCCGGTCGCCGCCTGACTTTGGACGAAATGAACGCGCTCCTGCGCCAGATGGAGAAAACGCCCCATTCCGGCCAGTGCAGCCACGGACGCCCGACTTATGTGGAACTGAAGCTGAACGATATCGAAAAACTTTTCGGGAGAAAATAAGTGTATACGATGCAGCAAGAGGAAAAGCACCCTGAACTCAGGATGTTTTCCATGATGCTCTATATCATCTCCGCCATCAGCGCCATTGCCCAATTCTTTCCGGCGACTGTTTTACCCGGATTGTTTTTTCTGGTCATCGCCTTTTTCATGACCAAAGCCCAGAGAATGACGGCAAAAGACACCATCTATGCCAGCCATGTGGAATGGACGGCGCGAACGCTGTCAATCGGGACATTCATACTTTTTCCTCTGGCCATGGGCATTGCGGTGTATTTCCTCTGGAAATCAACGGATATCGAGGCCCTCAAGGCAACCATCGTTGTCAAGGCGGATGACGACGATCCAAGCGCCCTGATGAATTTCATCACCGGGTACATAGAGGGAAATATACCGAGAGTGGCCGATGTCACGATGAAGTCGCTTGCGCTCCCCATTCTCTGGTGGGTCAGACGCTGCTGGGTCGGATTCAGATACGCGAAAGAATCATTGCCTATCGACTACCCTGAGTCCCTGATATAACCACATGGGAGAAAATAATGGCCGAAGACAAAAAAGCGACCGATCTTAAAAAACTCTGCATGACGCTTTACGGCATCTACGCCCTGAGCGCCGTATTGCAGTTTTTCGGGAGTACCGTGCTGGTCGGACTCCTCGCCCTTGTGATCGCTTATATCCTGACCGTCAGCAACAGAACCTTGGCGAGAGACACGATCTACGAGAGACATCTGCAGTGGATGTCCCGCACGTTCTGGATCGGGAGCGGAGTGCTTGTTCCGGCGGCGGTCGTTATCGCCACGGTCCTCATCTGGAACCTGACGGATGTCGCGTCTCTTGCTTCCTCTCTGAGCGGCGACGATCCGCTGGCCATGATAAACGGCATCAAGAATTATATGGACAACAACATGGCAAAAGTCTCTCTTATCACCGTGGCTACGGCGGTTCCGACAGCGCTCTGGTGGCTGAGGCGTTGTTGGATCGGGTATGCGCTGGTGAAAGCCGGGAAGCCGGTGGAGAATGTCAAGTCGTGGCTGTAAAGGGGGAAGCGTGCGGGTTTTTCTAGCAATTCTGCTGGCGGCGGCGGTTTTATTAAAACCTCTGCATTCCCCCGTTGCCGCCACACAGGATTTTAATTCATGGCTTGATGATTTGCGGCAGGAAGCTTCCCGGCACGGGATTTCAGAAAAGCTGATTGAGGAGGCGTTGCCGGATACGCTGACGCCGGACGCGAGAGTCCTGCGTCTTGACCGGAGGCAGCCGGAGGATTCCGTCAGCTTTATGCAATACCGGAAGAACGTCCTGACGAAGTCCCGTCTGGAGGAGGGGCGGCTCATGATGAAAAGGCACAGGACGCTGCTGAACCGCATAGGAAGAGATTATGGAGTGGAGCCCCGGTATATCGTGGCGCTCTGGGGCGTCGAGACCAACTTCGGCAAAAACGCCGGCAGGTTTGAAGTCGTCCCCGCGCTGGCCACGCTGGCCTATGACGGCAGACGCAGCGTGTTTTTCAGGGGGGAGTTGTTCAAGGCCTTGCGGATCGTCGATCAGGGAAACATAGGGCTGCGCGAGATGAAGGGTTCCTGGGCGGGAGCCATGGGGCAGTGCCAGTTCATGCCGACAAGTTTCGAGAAGTTCGCCGAGGACTATAATCAGGATGGAAAGCGGGACATCTGGAATACCGAGGCGGATGTTTTTGCCTCCGCCGCCAGGTATCTTTCCTCCGGCGGGTGGAAGGCGGGGCAACCGTGGGGGCATCGTGTAATCCTTCCTATTTCCTTTGATAACAAACTGATAGGGATGAATTTTAAGAAACCGCTTAAATTCTGGAACGATGCCGGAGTGCGCCTGCTGAATGGGAAAAGGGTTCCCTCCGAAGGGGCTGACCTGGCGTCTGTCGTTCAGCCTGGCGGTGAGGGGTACAAGACCTACATTGTGTATGACAATTACAGAGGCCTTCTGAAGTGGAACGCTTCGCTTTATTTCGCAACGGTTGTGGGGTTTTTTGCCGACGGGTTGGAAAGTTGAAAATGGTTGCTGAAACAGGGTATGCTTCACACTGACGATTCACAGAGGAAAGCCGGAGAGCATGAAACTTGTTAGCATTCGTTCGTTAAAGTTCATGGTGCTGCTGATGGCGGGCATCTGGTTGCTGTCGGGGTGCGCGGAGACGCAGTTGATGTCCCACTGGATCAAGAAGGTTGTCTGGCCGGGGCAGCAGGAGTCCATGGGTACGTACAAAATCGGCAATCCCTATAAAATTGACGGCGTCTGGTACTACCCGGAGGAGAATTTCACTCTGGTCGAGACGGGCATTGCCTCCTGGTACGGCCCCGGCTTCCACGAGGAGCGCACCGCCAACGGGGAGATTTTTGACCAGAACGAACTGACGGCGGCTCACCGGACGCTGCAATTGCCTTCCTTTGTCCGCGTCACAAACCTTGAGAACGGGCGTTCCGTCGTGGTGCGGGTCAATGACCGCGGCCCCTTCAAGCGTGGCCGTGTCATGGATGTTTCCAAGCGCACGGCGGAACTGCTCGGCTTTGTGGGGACGGGGACGGCCCGTGTCCGTCTCGCAGTTCTTGAGAGGGAAAGCCGCAGTCTGGCGGTGGCCGCCAGGAAGGGCGAGGATACGGCCCGCCTGACGCTGGCTGAAGTGCGCGGCAACGGCGCAGGTACGGTCAGTCAGTCCGTTCTGCAACCTGCCGCCGTATCGCAACCGGTCAAAGCGGCTTCTCCGTCCGCCGATGTGGACGGGCTGCCGGAAAGTCTGCTGACGCCGACGATCACGGTGGATGAACTCACTTCGCCAAGAGAGGGATGGAACAGCGCGCCGCCGGGCAGGATGGCGGAAGGGCATATGGATGCAGGACGCTTTATGCCCGATCCCGTCGTGACGAAGACGCCGGTCAGCCCCACGGGCATTTTCGTGCAGGCCGGCTCTTTCGCCGTCTTCGGCAATGCGGAACGGCTGACGAAGCTGCTGGTCAAAATAGCGCCCGCCGTCATAGAGCCGGTCACCATCAGGTCCCGCAGGATGTACCGCGTCAAGCTGGGGCCGCTCGCCTCCGTGGAGGAAGCGGATGAAGTGCTCGAAAAAGTCATCCGCGCCGGCCAGACGACCGCCAGAATCGTCAAAGACAAAAGATAGTTGAAAGAAATTGTAGCAAGATGAAGAAAAAAATTCCCCTATTTGCCGCAGCGTTTCTGCTGGCATGCGTAACGTCCTCCCATGCTGCGGTGCTTTCGACACCCGCGACGCATGCGATCCTTCTGGATGCGGGAACCGGAACGGTGCTTCTGGATAAAAACGCGGATGACCGCATGCCAACCTCGTCCATGAGCAAGGTCATGACCCTGTACATGGTGTTCGATGCGTTGAAAAAGGGTCAGTTGAAGCTCAACGACAATCTGCCGGTCAGCGAGAAAGCCTGGAGGATGGGCGGATCTAAAATGTTCATCAAGGTTGGCAGCAGGGTCAAGGTCGAGGACCTGATCCGGGGAGTGGCGATTCAGTCCGGAAACGACGCGACGGTCGCTCTGGCGGAGGGTCTGGCCGGTTCGGAGGAGGCTTTCGCCGGGCACATGAACAGTCGCGCCCGGGAAATGGGCATGACGAACAGCCATTTCATGAACGCCAGCGGCTGGCCTGTTCAGGAGCATTATTCAACGCCGCGGGATTTGTCCCTTCTGGCTTTCCGCATGCTGGCGGATTTTCCGGAGCATTATCATTATTTCGGCGAGAAGGAATTCACTTACAACAGGATACACCAGTTCAACCGCGATCCCCTCCTCGGAAAAGTGACGGGAGCGGACGGGATCAAGACCGGTCATACGGAGATTGCGGGCTATGGCCTGATAGGTTCCGCGAGCAGGGGCGGGCGCCGCCTCATTCTGGTTATCAACGGGCTGCAGAGCGAAAAACAGCGCGCCGAGGAAGGAACGAAGCTTCTGGAATGGGGATTCCGCGACTTTGAAAGCAGGAAGATCCTCAAAAAGGGAGACCCTGTTGCAGAGGCCGAAGTATGGCTGGGGCAGGAAGATAAAATGCCGCTTGTCGCCGAAACAGACATGACGGCCATCCTGCCTGTGATCGGACGGGAAAACGTGAGGATGACGGCCATTTACGAAGCCCCTCTTATCGCGCCGGTCCGTAAGGGGGTTCTTGCCGGAAAACTCCGTATCGAGATACCGGATCAGCTGCCTGTTGAGGTCAATCTGTTGACGGGAAAGCGTGTCGGGCGGAAGGGAATATCTGGTCGCGTCATGGATCGCTTTTTCTATCTGCTGAGAGAATACAGGCGGTGAAAAAGGGCATCTTCATCACGCTGGAAGG
>JAZDGQ010000050.1:0-7246 GCA_043806835.1 Pseudomonadota bacterium | reverse complement strand
TGGCTTCGCAAAATCGCCAAACGAACCATCGAGACTCTTTGGGACGCTATCGGAGACGCTCTCGACCTTTTCCCTCCTGCCGAGTGCACAAACTACTTCCTGAACTCAGGATACCATCAACCTTTTAGGGAATTGCTCTAGTGCACAAAGTTTTTTCGTTTTTATTTTTGGTATAAAAACTTTCATAAAGTTGCATATTAATCAACATTTTAGTAATTTCATTTCAAAAACACTGCTTTTTATTTTACGAAATACATTGACATCATTTCCGTAAGATGGTTTACTATAACCATAATGATTTAAGAAATGGTTAACAGACAAGTATCCGGGACAATAAGGTTTTACCTTCAGGGAGTGTTTTAAAATGGCCAGAATTTTGATTGCGGAGCACAATGAAACAACGTCCGGCTATCTCGCCGCCACGCTGAAAAAAGCTGGAAACAGCGTCGAAACCGCCGGCAGCGGCCTGGAAGCATGGAAGATCTCCTCGAGGGAATGTTTTGACATCCTTCTGATCGACGTCATCATGCCGGGGATCGATGGTTTCGTGCTCGCGCAAAAAATCCTGCGGGACAATCCAGCGCTCCGGATTGTTTTCATCACGGGCTTTGCCGGTATCGCACTGGAAACCGGCCCGACATCCGCCTATGCCACGGCCACCCTCGCCAGCCGATCCTTCCATCTGAACGAGATAAACTCCTGCGTCCGTTACCTGATGGGGCGTGGAGGCCTGCCGATGAGGCGCCTTCCGGAGAATGCCGCCGACAACGTGGTTTATGCCGACTTCAGCAGCAAGGAGGCCGTCGCCCGTCACCAGATTTCAAGTTAACCCCTATACGGAGCCCCGGGATTCTCCCCCGAATCCGGACGACCCCTCCGTAACCCCCGCCCAGGTTGCCCCCCCCGCAACCTGGGCAATTTTTTGGCCTGATGAAGGTCAAAATCACGTTACTGCGGTTTTTGCCGTGACGGCGGGCGGGCACGCCGGGGTCTTTCTGTCCGCCGTGAAAGTGGAGTCCTGCCGGACGTAAATCCCCCGTATTTCAGGCACCGGCCTGAAGTTGTCCGACACGCCGATCACTGTTTCCGCCCCGCCGAGGAAAAGGACGCCGTCCGGCTTTATAACGCCACTGATCGCGGCAAGGACCTTGACCTTGGTCGGCACGTCGAAATAAATCAGCACGTTTCTGCAGAAAACAATGTCGAAGGACCCCAGCTCGGAAATGTTGCCCAGAAGGTTCGCCGGCCTGAATTTCACCATATCCTTCACTTCCGGCTTGATCGCCCAGCCATCCCCTTGCTTGGTGAAGTACCTGACCAGCATCTGGATCGGCAGGCCGCGCTGGACTTCGAACTGCGAATAAACTCCCGATCTGGCCTGCGCCAGAATATCGAGGGACAGGTCTGTCGCCACGATCTCGAATCTCCATCCCGCGAGAGCCGGATATTCCCGGAGAAGCATCGCGATCGAATAAGGCTCCTGCCCGCTGGAACAGGCCGCCGACCATATCCTGAGAGTTTTCTGCGTCCCCCTCGCCCTGGAAAAATACGGCAGGAGGTCTTCCTTCAGGCGCTGGAAAGGCGTGCTGTCGCGGAAAAACGACGTTTCGTTGGTCGTCATCGCCTCGACGACCGCGCGCTGCAGATCGGCGTCCTTCGTGAGCTTGATCCTTTGCGCCAGACCCTCCAGCCCCCCCTGAATCTTCTGCTTCTGGACGATGGGCAGCAGGCGGGATTCGAGCAGGTATATCTTCTCCGGCGTGATCGCCAGACCGGACTCTTTCCGGAGGAGGGCTTCAAAAAATTTGAAATCGAAGTCGTTCAAGACGGCCTCCCGCTGCCGGCGTATTCGCGGACCGCCTTGGCCATCAGCCCGAGAGGCAGCACCTGCGTGCAGACTCCCGCCATGGCGACGGCTCCGGGCATTCCCCAGACGACGCTGGTCGTCTCGTCCTGCGCCAGAACGACGCCTCCGGCGTCGGCGATCTGCTGGCATCCCTTGAGGCCGTCGGCTCCCATGCCCGTGAAAATGACGGCGAGGATTTTCCTGCCGTAGACGCCGGCGAGGCTCCTCAGCATCGGATCGACGGCGGGACGGCAGAAACTTTCCGGCGCCTCCTGATTGAGGGAGATCACCTTTCTGCCTCCCTCCTCCTTCACGGTCATATGAAAGTTCCCGGGCGCGAGATAGACGTGGCCGCCCTGAACGACATCCCCTTCCGCCGCCTCCACGCACTTCAGGCCGGATTGCCTCGCGATATGTTCCGCCAGAATGGTTGTGAACATCGGCGGCATGTGCTGCGTGACGAAGACCGGCTGTTTCACGCCGCCCTTCAATTCCGAAAAAAACTGCATGAGCGCCTGCGGCCCGCCCGTCGAGCTGCCGACGGCGATCACGTCCGGAATCATTTTGACGATCTCGGAGCGCAGATCGATTTTTCTCGGCGGCGGCGGAGCTTTGACGGGAGCCGCCGCGACGGCGACCGCCGCCTTTCCCGGCGCCGGAGGCTTCGCGGAAGCTCTCCTCCTGCTTCTGGCCAGCAGGCCGAGCGTCCTGATCTTTTCGACCAGGCTGTCGCGGAAAACGGTCGATCCCGACAGTTCCTGGGAGGTCGGCTTGGCAAGGCATTCCGCAGCGCCGGCCTGAATGGCCTTCAGCGTGATGACGGCGTTCTCCTTCGTCAGCGTCGAGGCGATGATGACCTGTACGCTTGGATCCGCCTTGAGGATCAGAGGCAGAGCCGTCAGCCCGTCCATCACCGGCATCTCGATGTCCAGCACAACGACGTCGAAGGAGGCTCTTTCCATGCTGTTGAGCGCCATCTGGCCGTTCTGGACGGAAGCGACGACCCTGATCTCCGGGGCGCTCTCGATGAAGCGTGTCAGGAATCCCCGGATCACCGCGGAATCGTCGACAAGCATCACCCGGATGAGGCTATCCACCGGCGGAAGCGGTGTATTTCCAGGAAATGCACCCATACGCCCCCTTATAGTAATATGCCGATTTGCAAGAGCTTGTTCTGGATGATCTCGCTGTCAAAGGGCTTCATGATGTATTCGTCGGCGCCCGCCCCGAGCGCTTCCTGAATGAATGAAAAATCGTTCTCCGTCGTGCAGAAGATCACCTTCGGGGAATTCCCGCCCGGCATCCCCCGCAGCTTCCGCAGGAACTCAATGCCGTTCATGACCGGCATGTTCCAGTCCAGCAGGATGACTTCCGGCATTTTCACCGTGCAGGCATCGAACGCCTTCTGCCCGTCCTCCGCATCATCGCAGGAGAACCCGAGGTCTTCCAGGATTTTGCGTATAACCTTCCGGACGACCCGGCTATCGTCAACGATCAGACAAGTTTTCATTCCCCCCCCTGTCAGCCCTCAGGCCGCCGCGTTCTCGTCCTTCTGGCAGAGAGCATCCAGCATCGCCGGAACATCCAGGATCACCAGCAACTGGTCTTTCAGCCGGTAGATGCCTGTCGCCAGATCGCGCCACAAGACATCCAGCGTCTGGGGCGTCTTTTCAAAGTCCTTGTCCGGCAAAGGAAGAACCTCCCCCACGCTGTCCACGATCAGACTATACAGCTCCCCGTGATGCTCCACAACGACATACATCGTTTTCATGCCGGGCGGTCTCTCCGGCATCTGCAGCTTGTGGCGGAGATTGATCGTCGTCACGACGCGCCCGCGCAGGTTCAGGGAGCCCGTTATTTCCTTCGGCGCCAGAGGCACCCGGGTGACCTTCTGTTCTCCCAGAACGTCCTGCACCTGCAAAACGGGGATTCCGAAGAGCTGCCCGGACACCGTCATGGTCAGGAACTCCCTGTTCTCTTTCGATAGACCCGTTTCTTTTCTTTCGTCTGTCATGCGACTTCTCCTCTCTGGGAAATGGACCGGAGCAGGGCTTCGCGGTCGAATTTTGCGATATAGTCGTCAAATCCGGCGGCCTTTCCACGATCCAGGTCCTGAGCCGTCGCATGGGAGGACAGCGCGACCATCGGCACGTTCTTCCACTTGCTGTCGCCGGCCTTCACTTTCTGGGCGAATTCATACCCGCTCATACCCGGCATTTCTATGTCGCTGATGATGACGTCGAACTTCTCCCCCGCAGTGCAGAGATTCATGGCTTCCTGCCCGCTTTGGGCGCTGACCACCTGATATCCGGCGATGGAGAGCATGGGGGAAATCATGTTCCGGAAGAACGGGCTGTCGTCCACCAGCAGTATTTTCTTCGCGCCGCCCTTCTGCTCGAACTTGGCGCCGCCCTTGGCGCCGAACCAGTCGGGGTGCGCGATGGAGAGGAAGTGCCCGACATCGATCACGTCCATGGCCTGACCGTGGATGACGGCGCTGCCGAGAAGCCCGAAATCGTTTTCGGATGTGATCTGGACATTGACGACCTCCTCGACGATATCCACGATTTCATCGACCATCAGCCCCATGGACCTTTCCCTGTCCGAGAAAACCAGGACGGACTGGCCGCCTTGCGTCTTCTGCTTCATCTGGTCGCTGAAGGGGATGAGAGGCATGAGCCTGCCCCGGTACTGCACAACTTTCTGGTGTCCGGAAAACTCTATTTTTTTGACGTCGAATTCCTCGAGGCGGGCGACAAGCGACAAAGGCACCGCGCGCGGCGCACCCTCTCCCGCCTTGAAGATGAGAAGCGACGTCTTGCGCTCGGAGTCCGTCAGGACATGGCTGCCTTCCGCCCCCTTGCCGTTCTCCGCCTCGACGTCCGCCACGTTGCCGATGGCGTTGGCGATGCCGTTGGGGTCGAGAATCATGATGACGCTGCCATCCCCGAGAATGGTATTCCCCGAAAATATCCGGATGCTCTTCAAAATAGGGGAGACCGGCTTCACGACGATCTCCTCGGTGTCGAAAACTCGGTCGACGATGATGCCGAAGGTCTGGGCGCCGACCTCCACGACGATGACCTGCTTGCCGATGCCCTTGCCGGACTCAGCCCCGTCACCCTCGTCCAGTTTGAGAACTTTTCTGAGCGGCACAAGCGGCAGAAGGTGGCTCCTGAGCCGCATGACCGGCGTGCCGTTGATTTCCTCCAGCCTGTTATCCCCCTGGCCCGAGAGGCGCACCAGTTCCTGAACGCTGATCTGCGGAATGGCGAAACGCTCGCCGCCCGCCTCGATAATCAGCGCCGACACGATGGCCAGCGTCAGCGGTATCTTGATGGTGAACGTGGTTCCCTTCGTCCAGACGGACTTCATCTCTATCGTGCCGCCGATCTTCTCGATGTTCGTGCGGACGACGTCCATTCCGACGCCGCGTCCGGAAACGGCGGTCACTTTTTCCGCCGTCGAGAACCCGGCGGCGAAAATGAACTGCTGGATCTGCTGGTCCGACATGGACTTGAGCTGTTCCTCCGTCGCGACCCCGCGTTCCAGCGCCTTTTTCCGGATTCTGTCCATGTTCAGGCCGCGTCCGTCGTCAGAAATCTCTATGACGATATGGCCGCCCTCATGAAAGGCGTTGAGCAGAACCGTGCCCTCCTCGCGCTTGCCCGCCGCGAGGCGCTCCGCCGGGGTCTCGATTCCGTGGTCTCCGGAATTGCGGACCATGTGCGTCAGGGGATCCTTGATGAGCTCCAGAACCTGACGGTCCAGCTCCGTCTCGCTGCCGCGCATGTCGAGGTTGATTTTCTTGCCCAGTTCCACGCTGATGTCGCGGATGATCCGGGGCAGCTTGCTCCAGGCGTTGCCGACCGGCTGCATCCGGGTCTGCATAACGCCCTCCTGCAATTCCGACACGACATGGCTGAGGCGCTGCAGCGGCGGCGTGAACGGGCTGTCCTGCTCCGTCCTCAGAATCTGGAGAAGCTGGTTGCGCGTCAGGACGAGTTCGCTCACCATCGTCATCAGGTTTTCAAGCACGTCCACGCTTACGCGCAGGGTTTTTTCTTCCGGCGGGGCACCCAGAAGCGGCGTCTGCGCGGTGGCGGCGGTGGGCGGCGCGGCGCCAGATGCCGCAGGAGGAGACGGGGGAGATGGAGAAAAAGATTCGGCTTTCACCGGCTCGAATATCAGTTCGTCCTTCGCGACTGGAGGGGGGGCGGGCTGCGCGGGCAAAGGCAGAGCTTTGCCCTCATAGACGGCGTCGAGCTTGGCGATCAGCACCGCGTCGTCCCCCGCCACTTCCGTTCCCGTGGCGGCGATGCCCGCGACAATCGTTTTGATGCGGTCAATGGCCTCGAAAATCAGGGAAACCGTCTCCTCCGTGATCTGCAAAGAACCCTCGCGGTAGCGCCCCATGATGTTTTCGGAGTGGTGGGCGACCTTTTCAAGGCGGGGGAGCCCCAGGAATCCGCATGTTCCCTTGATGGTGTGCACAAGCCGGAAAATGCGGCCGATCAAATCCTTGTCGTCCGGATTTTGCTCAAGCCTCACGATATCAATATCCAGCGCATTGATGCTTTCCGCCGTCTCCGTCAGAAACTCCTGAACCAGATCATCCATAGCTTTCATCCCCCTCGAAAAAAATCTCCATCAGCCTGAAAAATGCAGGCCGAAATACACCGCGGCATCCTGTTTGTATAATGCTCTGAAAGGATTAAGTTTTAATTATTTTTGCAAACAAAAAACAGTGGGTTCACATAGTGCCGGAAAACGGCATACCTGCGTATGGCGCAGCTTTTCAGAACGAAATCCGAAGCTCCAGGCGTCCGAAATCCGGTTGTTCCTGATGCGCGATTTTGAATCCGAAATGCCCGGCGAACTTTCCCGTCATGTACGCATGCACCGTGCGCGCATCAAGAGCCTCCGGCGCGGTTTCCCCACTGAGCGCGTTTCCGGCGTCCTCCCTGAATCCCACATGCCGTCCGGTAGCGAGAATTTTGACGCCTTTGCCCTCCTCCGGCGCGGAAACGAAAATCCTCCCCTCTCCGCGGCTGCACTCCTCGGCGAAAATCAGCAGGTTCAGCACGCATTTGAGGAAGCCTCTCGGCGGCATGGAAAACCTGAGCTCCAGATCCGGCTCGAACTCCACCTGAACGTGCCCGGACTTGAGCCAGTCCGTAAAGACCTCCCTGACTTCGCGGAAACCGATGTTCTTGTCCGTCCCCGCCGCGCCGTAGGCCAGACGGAAGCATTTCAGGCGGATGGCCGCCTGCGCCGCGCTGGAGGAAATCAGCGATACCGCCTCGTCCCCGGCGTCCTCTCCCAGCTCCTGCATCAGCTCCACGCCGTTGCCGATGGCGCCGACGGGGCTGACCAGATCGTGGCAGATGCGCGACGCGA
>JAZDGQ010000049.1:0-4067 GCA_043806835.1 Pseudomonadota bacterium | reverse complement strand
CACGGCATCATAACGGATGCGAATGGCGGCAGCGTTAATCATCCTCCCTATTAAGCACAAGACAGCGATTCTTTTCCTGCGTTTCTATCATGCGCCGGATTCTTTTATTCCGATTCTGTTATTTTGTCCCAAGCCCTTAATAGAAGCGCTGGAACAGCATGTGCTCGGCGAAAAGGAAATGACGGCGACGCAGGTGAACGCGGCTCTGGCGTTGCTCAAGAAAACCATGCCCGATCTGTCGGAGCCGATCCGCAGGCTGATGCAGGAAACGGAAACCCCGAAGGCGCACGAAGACGCGCTGAAGGAACTGGAATAAAAATCCATCCATGAACAAGCGCGAACGCGACATCCGTCATCGCCTGAAGACGGATTTTCCGCACTACGCCGAAAAGTGCCTGAAGATCCGCACCAAGCAGGGCGCGATCATGCCTTTGGCACTGAACACGGCGCAGAGGTTCATCCACGAGCGTCTGGAGGAGCAGAAGAAAAACACCGGAAAAGTCCGTGCGCTGATTTTAAAGGGGCGGCAGCAGGGGTGCTCCACTTACGTCGAGGCACGGTTTTACTGGAAGGTGACGCATCACAAAGGGGTGCGCGCTTTTATCCTGACGCATCTGGACGACGCGACGCGGAACATCTTCCAGATCATGCGGCGTTTCCATGAATACTGCCCATTCCCGGTGAAACCCAATGCTTCGCACGCGAACAGCCGGGAGCTTGTATTTGACCGCCTTGATTCCGGCTATCAGGTCGGTACGGCGCGGTCGCAGGGGGTCGGGCGGTCGAACACACTGCAATTTTTTCACGGGTCGGAGGTCGCTTACTGGGCGAACGCCGAAGAGCACGTTTCCGGAATTTTACAGGCGGTTCCCGACATGCCGGGGACGGAGGTCATTCTGGAGAGCACTTCCGCGGGGGCGCACGGATTGTTCCATGCGCTGTGCGAGGAGGCGAGAAAGAACCGTTCGGAATACGAATTCATTTTCATTCCCTGGTTCTGGCAGACGGAATACCGCAAGTCGCCGCCGGTTGATTTTGAACTCACTGCTGAGGAAAAAGACTATCAGAAGGAATTCGGCCTGGATGCCGCGCAGATGTGCTGGCGCCGCGCCAAGACTTACGAGATCGGAGACATCTGGACGTTCCGGAGGGAATATCCGGCGACGGCGGACGAGGCGTTTCATACGGATCGTCCGGGAGCTCTCTGGACGCGGGAGACCATTCATCATAATCGCCGCCACGTTGATGATATCCCGGCGTTGAAACGGATCGTGGTGGCCATTGACCCCGCCGTGACGTCCAATCGAAACAGCGACGAGACAGGCATTATTGTCGCGGGGCTTGGAGACGACGATCATGGCTATATCCTTGAGGATCTGAGTGGAAAATATACGCCCGCAGGATGGGCGACGGCGGCGATCAACGCTTATTACAAACACCGGGCTGATCGCGTGGTTGCCGAAGTCAATCAGGGCGGCGACATGGTGGAGCATACGATCCGCAGCTTTGATGCCGGGATTTCTTACAAGGCTGTTCACGCCAGCCGGGGAAAGGTCGTCCGCGCCGAGCCGATTGCCGCGCTGGACAGTCAGGGACGCATCCACCACGCGGGGATTTTCAGCGCGCTGGAAGACCAGATGTGCCGCTTCGATCCCGGCTCCGGAGGCGCAAGCCCCGACCGCGTCGACGCCCGCATCTGGGCGATGACGGAATTGATGCTGAACAGGCCGCCGACGGAAGGCCCCCGGCTCTGGGGCGGATAACGGATTTCTTTAACGTGGAGACAGTAGATGGGTTGGAAAAACGCTCTTACGCAGATTTTTACGCGCAGCAGTCCGGAAATGAAGTCCAGCCGCGCCGCGCCGCTTCTGGTGCAGTTCGGCATGCACCAGCCGCGCTTCACGCCGCGCCAGTACGACCGGCTCGCCGACGAGGGGTATCTGAAGAACGTCATCGCCTATCGCTGCATCCGGCTTATCAGCCAGAACGCCGCCGCCGTGCCGTGGATGCTTTACAAGGGCAGGGGCGCGGACAGGGCGCGGCTGGAGGATCATCCTCTCCTGACGCTGTTGCACCGTCCGAATCCGATGCAGGGCGGAGCCGAGCTGTTTGAATCTATTTTCGGATTTTTCCTGATCGCCGGAAACAGTTACCTTGAAACCGTCGGGCCCTCCGGCGGGCTGCCGCTGGAACTCTGGACGCTTCGTCCCGACCGGATGCGCGTGGTTCCGGGGGCGCAGGGCATCCCGGAAAGCTACCGTTATACCGTCGGCGGGAAATCCATGGATTTCGCCGTCGATCCGGTGACCGGGCGCGCGCAGATCCTGCATATCAAAAGTTTTCACCCCCTCGACGACTGGTACGGCATGAGTCCTCTGGAGGCCGCCGCCGTCAGCATCGACCAGCACAATGACGCGGCAAAGTGGAACGCCTCGCTTTTGCAGACGGGCGGCAGGCCTTCCGGCGCGCTCGTTTACAGACCCGCCCATCCGGATTCCCCGGACACGCTGACGGAAGAGCAGAGGCAGGCGTTGAAAAGCGAGATGGAGCAGTATTTTTCCGGAGCCGAGAACGCGGGGCGTCCCCTTGTCCTCGAAGGCGGCCTCGACTGGAAGGAGATGTCACTGTCGCCGAAGGATATGGACTGGCTGGCCGGCAAGGATGTTTCGGCGCGGGAAATCGCGCTGGCCTTTCACGTCCCCGCGCAGCTGATCGGCATCAACGGCTCCCTGACGTTCTCCAATTTCGAGCAGGCGCGCCTTTCCCTCTTCGAAGACGCTGTGCTGCCGTTGCTTGACCATGTGAAGGATGAGTTGAACAACTGGCTGACGCCGCAGTTCGGCGACGATCTCGCCATAGAATACGACGCCGACAAAATCGACGCGCTCGCGCCACGCCGCGAAAAAGTCTGGGAGCGCCTGACCAGAGCCGATTTCATGACTATCAACGAGAAACGCGCCGCGCTCGGGTTTCCCCCTCTTGCGGATGGGGATGTTCTCGGGCGCGCTGGTGGCGGCTGAAATGACGCAGAGCGAAAAGAGCGTCCCAGTTCGTCTCGGGAACAAGGTTTATATTGTCAACCTGGATTTCAGCCTTATGCGCGAGATCGAGAATGAACTTGGAAGCGCCTCCGCGCTGCTCGACAGGTTCACCCAAAAAAGCTGGAAAATATGCGAACTGGTCACGATCACTCACATGATGCTGCAGGCGGCCGGGGAAACGGTCGATTACCTTTCCCTCGGCAACCTGATGCTGAAAGAGGGGCTTGGCCATTATCTGTCGTCGGCGCAGTCTTTCCTGCGGCTTTCCGTTCATATGGAGTAGGGTTTGAAAATGCCGCATTCGAATTTTGATACGCCGTTCGAACTGAAGTTCCTCGCCGAAACGGGCGTGTTCGAGGGATATGCCTCCGTCTTCCACGTCACGGATAGCGTGAACGACCGCATCCTGCCGGGTGCTTTCAGGAAAAGCCTCGAGAAATTCCGCAAGGCCGGGAGCTTTCCGCCTTTGCTGTGGCAGCACGACACCGAGAAGCCCATCGGCGCGTGGCGCGAGATGCACGAGGACGATCACGGGCTTTTCGTCAGGGGCGAGCTTTTCGTCGGAGACCTGCCCCGCGCAAGGGAAGCCCACAAGCTTCTGAAGGAAAAGGTCGTCACGGGTCTTTCCATCGGCTACCGCGTGAAGGAGTCGCATCGCGATCAGAAAAGCGGCGTTCGCATCCTGACGGATGTCGACCTGCTGGAAGTGTCGCTGGTGACTTTCCCCGCCAACGAGCATGCGCGGGTTCTGGGCGTCAAGAAATTCATCGACGGCGCGGCGATTCCGTCCGAGCGGGAGTTCGAGTCTTTCCTGCACGGAGCCG
The DNA here is from genome assembly GCA_043806835.1 of Pseudomonadota bacterium. GTDB lineage: Bacteria > Pseudomonadota > Alphaproteobacteria > Micavibrionales > UBA2020 > PALSA-926. The sequence goes on along the minus strand of JAZDGQ010000049.1, from coordinate 202 downwards.
GGTTCAGCCGCAAGCAGGCCAAGGGCGTCGTGGCGAAAGGCTACAGGGCGCTTTTGTCCGCGCGTCAGGAGACGAATAACGGAGTTGATGCCGAAGCCATCGCAAAGTTTCGCGCCAGCATCGTCGGGGCGACGGAAGATAATAAAATGGCGGCGCTGAAGCTGGCCTTCCCGCCGGAGAAAAAAGCGGCGGACGTGCGGGA
>JAZDGQ010000048.1:0-3165 GCA_043806835.1 Pseudomonadota bacterium | reverse complement strand
CTTTGCATTAATAAAATGGCATTGCTAATTTAGTATAGATATGGGACAATATTCGGATAACCAGCAATAAGAGGAGATTGCCATGGATTGTCCGAAGTGCGGCGGTGTGGAACGCAGTAAAGACGGGATTGTGAAGGGTCGGCAGCGATTTTTATGCAAAAGTTGTCGTTATCGTTATACGGTTGCGCGGCGTTCCGGCACAGGCGATGCGGCTATGAAACGCCAGGCTTTGCAACTGTATTTAGAAGGTCTTGGCTTTCGTTCGATCGGGCGGGTTTTGAAATTCAGCAATGTGGCCATTTTGAAATGGGTGCGCGCCTGCGGCGAACAACTGGCCGCGATAAAGCGCGACACGCCCGTTGAAATCATGGAGATTGATGAAATGCACAGCTATATCGGCTCAAAAAAAACTATTGCTGGATATGGATTGCTGTTGATCGAAATGGGCGATGCTTCATCGACTGCGTATTGGGTTCCCGCGACACGGTGACAGGGGAAAAACTGTGGCAATCGGTCGGCGCTCTGGCGGCAGGCGCGGTTGCAACCGACTATTGGAAACCCTATGAAGCCTTTGTTCCAAAGCCGCAGCATGTGCAGTCGAAGGCTGAAACCTTCACGGTCGAAGGCTACAACAGCCTGTTCCGCCATTTCCTTGCCCGCCTGCGTCGTAAATCAAAGTGCTACAGCAAGTGCGAGAAAATGCTTGAACTCTCCATGCGCCTCCTGATGGCGCAGTGGAATGCCCAAATATCTATACTAAATTAGCAATGCCAATAAAATAATGCCTATAATTCTACCTTAAGGTGGCGACACCGGGACGAAACAAGGGGAAAGTTCCCTGAGTTACTATTGCCTCAACATTCACAAGCAAAAGGAAAGACAACACCATGAAAAAAATCTTTAGAACTCTGCTTGCCGCAGCGGTGCTGGTTGGCGTCGCAGCAACGGGGGCGAGCGCCGCCGAACTGAAGATCAGCGGATCTTCAACAGTCGGTAAAAGGATCATTATTCCCAACAAGGATGCGATCGAAAAGGAAACGGGACTGACGCTCAACATGACGATGAACGGGGACGGCAACGGCCTTCACGACCTGTATGCGGGTGCTTCCGAGGTTGCGATGACCTCCGCGCCGATGACCGTTACGGAAGCCGCCATGAACAAGGCCACACCCGGCTCGGTCAGCATTGCGGGCTTTCAGGAAGCAAAGGTGGGGGCTGTCAGCATCAAATTCATCGTCAACCCCGCCAATCCGGTCAAAGCGCTGACCGAAGCCCAGTTGAAGGATATCTTCACCGGCAAGATCACGTCATGGAAGGACGTCGGCGGTTCCGACCAGCCCATCCTGGTCGTAGCTGAAGTGCCGGGCGGAGGCACGCGCGCCAACGTCGTCACCATATTGCTTGGCGGCGCGGAGATATCGGAGAAAGCCAGTCTGCAGCAGGCTCTGCAAAATGTGGCCACGGTCGTGGGGCAGGCGCCAAACGCCATTGGCTACAGCAATTCGGCATGGATCACTGACGCCGTGGCCGTTATACCCGGGTACGAAGTCAAGCAATCCCTCGGCCTGACGACCAAGGGCGAGCCGAATGCCAGTGTAAAGAAACTGATTGAATCAGTGGCGAAATACGGTGCTTCTGTTAACTGATTGCTTATCGACAGGTTCCGAACCGGCGGGTGCTCTTTTGCGCCCGCCGGTTCGAGCCACAAAAGAGTGACGTCCGGACAGTGTGATCCGCAAAGGAGGCTTTATGAAATTGCTCAGTAAGCTCAAAATTTCCACTCAACTCTCAAGCCTGCTCGCCGTGGCGATTCTTTCTTTGTGCGTCACGGGGGTTACCTCTCTCTCTTCCGTCCAGAAAATACAGTCCATGGGATATTCTCTGTATGCGGAGTCCAAAGATGCCAGTGCTTTGCAGCAAAGGGTCTCGGTTCTTGTTGAGCGTTCCATAAGTGATGTGCATTCCGCCCCGTCCGAACTGAATCTCGACTCACTGAAAGGCAAGGAGAAGCACTTTTACGCCCAGCTTGACGACTCCAGAAAAGCATTGAAAGAATCTCTGGCCAACAACGCGAACGCCTCCATCAAGGAGGCCGGAACATTGATCACTGATGCAATCGACTCATTTGAAATCCCGTCAAAGATCGTATTCGAGAAGTCAGCCGCTTTCGCCCAGCCTGATGCCATTGCGGTGCTGGAAGCGAAAGTCATTCCGGCCGAAACGATAATGTATTCCGCGCTGGAGAAGTTCGACGAGGCGGTGCACCTGGCCGCCTCCACGGAAGTGGAGGCCATGAAAAGAGCCGCCGAGACGGTTACCAAGGTCGTCATCGGCCTTTCGGTTTCTCTGGTGCTGGGGTTCTGCGTCCTGGGGTATGGGATCGTCATACGCGGGGTTACGCGGCCTTTGACCCGAATGGCTGATGCGATGACGCTCATCGCCGATCGCAAGTATGACACGAAAATTCCCAATCTCGGCGACGCCAACGAACTCGGCTTTCTGGCGTCCGCGCTCGATGTGTTCAGAAACAACGGCATGGAAGCGGAAAAATTGCGCGCGAATCAGGAGGTCATGAAAAAACAGGCCGAAGAGGCCCGTCGCAAGGCAATGCTCGATCTTGCCGATAATTTTGAAAAGATGGTCGGTGGCGTCGTCAATGCCATCACTTCGGCTGCGACGGAGATGCAGACGACAGCAGAGGCGATGTCCGCCGCCGCCAAGGAAACCTCCACCAGATCCAGCGTGGTTGCGACGGCTTCCGAACAGGCCACGACCAACGTCCAGACCGTCGCCTCCGCCACGGAAGAATTGTCCGCCTCCATCAAGGAAATCCAGAGTCGCGTCAGCGATTCCGCCATGATGGTCTCCGATGCCTCGGATCAAGCAACCTCTACCAACGCCAAGGTGAAAGACCTTGCCGCCGCCGCCGAGAAGATCGGCACCGTCGTCAATCTCATCAACGACATCGCCTCGCAGACGAACCTTCTGGCGCTCAACGCGACCATCGAGGCCGCGCGCGCCGGTGACGCCGGCAAGGGGTTCGCCGTCGTCGCGTCGGAGGTCAAGGCGCTCGCCGGGCAGACCGCCAAGGCGACGGACGAGATCGCCGCGCAGATCAAGGGCATCCAGGAGGCTACCGGGGCTTCCGTCACGGCCATCGAGGGC
>JAZDGQ010000047.1:0-50879 GCA_043806835.1 Pseudomonadota bacterium | reverse complement strand
CACGGGAATCGCTTGAGTTAAGAAAACTCACGATGTGAGAATGGCGAGAAGGGCGTCGTTGTTCCATCCCGCCCGCTTTCTTGAGGTTTTGACGGATCGTTTGCCCTTGGATTTGTTGATGATATTGATGGCGGCATGCCTGATGATGGCGAAGTTTTGCGGCGCGTGATCCTTGCGGATACGGCAGAGGTCTTCGCGGAAGGTGACGTCGAGCACCCAGTGGAGGGAGTTCTCGATGCCCCAGTGTCCGCGCACGGCGGCGGCGAAGATCAGCAGGTTTGCCGCAAGGGAGCAGAGATAAAACCTGACTTGCCGCGTGGTGACGCCGTTTTTCTCGGCACAGCTCTCGACCATGCCGATGCTGCCAAGATCGCGCCAGCCGGGGTTGCGGTCAATAAGCTCCCAATCTCATCCGTCATGCTGTAGCGGCGGGTCTCGATCCTGCCGTGATCGGCATCGACCGTTTCATGCACGGGCAGCGCCTTGCCGTCGCCGCTTTCGAAGAACGTCTTCACGTCGTCATGCAGGTTGCCATGATTGCCCTTCAGCGCCAGAATGTAATCTGCGCCCCGTTCGCGGATTTTATCCGCGATGTTTTTTTGACAGCCCATCGCGTCTATCGTAACGATCGCGCCTTTAAGCATCAGCATATCCAGCAGTTCGGGAATGGCGGTAATCTCGTTGCTTTTCTCGCTCGTCGCCACCTGACCGAGCACGCGTCGCTGTTCGCCCGCCCATGCTGATACGAGATGCAGCGGGCCTTTCACGCCGTCCCGGCTGCCCCGCAACGTCTTGCCGTCGATGCTCACCAGACCCGGAACATGCGCCGACAGACTTGCCGTCCATGCTGTAAAAATCTTTCCGAAAGCCGCCGCGTCCAGATCGCGAAACAGGTCGTTCAGCGTGTCGTGCGACGGAATGCCTCGTGTAAACGGCAGCAATGTCCGCAAAAACTCCAGCTTCTCCTCCCCATACTCCGCAATATCCGTGAAATCCTCGCAGCCGGAAATCGCCCCGCACAGGCTTAAAAGCAAAATCTCGTCCAGAGGATACAACACCTTCGCGCATTGGCGCGGGTCTTCCATATCTTCAAAGTAATCAAGAAATTCAATGCGTTGCAGTTTCCCCATCGGCAATCCTCCTTCGGTTGGGCTCTCTCTGTCCTGAAGGAATCATACCTCTCTGCCGATGTCCAGAAAGTTTACGGATTCAAGCGATTACCGTGATCCGGTAGGGCGCCCTTCAATGGCCATAATCATTATGGCGGCATGCTGTTGTCCTGATGCTTTTTGCGGTTTTTGTCCGGAAGTTTTCCGGAGGGAGAACCCTGTAGGAATCCATGGGATTTATGATAACATGCAAGGGATTTGCACAATGTGTCCGGGACAGGTTCGCGGAGTTTTTTCATTACGGGATATTACAACGGAGGCCTGAAATGTCTGACAGACGAGAGCAATCCGCCGGAGCGGCGGCGAGCTCTAAAATCTTAAAAAAATCCCGCCTTCTGACGGATAAAACGCTCAGGAAAATCGACCAGTTGTCGATGAGGTCGTCCCCGCAGTTTTACGAGCTGTGGTACCGGTATTTCGACAAGGATCCGGAACTTGTGCGCGCAATCGAGAATCACGAAGGGGAAATCGACGAAAGCTCCTGCCAGAAAATCTACAACAGGTATCTGAGCACCAACGTGCATGACAGCGCGATTCTCAAAGTGAACAACCAGGTTCAGAGTTCCATTGCCGATCTTGCCCGGGCTCTGGGATCTGCAAAGCTTGCGACTTCGGAGTACGGCGAATCGCTCGGAGATCTGACGGGAAAGCTTCCGAAAGATATGGGCATCAAGGAACTGGGCAATCTCGTGTCGGGAATGCTCAGGGATACAAAAAAAATGCTGCAGAAGAACCAGGAGCTGGAAGCGCAGCTGGGCGACTCCTCCAAGCGGGTCACGGAGCTCAAGGAATATCTGGAAAGCGCCAAAAAAGAGGCCACGACGGACGGACTGACGGGCATTTCCAACCGCCGGGCCTTTGACAAGCAGATCGCCGCCGACATCGATGAAGCCGAGATCGGCAAGACCCCGCTCGTTCTGCTGATGGTGGACATCGATTTTTTCAAGAAATTCAACGACACTTACGGTCACCCTGTCGGGGATCAGGTTCTGCGCCTCGTCGCCCGCACGCTGATCGGCAATGTCAAGGGACGGGATACCGTCGCTCGTTACGGCGGAGAGGAATTCGCGATCCTGCTGCCTTCGACGCCAATCAGGGCGGGATGCCAGGTCGCGGAGATGCTGCGTCGGGGGGTTGAAAACAAGGAGCTGATCGACAGGTCGAGGGACAAGAACCTCGGGGCCATCACGATTTCCGTCGGGGCGGCGGAATACCTTGAAGGAGAAGACCCCGTCTCCTTCATCGAACGCGCAGACTCCGCGCTTTTCGAGGCCAAGAAAGACGGGCGCAATTGTGTGCGCACGGCGTGACGCCAACCGCCCTCTCCCTCTGAGAGAGGGAAAAAGCGGCGGGAGCTTTTAAAAAAAACGTACAGCGCTTCGGGGATTCTCAGAAAATCCTGTCGAGGGTGCTTTTTTTCTTCTCAATCACGGGTACGATGCCCTCGTTGACCGGCTTGCCCTCCACCTGATTTTTCTTCAGGCGCTCTGCTTCGGCCGTTGGATCCACGACCGAGGATGGGGCATTGTCCGGAGAGAGCTGCTCGTCGTTCCAGAAAATCAGTTTGTCGGCGACGGTGCGGCTCTCGATGGAAATATACCCGTTATCCTCGTCGATCATCCTGCGGATATCCGGGTTGGCCGTTTCCGCGCCGACCTTGTCCAGCATGGCCGTTTCCGCTGCGCCTTTCGTCACGGAACCTTTTGTTTTTCCCATGAGGGCATCCCTGGCTTTCCCCGCGGCCTCTTCATTTGTCCTGGTTTTGTCGGGAGCCACGGGAGGGCGCAGCGTGTATTCCGGAGGCAGGGTCAGAGGTGCGCGCTTGACCACCATGAATTCGTCCGGGGAATTGCGTCCCACGCCCAGTTCACTCTTGACGGACGCGCAGGCGGACAGCGCCACGGCAAGAATCGGCGCAATCAGCAGCAACTTGTTTTCGGATCTCATCGTTCTTTCCTTTATTTTCTATATCTTTTCTTTTTCACCGAACAAAGTCGTGCACATCAGAACCGCCGCCCCGATGACGATGAAACTGTCGGCGGCATTGAACGCCGGCCAGTGATGTGTGCCGCTGTGAACGTCGATGAAGTCAACGACTGCGCCGAACCGCACACGGTCTATGGCGTTCGCCAGCGCCCCGCCGACAATCAGGCTCAGGGGAAAGGCCACCGCTTTCCGGTCGGTCAGCGCGAGCCAGAGGATCATCAGTATCGAGATCATCAGGGAAATGGCGACGAACGTCAGCGCCATGTTGGGAGAGCCCGTGTTCATGATGCCGAAGCTGATGCCATGATTCCAGACCATCACAAGGTTCAGGAACGGCGTCAGCACGATGGTTTTGAAATTTTCCCGTTCGTTGCTGAAAAGCTCGATTCTCTTCCGGGTCGTGACCCAGTTCATGAAATCCCCGCCTATCGGTCCATCCGGGCGCAGCATGGCCTCCGTCACCAGCCATTTTGTGTATTGGTCGGCAAGGATGATGGCGCATATGATGACAAATCCAAGAATGAAATACCTTCCGGCGGAGGGGGGTTGCGTCATTTTGTTCCCTTTTTTATGGCTGTCATTCTCAGGAGGATTTCAGCACAGCCTTGGCCGCGATGCAATCTTCTTTCATTTGGGCGATCAGGGAGTCGATTCCCCGAAAGGAAAGTTCCGGACGCAGATACCGGACGGGCTGGACGCGCATTATTTTTCCATAAATGTCGAGCGTGAAATCAAAAATGAAAGTCTCGAAAATTGGCTGCGGAGTCTTGAACATCGGACGGATGCCGAAATTGGCCACCCCGTCCCTCCATAAGGATTCACCCTCTATTTTCACGCGGACGGCGTAAACCCCGTAGGGGATGCGCACGTATTCCGGGATGTTCTGGTTGGCGGTTGGGTAACCGAGGCTGTGTCCGCGCCTGTCCCCGGGAACAATGGAGGCTTCGATCTGCCAGGGCCAGCCGAGAAGTTTTTCCGCGTCCCGGAGGCTCCCCTTCCGCAGCAGCTTCCGGATGACAGTCGAGGAGCACGGTTTCCCCTGCGCTGACAGGACGGGTTTCACGATGCTGAGTCCGAATTTTCCGTCAGCGGCGGCGCCTTCGAGATCCTTGATCGTTCCCGATTTTTCCCGGCCAAAGGCGAAGTCCCCCCCCACGACGAGATGCATCGCTTTCAGGCGTTGCGTCAGAAGGCTTTCGATAAACTCATTCCCGTCCATCAGGGAAAATTTCCGGTTGAATTCAACGACAAAGAGATGATTCACGCCGAGCCCCTCCAGCAGTCTCTTTTTCATCGGCAACAGGGTCAGGCGAAAAGGCTCCGACTCCGGCTGAAAGAACCGGAGGGGATGGGGTTCGAAGGTGATGATCCCCAAAGGCGCCCGCGCCTCCGCAGCCAGATCGCGCGCTTTCCCGATCAGGGCGCGGTGACCGAGGTGGATGCCGTCAAAATTTCCGATCATCAGAACGCAGTTTTGCGCTTCTGCCGGAATATTATCAGTACTGGTATGCAATTCTGTCATCGTTTCGTCATGCTGGAGATTTTGCAAAAAGCTCTGGCTTGGCATAATATAAGACTTCTCTCCTTCAGGATCAAGACTGTGGTAATTTATTCAGCCTGGATTTAAGCTGAAACGGACATTTTAAGCAATATCATATGCGGCGGGGGATTTATACAGGGTGATTGTCGTCTTTGGATCCTTGAATATCGATATGATGATGCCGGTGGAGCGCTTCCCGAAGCCCGGTGAGACGGTGCTGTGCACGAGCGATTATCTGGGCAGTCCGGGAGGCAAGGGGTCCACTCAGGCCGTGGCGGCGGCGCGGGCTGGCGCGAAAGTGGCCGTGGTCGGGAAGGTCGGGGATGATTCCTTCGGACGCCGCTGCGTCAGCAACCTGAAGCACCAGAGCATCCTGACCACCGGCATCGGCATTTCCGACCGGCCGACCGGCTGCGCCACAATTGCTGTTGATGCGCAGGGCGCAAATTTTTGCATCGTCGCTCCCGGCGCCAATCTGGAAGCCACGTCGGATCAGGTGCCGGATGAAATCCTGACTCCAAGAAACATCGTTCTCGCCCAGATGGAAGTGACGCCGAAAGAGACTTTTTCAGTTCTCTCCCGTGCGCGCGCCAGAGGATCCGTCACCATCCTGAACGCGTCGCCCGCCGGAAACCTGGAGCCGGAGGAGTTGAAGAACATCGATTACCTGATTGTCAACGAGATCGAGGCCGCGCAGCTTGCCAGGAACCTCGGCATCCAGGGAAACGATCCGCGCTTGCTGGCCGGATTGATCGCGCAGAAGGGCGCTCTGAGCTGCATCATTACGCTGGATGCCAAGGGATCTGTCGCTGCGAGAGGGCGCGATCTCTATGCCGTAGCGCCCCTGCCGGTCGAGGCCGTGGACACGACCGGCGCGGGGGACACATTTTGCGGAATTTTCGCGGCGTGCCTTCAGACGGATCAGGACTGGCTCCGGGCGCTGCGTCATTCCAGCGTCGGCGCCGCCCTTTCCTGCCTGGGTTTGGGGGCACAGGACGGCATCCCCTTCAGGGATGACATCGAAAAGAACCTCGGCAAAGTTCCGCCGCCGGAGAAGATCGGGTAGGACTTAATTATGCCGTTCCTCATATCGCAAGAGACTTGTTCAGGGGTTCCCTGAGAGTCGCCTCTGATTCTTAAAAAATCAATGTATACTAAATGGTTATGTTTTTTAATTTGTAGGCCGCGTAGAAAGCAGTTATTGTTACGATATTCATATATCTTAAAAATAGAGGAGAAAAACGATGTCAGAACATAAAGGAGGAGGCGCACAGAACGCCGAACAGGCCAAAAAGATCAAGGCCGCCGAGGCCCTTCTCGAAAAGAAAAAGCGCAAGGACGATGAGGATTTTCTCAAAAAGAAAAAGCTCAAGGAAGAAGAGGATCTCAGAGAGGAAACTGAAGTGAAAAAACATCAATCCGGCCGGCCTGGAATTGTGCCTATGGCATCAAAAGCAAAATCCGGGGGTGCAGTCGTGAAGCGTTTCGGAATATGAGTTATGGCGGAATCAGAGTCCTTTGACCCCAAGGCCTGTTTAACCCGCGCGCTTGATGATGAACCACGACAAGACTGTTGGTAACGGCACTCCCCTCCAGCCGGACGTCAAGACGGACGACCCGCTTAAAGAATCTGTCGAGTGTCTTAAAAGTGTCATGAAACCTGACAAGGATAACAAACAAAAAACCTCGGTCAGGCCAGCTCCCACACCTGATTCATGCGCGTGACCTTCATCAGCCGGTATCCGGCGTTTTTCAGCGCGGACGGCAGATCCGCCTTCCAGTCGCCGGGGGAATTTTCGAGGATCAGAAGTTTGGGGCAAAGGCTGCTGGGCGCTTCCGCGAAGAACGGGATCAGCGCTTTGTCCTCCGCGCCCTCGATGTCGATCTTGAGCGCGCCGATCCCTGATATCTGATGCCTCTCCATGAGGGAGAGCAGCTTATGGCACTGCACACTGATCTTGCGGGAGGATCGCGTTGCCACAAGGCTGCTGCCTCCGAGGTTCCTGTCGTCGAGGGTCAGATCGAAAACGCCCTCAGCATCGGAAACGCCGGAGGGCTCCGCCGCGATCCTTTCACTGAAGCCGTTGAGCGCGGCGTTGAATGTCAGCCTTTCCATCACGACCGGATTTGGCTCGATAGCGATGACCTTTCCGGCATCGCCCACCAACGCCGCCGCCGTCAGGGAATAAATGCCGGCATTGGCGCCGACATCCACGAAAATATCTCCGGATTTCAGCCTTTCCTTCAGGAGGCCGCGTTCGTAACTGTCGAAGAACTGCGGCATGAACAGGAATTTCCGCTCCGACACGTTGTCCAGCGTGTAGAGGCGCAGTTTCAGGCCATCGACCACCGTATCGACGACCGGCGGATTGCCGAGCATCACGGCTTTGCGCAGCAGCAGCGCCGCCCGCCGCCCCACCCAGCTGGCCGGAACGGTCTGCGCCCTGTGGAGCAGCCTGTTCTGATACCCCTTGAGCGCGTAGGCGCCGAACGCTTTCTGCGTGTCATTTATCATTGATTATATCCGGGGTCGGAAATCCGTATTTTTTCTTCCGGCACCTGCACTGATTTAGGCAGGAGAATCCATGACCGTCCTTTGCTTTTCATCAGCCCCGCTTTATGCGCCGCTTCTTTTCCGGAGCCCCAGAAAAAGTCGCCGCGCACCGCGCCGGTGATCGCGCCGCCGGTGTCCTGCGCGATCATCAGTCGTTGCAAACGGTCTTTCCCGTCGGGCTCGTCGGCATCCAGCCATACCGGAACGCCGTAGGGGATTTTCTTCCGGTCAACCGCCAGACTGCGGCGGGGCGTCAGAGGAACGCCTTCCGCGCCCAGGGGCCCGTCGCCCTTTTTCAGCCTGTTGAAGAAAATATAGGACGTATTCAGGTTCATCACGTCGGCGGCCCTGCCGGGGTTTTTCTCCAGCCAGTCGCGGATGGATTGCATGGAGACGTTCCCTTTCTCCAGAAAGCCCTGCCGCATCATTTCCCGGCCTATCGCTGTGTAGGGCTGTCCGTTTTGGGCGGCATAGCCGACGCGCACGATCCGGCCATTGTCCATCCGTATCTGGCCGGAACCCTGAATGTGCAGGAAAAAGGCATCGACCGCGCCATCGACCCACACGATTTCCGCGTGCTTTTTCTTCAGGGCGCCTTTTTCAATTTCGGTGCGTTTGTAATAAGGGACGAGCTTTTTCTTTTCGACGCGGCCCATAAGGGTTTCCCCTTTGAGTTCCGGCCTGAAGTCCCCCAGGTTCACCGAAATCAGGTCAGCCGGGCGTCCGTAAATCGGGATCAGGAAGGGTTTATGCCTTTTAAAAGAGCCGCGCAGGATCGGTTCGTAATATCCGGTGAACAGGCCGTCCCGCCCCTTCACCCCCCAGACCTCGTAGGGCGTGAAGTGATCTTCGAAAAACCGGCGCGCCTCCGCGTCTGTCGGCGGCGGGGCGCCGGCCAATTTCCGGCAGATGTCCTGCCACGCGGCGGAGGTTCCCGCAAATCCGCCGATGCCGAAACCGGCGCCGGAATCTTTTTTGAGGACACGCGCGCAGGATTTTCGCAGCGGGACGAGCGCCTGTTTCTGGGCGTCGGAATTCCAGCCCGGCAATTGATGAAAAGAACTTTCTTTCAGGGTAAGCCGGTCATCGGCTTTTTTCGGTGCTGTCCATGAAACGCCGGTGCATCCGGCCAGAAGCAGGCAGACAGCTCCCGCCGCGAGGATTTGCGGAAGACGCATCATTCCCCCGCCGTGCGGGTCTCGATGAGAATCCAGTTGGGATCGGAAGATCTGATGTCGCGGGTGAATGTCCAGATATCCTTGACGCTGGAAATGGTGTCGGTATCGGCTTTGTCGCCGCCGGCGGTCATCTGCTCCACATCGTAATCGACGGTGATATAGGCCATGGTGCCCCCCAGATGCGCCTCGACGATGCGCGCCGCCCTGATGCGGCTTTCCTCCGTTTTCTGAAGAGGACCCTGTTCTTCCCGTGCCCTGATGCCGGCCTCGAAATCGGCATAGAGCTTCGGACTCAGCAGGGACTTCAGGCTGTCGCGGTCGCCCGCGCCGTACGCCGCCACAATCGCATCGAAAGCATATCCGGCGCCCGCCATGAAATGCTCCAGTTCGAAAGAAGGGTCGGCGGCGGCGATTTCTTCGAGTCCGGATTCGATCCGGCCATCCTTGTTCGCTTCCGCGTCGATCAGTTGCCCGAAGCCATCCGCCTGACGAAGGGGTTTTTGTCCGGTCAGGGGTTTCGGTGGCAGGGAGGCCAGAATCGGACGCGGTGGTATTTCAGGGGTGGCGAAGGGGTTAGGGCGCGGACGTTCATCCCCGCGCCGTGTTCCCAGAACGGAATTCAGGCGGTAAATCAGGAACCCCGCGATGACGCCAAAAATGAGAATATCCAGATACACTTGCATCCCTTCTTCATTCAGCCCTTATACAAATAATTCTATGCCAATTTCAATACTTCTACTACATGATTGGAGTCGGGAAATAAACGTAAACGTACCTCATACGGAGTTATTCTGAAATGGTTCTTTTTCTGACGATTGCGTTGCCCCTGCTGGAGATCGCCGGTTTTATCGTGATCGGCGGGAAAATCGGCGTGGGCATGTCCCTTCTGTGGGTGATCGGTTCGGCAGTCGGCGGGTTCTCCCTTCTGGCCGCGATGGGCGGACAGACCCTGCAGAAAGTCAGAAAATCCGTCGATGCCGACATTTATCCCTTTGAGGAGATGTTCGATGGAATTTGCATGATGATCGGTGCTTTGCTGTTGATTTTTCCCGGATTTATAAGCGATTTTCTGGCGGTTCCCCTGCTTATAACGCCTGTGCGGCATGGAATTTTCAGTTTTCTCAAGGTGCGGTATAAGGGCATTCTGGATAATTTCAGCAGGAACGCAAAGGGCGCGGCTTCCTGGTACTATCATGAAGAACGCGGGGGAGTCGCCTCAAAAACGATAGAAGGGGACTTCATGCGTGTTGAGGACAGGAACGGAAACGACGAATAAATCTTATGGCAACAAATCGTTTTTCTTGGCAAGCCCCTTTTTTCTTGGCAGAATCCCCTGAGCAAAAGAAGGAATAAATCATGCCCGATCAAAAAAGCGCCCCCCCCATGCAGAAAGCGGAACCCAGCATTCAGGTGATCGCGCAATATGTGAAGGATCTTTCGTTTGAAAACCCGCACGCTCCGGAAAGCCTCGTCAGCGGCTGGCCGCCGCCGGAAACCAGCGTGCAGATTTTTCTGGCTCAGCAGCATATCAAGGACAACGCCTTCGAAAGCAGCCTGCATTTCCGCATCGAGGCCAAGAACAAGCAGGACGGCCGGATGGCTTTCATCATCGACCTGCACTACGGCGCGCTGGTGGCACTGAACAACATTCCGAAGGAAAGCCAGCAGGCGGTTCTGATGGTCGAGGTGCCGAAACTGCTGTTTCCGTTTGTCCGCGAAATCGTCGCCGGCCAGACGTCGCAGGGCGGATATCCACCGTTGTACCTGACCCCGATCAGTTTCGAGACAATTTACATAAATGAAATGAAACGCAAGCAAGCCGAAGCCCAGAAGGTTGAAGACAAGCCGGGTGAAAAGGACCATCTGGGCGAAAAAGACCAGACGGTCGGCACGGCTTGAGTTCCTGGCCCCGACTACGGATAAGCCTGATGCAGGGCTTGCCCGGCCTGAACAGGGGTTTTTAGGGATGGTCGGTTGTTTTTCCGGCAATATGTTGCAAAAATCCTGAAATGTCAGAAGAAAATCCGCTAAAATCCCTCCGGGGATAGGAACCATTATGAACACATTCCATCTGCACCTGATCTCGGACTCCACGGGCGGAACGCTGAACAGCGTGGTCAAGGCCTGCCTGGCGCAGTTCGAGGGGGTCGACGCGGAGCAATATTTCTGGCCGCTGGTGCGCTCGCAGAAGCAGTTGCAGGGGGTGCTCGAAAAGATACACGGGCATCCGGGGCTTGTGCTTTACACGATGGTCGATGACGGGCTTGCCCAAACGCTGGAAAAGCACTGTCAGGAGATGGGCGTCCCGGCACTCTCGATCCTGCATCCCGTTCTCGAGCTGATGAGCGGCTATTTCGGCAAGCAGAGCCTGGCCGAGCCGGGGCTTCAGCACAAGCTGAACGCGGAATATTTCGCGCGCATGAACGCGGTCGATTACGCGCTGCACCACGACGACGGGCAGAAAAGCGATCAGGACCTCGGCCATGCGGACGTCATTCTGGTCGGGGTGTCGCGCACCTCCAAGACGCCGACGTGCGTCTACCTCGCCAATCGCGGCATCAAGGCGGCGAATGTCCCCTACGTGCCGGGAATCCCGTTCCCCGACCGCGTCCTGGGGCTGAAAAAACCAATGTTCGTGGCGCTGACGGCAACGCCGGAAAGGCTGATCGAGGTGCGGCGCAACCGCCTCCGGCATCTGGGGGAGCGCCGCGAGACGGATTATCTCGAGGCCGACAAGGTGCAGGAGGAGACAAGGGAATCGCGGCGGTTCTACACGCAGCACGGATGGCCGGTGATCGACGTCACCCGCCGCTCGATCGAAGAAACTGCGGCGGAGATTCTGAGCCTGCTGAATGCCCACCGCGAAAAGACGAAGGGGAAGGAATGAGCGACGAAAATCCGATCCGCGCCTGCGTGCTGGGCTTCCCCGTTTCCCATTCCCTGTCGCCGAAGCTGCACGGCTTCTGGCTCAAAAAGTACGGCATCAACGGGGCTTATACGTCCATGGCCGTGACTCCGGAGCATCTGCCGCAGGCACTGGATACCCTGATGGAGCGTGGGTTCGCCGGCTGCAACATGACTTTGCCTCTCAAGGAGATCGCCCTTTCGTCGATGGACGAACATGACGAGAGCTGCCTGATGTCCGGCGCGGTCAATACGGTCGTCTTCCGCGGCGGGAAAAAAACAGGCTACAACAGCGACGGATTCGGCTTCATGGAGAGCCTGAAGGCGCAGCATCCGGGATGGGACGGCGCGCGCGTCGTCATTCTCGGCGCGGGCGGCGCGGCGCGGGGCATCATCGCCTCCCTTCGGGGTGCGGGCGCGACACATTTCGTTCTCGTCAACCGCACGCGGGAAAAAGCGGAGAAGGTAATCTCGGCTTTCAAGATGAAAGAAGCGACGATTGTTGATTGGGAGAACCGCGCCTCCGCGCTGGAGGGCGCAACGCTGCTGGTCAACTGCACAAGCCTCGGCATGATGGGGAATCCTCCGATGGAGATAGACCTTTCCTTCCTGCCGAAGGCGGCGGCGGTCTGCGACATCGTTTACCGTCCCCTGACGACGCCTCTGCTCGCGGAGGCCCGGCGGCGAGGCAATCCGGCGGTGGAAGGGCTGCCGATGCTGCTTCATCAGGGGCGGCTCGGCTTTCAGCACTGGTTCGGCGTCGATCCCGCCGTCACGCCGGAGCTTTACAATGAAATGAGGAAGGACATTGCATGATCGTCATCGGAATCACGGGATCCGTCGGGATGGGAAAATCGACGGCGGCGCAGATGCTGCGCGACATGGGCATTCCCGTCCATGATTCGGACGCCGCCGTGCATGATCTCCTGAAGGCGAACGGAAGAGCCGTGCCTGCCGTCGGGAAAAAATTCCCCGAAGCCCTGAAAACGAACGCCGCCGGAGAGTCGTATATCGATCGCCAGATACTGGGGCGGAGCGTGTTTGAAGACCATCGGAAAAAGAAGGCGCTGGAAGAAATCCTGCACCCGATGGTGTGGGAGGAGAGCGAGGCCTTCATGGAGAGGATGAAAAAGGAAAAGCACCGGATCGTCGCGCTCGACATCCCTCTGCTTTTCGAAACCGGTTGGGAAAAGCGCGTCGACGTCACCCTGTGCGTCTCGGCTTCCCCGGACGTGCAGCGCAGGCGCGTGCTGGAACGCCCCAACATGACCTCCGAAAAATTCGACCGCATCGTGGCCGGGCAGCTTCCGGACGCGGAAAAACGCAAACGGGCGGACTATGTGGTCGATACGGATAAAAGCCTTGACGACATGCGCGAACAGTTGAGGCAGATCGTCGGCAAGCTGAAGGCAAAAAAAAAAATGATTCGGGCTTTCGGGGATTACGCCAGATAAGGAGCCGGAATCCTGCTGCGGCTTTTTTTACTTGCTTATGGGCACTTCTAAAAACCTCCCTTCCATTGTCATCCCGCGCGCAGCGAGGGATCTTCGCCCTTGAATTCATTGAGAAGATTCCTCGCTGCATGGCATGTGCCTACACCATGCAGCCATCGGAATGACAGCGGGGGTTTTTAGAAGTGCCCTGCTATAATGCGAAAATATCCATAAGGCATTCGTCAATCATTGAATTCCTTTGTTTAGATGCAAAGGGAAAGATAATACAGTTAAACTTGTGAACAATATTTGGATGAAGAAGGTATTTAGTTATGTCACAGAAAATTGAAATCTCCTGCGGGGAAGGCCGGAATGCCTATCAGGTTATTTTGATAGGAAAGACATTTGTTTTTTCTGAAGAGATGGATAAACATCCGGATGTCATTGATAAAGAAGGCGAGGCGCGCGTCGCGGCGATCCTGGCGGCGGGCGGCGTTTTAAACGTTGCGCGCCGCAGAAAAGGCAAACGCACCGACGGCGAGAAGGGCGAACCCGCCCTTCTGACGTTCGACAGCAATGGAAATCTGATTTGCGTAGAGCATCACGCGGACGGCAAGCCGGTAAGCGCAGAGCGCTATAAAGACGGCAAGAAGGTGGCGGCTCCGGACGATGGACTGATGGATCGTTTTAAAAAATCCCTGCACAGCGTAAAATCGCGCAAAGAGCAGATCGTTAAAGCCGTCAAAGCCTCTTTTATAATGGATTAAGGCATGGAGCGCGAGATCGTCCTCGATACGGAAACGACGGGTCTCGACCCGGTTGACGGCCACCGGCTGGTCGAGATCGGCTGCCTGGAGCTGGTCAATCACCTGGCGACCGGAAGTGTGTTTCAGACCTATCTGAACCCGATGCGGGACGTTCCGCCGGACGCGACGCGCGTGCATGGCCTGACCGCCGAATTTCTTAAAGAGCATCCCCTGTTCACCGAAAAGGTGGACGCCTTCCTCGAGTTCATCGGAGACGCCGTTCTCGTCATCCACAACGCCGAATTCGACATGAAGTTCATCAATGCGGAGTTGAAGGCTGCCGGCTTCAGGAGTCTC
Organism: Pseudomonadota bacterium; assembly: GCA_043806835.1. Taxonomy (GTDB): domain Bacteria; phylum Pseudomonadota; class Alphaproteobacteria; order Micavibrionales; family UBA2020; genus PALSA-926. The sequence continues at coordinate 37,012 of JAZDGQ010000047.1, read as the reverse complement.
TCCATGGACAGGGTGATCGACACGCTGCCCCTGGCGCGGCAGAAATTTCCGGGACAGCCCGCCAACCTCGACGCGCTCTGCCGCCGCTTCAAGATCGACAACTCGGAGAGGAAGCTCCACGGCGCGCTGCTTGATGCCGAACTCCTGTCTGAAGTCTATCTGGAATTGATCGGCGGGCGTCAGCACGGCCTCGGTCTCGGGAGCGAGATTGCCGCCCAGCAATCGCAGCAGCTGAACGCCCGGATCAAACGCCAGAAACGCCCCGTCCGCGCCTTCCCGCCCTCGGCGGAAGAACTCAAGGCGCACGAAGCCCTGCTCGACGGAATCAAGGACGCTTTGTGGCGGGAGAAGAAGGGAAGTTAGAAAGTGATAATCGGCGGAGCAGACTTTTTCTGCCTGAATTGGGAACGGACCATGAAATTGATATTATGAAAATAATAATAAGCAAAGTCCAAGGCTTGTGCGCCATAATATTCAGGTATTTCCTGAAGTTCTCTTTGCAAAATTAAGGGAGATCCACTATGAAGGAGTGCTAGGCGAGGCTCCCGAATGGTTCGGGAGGCCGCCAATTCACATGCAGGCCAGTGCCGGTTTTTAAAAACCGCATCGGTGTCCGGAGACGGACTGATTGCCTGCAGAGGTTAAACCGAGGAAGGGACTTGCACCTATGACGATGCCTGTATTCACCATGCGCCAGCTTCTGGAGGCCGGGATTCACTTCGGCCACCATACCCGCCGCTGGAACCCGAAAATGAAGCCCTATATTTTCGGCGAACGGAATAAAATTCATATCATCAACCTCGAGCTGACGGTGCCGATGCTTCACCATGCTCTGAAAAATGTGCGTGATATCGCGGCCAGCGGCGGCCGCGTCCTCTTCGTCGGCACGAAGCGGCAGGCGTCCGAGAAAATCGCGGAGACGGCCAAGCGCTGCGGCCAGTACTACGTGAACTACCGCTGGCTCGGCGGGATGCTGACGAACTGGGGCACGATTTCCGCCTCCATCAAGCGCCTGCGCACTGTCGATGAAATGCTCAACAACGAGGAGATCAAGCACGCGCTGACCAAGAAGGAGCAGACCAGCCTCGCCCGCGAGAAGGACAAGCTCGAAAAAGCGCTTGGCGGAATCAAGGAGATGGGCGGCCTTCCCGACGCGATGGTCGTGATCGACACCAACAAGGAAGCCAACGCCATTCTGGAGGCGCGCAAGCTGGGCATTCCCGTGTTCGCCGTCGTTGACAGCAACTGCGATCCGGACGGCATTGATTTTCCGATCCCCGGCAACGACGACGCCACCCGCGCCATCAACACCTACTGCGACCTGTTCGCGGAGGCCGTTCTGGACGGGCTGCAGGCGGAAGTCTCTGCTTCGGGTGTGGATGTCGGTGCCTCCGCCAATCCGGCCCCTGAAAATCTGGATGGGGCCGTGGAACTGAAAGTCTCGGTGGCGGCGGGTTGACCCTCGAAAAAAAGGAACATAAAAAAATGACGGAAATCAGCGCAACTCTCGTAAAAGAGCTTCGCGAGAAAAGCGGCGCGGGCATGCTGGATTGCAAAAAGGCCCTTACCGAGACCAAAGGCGACGTGGAGGCGGCGATGGATCATCTCCGCAAGAAAGGGCTTGCCACGGCGACGAAAAAGTCCGGCCGGACGGTTGCGGAGGGGCTGATCGGCGTCGCTTCCAGGGGGAACGCGGCGGTCGTGATCGAGCTCAACGCCGAAACAGACTTCGTGGCGCGCAACGAGCACTTCCAGAATTTTCTGGCGCAGATCACCGATCTGGCGCTGAGGGATAAAATCGGCACCATCGAGGAGCTGAAGGCTGCCAGCCTGGACGGCGGCACCGTCGAGGCGGCGCTGACGGCGCTGATCGCCACGATCGGCGAGAACATGGCTCTCCGCCGGATGCAGCTTCTGATGGTCGGTCAGGGCGTCGTGGCCACCTACGTCCACAATGCCGCAGCGCCGAACCGCGGCAAGATCGGCGTTCTGGCGGCGATTGAGTCGTCCGGGAGCGTCGAGCGGCTTTCCGCGCTTGGCCGCCAGCTGGCGATGCATATTGCTGCTGCCCGTCCTGAATCGCTGGATGTCGCCTCCCTGAGCAAAGACACCGTCGCGCGCGAGCGTTCCGTTTACGCGGACAAGGCCAGGCAAAGCGGCAAGCCCGCCGAGATCGTCGAAAAGATGGTCGAGGGCAGCCTCCGCAAGTTCTACGAGCAGGCCGTCCTGCTGGAGCAGACCTTCGTCGTCGACGGCGAGAGCAAGATTTCGTCTGTGCTTGAAAAAGTGGGCAGGGAAGTCGGGTCTTCCGTGAAGATCGCGGGTTTTATCCGTTACGAACTTGGCGAAGGCGTCGAGAAAAAGGCCGGCGATTTCGCGTCCGAAGTCGCGAAGATGGCGGCGGGGTGACGCAGAGGTAGGGAGTTTTATAAAGATGCCGAAACCGCGGTTCAAGCGCGTTCTTCTGAAGATATCGGGCGAGACCCTGATGGGGGAAGGGGACTACGGCATTGAGCCCGGCATGGTCGCCCGCATCGCGAAGGATGTGAAGGAAGTCGCCGGGATAGGCGTCGAGGTATGCCTGGTGATCGGGGGCGGAAATATTTTTCGCGGCGTTTCCGGAGCCGCCGTCGGGATGGATCGCGCCGCCGCCGACTACATGGGGATGCTTGCCACGGTCATCAATTCCCTCGCCATGCAGAACGCCCTCGAAAAGCTGGGTCTCGACACGCGCGTCCTGTCCGCCATCCCCATGCCGACGGTCTGCGAGCCCTACATCCGCCGCCGCGCCATGCACCACATGGAAAAGGGCAGGGTGGTGATCTTCGCGGCGGGAACGGGCAATCCGTTCTTCACGACCGACACGGCGGCGGCGCTGCGCGCTTCCGAGATGGGCTGCGACGCGCTGCTCAAGGGCACCAAGGTGGACGGTATCTACGAGGCCGATCCCGCGAAATTTCCGGACGCCAAGAAAATCGACAGGCTCACCTATCTGGAAGTCCTGTCGAAGGATCTGGGCGTCATGGACGCCGCCGCCATTTCTCTGGCGCGCGAAAACGACATTCCGGTGATCGTGTTCTCCATCAAGCGTCCGGGAGCCTTCGCCGAACTGATGCAGGGCCGTGGGGAATGCACTGTCGTGATGAAGGAGGAGGGTTCAAGATGACGGATATGGATCTGGGCGAATTTGACCGCCGGATGCAGGGTTCTTTCGATGTGCTGAGCAAGGAGTTCGGTGGCCTGCGTACGGGACGCGCTTCCGCCGGTCTGCTGGACGGCGTTGTCGTTGAGGTTTACGGCAGCAGGATGCCTCTCAATCAGGTGGCCTCCGTCAATGCGCCGGAACCGCGCCTGCTGACCGTGCAGGTATGGGACGCCAACAACACCAAAGCCGTGGAAAAGGCGATTTCAAACGCTGGTCTTGGCTTAAATCCGCAGCCTGCCGGGTCGCTCATCCGCGTGCCCCTGCCGGGTCTGACCGAAGAGCGCCGGGTGGAGCTGGCCAAGGTGGCGGCCAGGTACGCCGAGCAGGCCAGGGTCGCCGTGCGCAATATCCGCCGCGAGGGCATGGAGAGCGCCAAGAAAAGCAAGCTGTCCGAAGACGAAATGAAGAAGACGGAAGACAAGATCCAGAAAATGACGGATATCTGGATCAAGAAAATCGACGATACGCTTGCTCACAAGGAGCAGGAAATCAGGCAGGTTTGATGCCGATGAATGTTCCAGCGCACGTCGCCATCATCATGGACGGTAACGGACGCTGGGCGGCGGCGCGCGGCCTGAACCGCGTCGAGGGTCACAGGAAAGGCGCCGTGGCGGCCAGAGTCGCCGTGGAATCCGCCATAGACATTGGTATTCCGTACCTGACGCTGTTCGGCTTTTCCTCCGAAAACTGGAACCGTCCCGCCGGGGAAATCGGCGATCTCATGGATCTTCTGCGGTATTACCTGAAAAAGGAAACCGCAGGGCTGCATGAGCGCGGGGTGCGGCTGCGGGTGATCGGGGACAGGACGCGGCTGTCGCAGGACATCGTGCAGCTGATCGAAAACGCCGAAAAACTCACCGAAGGCAATGGCAAAATCACCGTGGTGCTGGCGCTCAGCTATGGCGGGCGGCAGGATATCCTGTTCGCCGCGCGGGAACTGGCGCGACAGGCGAAAGCGGGCGCCGTCGATCCCGAAAAAATCGACGAGGATACTTTTTCCCGGCATCTCATGACCGGAAGCATCCCCGATCCCGACCTGATGATCCGCACCAGCGGCGAAAGCCGGATCAGCAATTTCATGATATGGCAGCTTGCCTACGCGGAGCTTTATTTCACAGGGACGCTGTGGCCGGACTTTTCCAAAAAAGACATGGAGGAGGCCGTCGCCTTCTTCAGCAGCCGCGACCGCCGCTACGGCGGGGCTTCCCGGACAAAGGAGATGCAGGGATGACGGAGGAAACTATCCAGAAAAAAATCGACAGCTCACTCAAGACTCGAGTGAAGTCTGCCCTGATTTTTGCCCCCGTCGTCCTGGCTGTTATTTATCTGGGAGGCATCCCGTTTGCTTTGCTGATGATAGCGGCTGCCGGGGCGGGACTTTATGAATGGATGCGGATGGTCCTGAACGAAAAAAAACATCGCGCGATTTTCCTTCTTTCAGGCTGCGCCTATATCAGCCTTTCCATCGGCAGCATGGTATGGTTGCGGAATGACACTACGCAGGGGCTTCATACCATGTTGATGCTGTTGCTGGTTGTCTGGGCAAGCGACACTTTTGCTTATTTCACGGGAAAGGCCATCGGCGGGCCGAAACTGGCGCCGAAGATCAGCCCCAATAAAACCTGGTCTGGTTTCATCGGCAGCAGTGTTGGAGCGGGGATCGTTGCGGCGGCGTTTTGGCATCCGTGGGTTTTGTCAAAGTTTCATATCATCACGATTGGCGATCAGTCCGGGACGGGGTATTATTATTTTGCCATGGGTTTCGTCCTTGGCATGTTTGGCCAGGCGGGCGACCTGCTGAAGTCTGTTTTCAAGCGGCGCTACGGCCTTAAGGACACGGGCACCCTTATCCCCGGCCACGGCGGCATTCTTGACCGCATTGATGCGTTGTTGATGGTGTCGTTGATTTTTGGAATGCTGGCGTTCCTTCTTAAATCTTAAATGAAAACATCCCCCCTCCTTTCTCCGGACGCGCCTCCAAGAACCGTCACGATCCTCGGCTCCACTGGCTCCGTGGGGCGCAGCACCGTTGACCTGATTTCCGGGCATCGCGAAAAATTCAAAATACGCGCACTGACTGCCCATAAAAATGTCGGACTTCTTGCAAGGCAGGCGCGGGATCTCCATGCCGAAGTCGCCGTCATCGCCGACGAGTCGCTGTACGGCGATTTAAAGGCGGCTCTGGAAGGGACGTCCGTCATGGCCGAGGCCGGACAAGCGGCTGTCGTGTCGGCGGCGGGGCTTCCGGCGGACTGGGTGATGGCGGCGATTGTGGGAGCCGTAGGGGTTGAGGCGACCCTGGAGGCGATCCGGCAGGGAACCACGGTGGCTCTCGCGAATAAAGAATCCCTCGTCTGCGCCGGATCGTTCATGATGGAGGCGGTGCGAAAACACGGGGCGACCCTTCTCCCCGTCGATAGTGAGCATAATGCGGTTTTTCAAGTTCTGAACGCAAAGCAGCACACGCAGATCAGGCGGATCGTTCTGACGGCATCGGGCGGGCCGTTCCTGCGGAGGACGCGGGAGGAATTGCGGGATGTGACGCCGGAGCAGGCCATGAAGCATCCCACCTGGTCGATGGGCGCGAAGATTTCCGTCGACAGCGCCACGATGATGAACAAAGCTCTGGAAATCATTGAGGCGAGCTATCTTTTTCAGCTTGAATCCGGGAAGATTGACGTATTGATCCACCCGCAGTCTGTCGTTCATTCAATGGTGGAGTACATTGACGGGTCTGTATTGTCGCAAATGGGAGCGCCGGATATGCGAACGCCCATAGCGCATACTCTGGCGTGGCCGGAGCGCATGAGGACGACCGGCGATACTCTTGATCTGTCAAACAGCTTCAGCATGTCATTCGAGCCCGTCGATCCGGAAAGGTTTCCTGTGCTGAAAATGGCGCGGCAGGCCTTACAGGCGGGCTCCGGTGCTCCCGTTGTGTTTAATGCCGCCAACGAGGTGGCGGTAGGGGCATTCTTGTCCCGCAGGCTGAATTTTTCCGAAATAGAACGTGTTGTCGGGGAAGTCCTGCAAATCGTGCCTGTTCAGTCCATGTCGGGCATTCAGGACGTTTTTCGGCTTGATCTCGATGCGCGGCGTATTGCGGAGAAGGTTGTTGCAGGAGTAGACTGATCGGTTGCTGAAAAACTCAGAATGATAAAAAATTCGGGAAAGGCTTTTTTAAATGGAGATGCTGCAAAAATTCCTCACCACACCGGCGGATTTTCTGACAACTTATATTCTTCCTTTTGTGGTGGTTCTGAGCATTCTGGTGTTTGTCCATGAATGGGGTCATTACATCATTGCGCGGCTGTGCGGGGTGAAAGTCGAAATGTTCTCCATCGGTTTCGGCGCGGAGATTTTTGGTTGGACAGACAAGGCCGGTACGCGCTGGAAATTCAGCTGGGTGCCTCTGGGGGGGTATGTCCAGATGTTCGGGGACACGGATCCGGCGAGCGTTAAACATAGAGACGAGGTCGAGGAGGGAGATCGTAAACGTCCGTTTACGGAAGAAGAAAAGAAAGTGGCTTTTTTCACGCAACCGGTCGCAAAGCGTTCCGCCATTATCGTCGCGGGGCCGGCTGTCAATTTCATTTTCGCCATCATCATCCTGACGGCTCTGTATGCGATATGCGGGCAGCCCTATACGCCGCCAATCGTGGCCAAGCTGGTGGTTGGTTCCCCGGCGGAAAAGGCGGGCATTCTGCCGGACGATAAAATTCTCGCGATGAACGGACGTCTGATCGAGCGCTTTCAGGATATGGCGCAGTACACGGCCATCAGCCTGAACAAGGCAATCGACATCACGCTGGTGCATTCGACAGGCAAAGATCAGTGGAGCGATCAGCCTGTGATCGTGCGCGTCACGCCGGTGCTGGTGGAGGATACGGATCGTTTCGGCTTCAAGAGTCAGCGGGGCAGGATCGGGGTTATCAGCCCGTCCAAGCCCTTTGCGATGAAACAGCATACCCCTGTCTCCGCTTTTGCGGCGTCGTTCAAGACGGTGTGGGAGATTTCCGCCGATACGCTGAAAGCCATCGGGCAGATTCTTATGGGTACTCGCGATGCCGACGAACTGGGAGGTATCCTGCGGATCGGCGCCTATGCGGGGGATTTTGCCCAGCAGGGGTTTACGGCTCTGGTTACTTTTACGGCGCTCCTGTCAGTTAATCTTGGGCTGATTAACCTCCTCCCTATTCCCATATTGGATGGAGGACATCTGACGTTCTATGCTATGGAAACACTCAAAGGAAAGCCGATGAGTGACCGCTTTCAGGAATATGCTTTAAGGGTTGGCTTGGCGACTTTACTTGGTATTATGCTGTTTGCGACGTGGAATGATCTCGTCCAGCTCAAAGTGTTTTCCTATCTCAAAAGCCTGATAACCTAGTGTCGTTCAGCGTATGAACAAATATCATTAGGGACCTTATGGTGAATATAATATGGCGAACGGATTTGATAAAGGACAGAACCCCGCAACTGATAAAATCATCAAGGAAATAAATGTCATCATAGACCCCGATAATCAGACCAGCGACGAAACTGGCAACAAAACTGTAAAAAAACACATCCGGATATTTGAAAAACTGATCTCTCTTCTGATGTCGGGCGTGTTTTTTTTCATCTTTCTTGTTATTCTGACCCTCGTGTACGACACCCTATTCAACGGCTTAGAGTCTTTTTGGTTTGATCTTGGCATCAATCTTGGTATCTCTATTGTTATTCTTGGTATTATCAAGTTCTGCCCAAATGTGGAGGCTTACCTCAAAGACCTGATATCCTAGGCTCAAGATTCATAGACCCCAATCAAACCGGCAAGAAAAGCATGAAAAAATCCCTGATGTTCCAGAAACTTGCGGTCGCCTTTCTGCTGGGGGCGGTGCTGTTTTTCGCCTCTGCGGCCTTTGCCGCCGACGTCATCCGCGAGATCAGGGTGGAAGGCAACCAGAGGATCGAGGCGGCGACGGTGCTCTCTTACATCGATCTCCAGAATGGGGATCCGTTCGATCAGGCGCTGCTGGATCGCGCACTGAAAAGTCTTTACGCGACGGGGCTTTTTGCGGATGTGTCGATCCGCCAGCAGGGGCAGGCTCTCGTGGTGACGGTGACGGAGAATCCGATTATCAACGAAATCCGTTTCGAGGGGAACAAGAAGATAAAGTCCGAGGATCTTCAGGCGGAGCTTCAGCTGAAGCCGCGGCAGGTGCTGACGCGCGCCAGAGTCCTGGCGGATGCGGAGAGGGTGCAGGAAATATACCGGGTGACCGGGCGTTTTTCGGCTGTGGTCGATCCCAAGATCATCAGAATGGACCAGAACCGCGTGAATCTGATTTTTGAAATCAGCGAAGGTCCGGAAACGCTGATTTCCCGCATCAGCTTCATCGGCAACAGGCGCTACAGCGACGGGCAGTTGCAGAAGGTCATCCGCAGCCGGGAGGATCGCTGGTACAGGTTCTGGACGTCGGACGACAAATACGATCCCGACCGTCTCGCCTATGACCAGGAATTGCTGCGGAAATTTTATCTGGAGCACGGGTACGCCGATTTCCGCGTGGACACGGCGATCGCGGAGCTGTCGCCGGACCGCAAGGATTTCCTGGTGACGTTCTCCGTCGAGGAGGGGAACCGGTACAAAATCGGCAAAGTCGATGTCCGGAGCAAAATTCCGGAGCTGAATGCGGCGCGCGTGAAGGACACGGTCGCTTTCAAACCCGGCGACTGGTACAGGGCGGGGGAGATAGAAGACACGATCACCCGGATGACGAACGAGCTGGGCAACCTCCAGTTCGCTTTCGTGGACGTTCAGCCGGCAGTGACCCGCAACCGCCCCGCGCGGACGGTCGACATCGTTTTCACCGTCAATGACGGGCAGAAGACCTTCATCGAAAACATCAACATCAGCGGCAATACCCGTACTCTGGACGAGGTGATCCGCCGGGAGATGAAGCTGGTGGAGGGGGATCCCTTCAATGCTTCCAGAATCAGAAAATCCGAGCAGCAGATCAGGGATCTCGGATTCTTCGAGAAGGCGGAAGTCAGGCCGCGTCCCGGCAGTTCTCCCGACAGGACGAACATCGACGTGAGGGTCGATGAAAAGTCAACCGGGGAGCTTTCGGTGGGGGCAGGATATTCCACGACGGACGGCCCTCTGGCAGACTTCCGGATCAAGGAGAGAAACTTTCTCGGCAAGGGGCAGGAGTTGCAGTTGTCCTCGATGCTGGCTTCGAAGAAGAGCGAATTCAATTTCAGCTTTACCGAGCCTTATTTCCTGAAACGGGATCTGAGTGCCGGGATCGATCTGTTCCACGTGACGCAGGATCTCCAGGATCAGAGTTCCTACAACAGCCGCCGGTCGGGGGGGGGGCTGCGCCTCGGGTATCCTCTGTCGGAAAGATGGCGTCAGAATCTGAATTACAGGTATGAGAGGAACGAGATTACCGACGTTCTGGCGACGGCTTCTCTCTACATCCAGCAGCAGGAGGGGAAGCGGGATACCTCCGCCGTCGCGCAGACATTGATCTATGACACGAGGGACAGCAGGCTTGCCCCGACTGAAGGGTTCATCGGCCGCATCAATACCGAGGTCGCCGGCCTTGGCGGCGAGGCGCGTTACGCCAAGGCCCGTGTCGGGGGAACGTACTATTACCCCGTCGTGGACAAATGGGTTCTCAGCCTGCTGGGCGAGGTCGGATATATTCACGGCTGGGGCGGCGAAACGGTGCGGATCAACGAGCGCTTTTACATGGGCGGGGATACCCTGCGCGGCTTTGCGGATTCGGGCATCGGCCCCCGCGATTCTGGCAGCGATGACGCCCTCGGGGGCAACCGCTTCTGGCGCGGGTCTGTCGAGCTTGATTTTCCGACGGGTCTTCCGGAGGATCTGGGGCTTCGGGCGCACGTTTTCTCCGATGTCGGGGATCTCTGGACGCTGGATGATTCCGGCGGCGGGATTCAGGATGTGAGCAGCGTGCGCATGGCCGCCGGCGGCGGGATTTCATGGCGTTCGCCCTTAGGCCCCGTACGGATCGATCTGTCAAGGCCGGTGCTGAGGGAAAGCTTCGACAAGGTGCAGCAGTTCAGGTTCAGTTTCGGCACGAGATTCTAGAACAACCGGCAACAGTCAACAAACGAGGAAAAAAATGAAGACGATGAAAAGGATAATTCTGCTGGCGGGCATCGCGGCGATGGCCGGGTTCGCCCTGCCGGCGCTGGCCGCAGACGAGCCGACACCGACACCTGTGCCTGTCGTGCAGAGTTTCGGGGTGATTGACATGAGCAAGGTCATGCAGACGACATCCGCCGCGAAAGATATTTTCAGCCAGCTTGACGGCAGGCGCAAGGAGTATCAGGTACAGATTTCCGCAGAAGAGGAAGCCCTGCGCGCCGCCGGGCAGGAGATCGAGAAGCTGAAAGACACTTTTTCCAAGAATGAGTTTGACAAGAAGCGCAGGGAGTTCGAGGAAAAAGTCGCCGCCGGGCAAAAACTTGTCAACGACCGCAAGCAGATACTGGATGAGGCGTTTAACAATTCCATGAAAAATCTGCGCGACAAGGCGGCTGCAATCGTCGCTGATGTCGCCAGGGAAAAGGGATACTCGGTCGTTTTTACTCAGGATGCGGTGATGCTTTCCGTGCCCGGTTTTGATATGACGGACATCGTCATCGAGAGGCTGAATAAAACTGCGGCAAAATTCCCCGTCGAGTGGCCTGCTGCCGCGCCGGAAAATGCTTCCGCCGTCAAAAGCGGCAAGAAGAAATAAGTTGGCAAGATGGCAGACCGGCGTTTTTTCACCCTTGCGGGGCATTTTCGTTTAGGACAACTCGCGGAAATGACGGGATCGGCGTTGTCCGATCCGTCCCGGGCGGGGGAGGTCGTGACCGATGTTGCTCCCCTGGAAACGGCTGAAAAAACGCATCTGAGCTTCCTTGACAATAAAAAATACATAGAGGCTTTCAAGACGACGCGGGCGGGAGCCTGTTTCGTGCGTCCGGAACTGGCGGAGTTTTCTCCTGCGGCGACGGTGTGCCTGATGAACGAAAATCCGTATAAGGCATACGCGATTGCGGCGCGGGCGTTCTATCCGCCTGAGGCTCCGGCGGCTTTTCGTGCGCCGACGGCTTTGATTGATGCTTCCGCCGTGATCGGTGTGGAGTGCGTGATCGAGGACGGTGTCATTATCGGTGCGGACGTCAGGATCGGCGACCGCTGCCGGATACAGGCGCAGGCGGTGATCCGGAAAGGTGTTGAAATCGGGGATGATTGCGATATCGGGTCGCACGCCTATATCACGCACGCGCTGATCGGTTCCGGTGTGCGGCTTTATCCGGGGGTTTGTATCGGCAGGCCGGGCTTCGGCTTCGCGATGGATGCCTCTGGATTTACGAGCGTCCCGCAACTGGGGCGTGTCATCATCGAATCCGATGTCGAGATTGGCGCTAACACGACGATTGATCGCGGCGCGGGGCCGGACACGGTGATCGGGCAGGGGACGCGCATCGATAATCTCGTTCAGATCGGCCATAATGTGAAGATCGGAAAATATTGCGTGATCGTGGCGCAGGTGGGCATCTCCGGCAGCACGCAGGTCGGCGACCATGTGATGATCGGCGGCCAGACCGGCGTGGCGGGGCATATCAGGATCGGTTCCGGCGTTCAAATTGCTGCCCAGTCCGGCATCATGCGGGACGTTCCGGAGGGGATGAAATGCATGGGCTCCCCCGCCGTCCCGATGAAGCAGGGGATGCGGCAGGCGGCGCTGCTTGCGAAACTGGCATCGAAAAAAAAGGGGGATGAAACATGACCGGCGGCGTGATCGATATCAGGCGCATCATGAAGATGATCCCGCACCGCTATCCTTTCCTGATGATTGACAGGGTGCTGGAGGTCGTGCCGAACGAGAGCGCCGTGGGTCTCAAAAACGTGACGATCAACGAAAATTTTTTTCAGGGGCATTTTCCCGGGGCTCCCGTGATGCCGGGTGTGCTGATTATCGAGGCCATGGCGCAGACTTCGGCGGCGCTCGTCGTGCATTCGGCCGGTTCCGCGCTGGAGGGGAAGCTGGTCTACTTCATGGGGATTGAGGCCGCCAAGTTCAGGAAGCCCGTGATGCCGGGGGATGCGCTGCATATCCACGTCAAAAAAGAGCAAAACCGCCGCAATGTCTGGAAGTTCCGGTGCGAGGCGAAGGTCGGCGCGGCTCTGTGCGCGGAAGCGTGCATCACCGCGATGATTATGGACGGTGTGGAATGACGGCGCGGATTCATACGACGGCCATCGTTGAAAAGGGCGCGGAGCTTGGCGCCGGCGTCAGCATCGGCCCCTACTGCGTGGTCGGCGCGGAAGTCCGGCTCGGAGACGGGGTCGAACTCAAATCCCATGTCGTTATCGAGGGGCGCACCTCCATCGGAGAAGGAACGGTGGTGTTTCCCTTCGCGTCGCTCGGCCATGCGCCGCAGGATCTGAAATACAAGGGCGAGAAGTCGGAACTGCTGATCGGCAGGAACAACAAAATCCGCGAGCACGTCACCATGAATCCCGGCACCGAGGGCGGCAGGATGAAGACGGTCGTCGGCGACGGTTCCCTGTTCATGACGGCGTCCCATGTCGCCCATGACTGCATCGTCGGGAACAGCGTCGTCATGGCCAACAACGCGACGCTGGCGGGACATGTGGAAGTCGGCGATTTCGCGATCATCGGGGGCTTGGCGGCGGTGCATCAGTTCGTCCGCATCGGCTCTTACGCCATGATCGGCGGCATGTCCGGCGTGGAATATGACGTCATCCCCTTCGGGCTTGTCAAAGGGGAGAGAGCGCACCTCGCGGGGCTCAACTACATCGGCCTGGAGCGGCGCGGTTTCGCCAAGGCGGAGGTGCAGACGCTGATGAAGGCGTTCAAGATGTTGTTCGAGGGGGGTGGAACCCTCGCGGAGCGCACGGAAAAAGTGGCCAACGACTACAGGGACGAGCAGGCCGTCATGCGCATGATCGATTTCATCAGGGCGAAGGAGGGGCGGTCGCTCCTTCAGCCCATAACTTCCGGCGGATAAGCCCATGTCGCGTCTCGGAATCATAGCTGGCGGCGGCGGCCTTCCTAAAAAGCTTATCGAAGCATGTCAGCGTGGCGGCAGACCGTTTTTCGTGCTGGCGCTGTTGGGTCAGGCGGATAAAAAAATTCTCAATGACGTTCCCCACCGCTGGTGCAGAATTGGTGCCATCGGGGAGGCCGTCGGCGTCCTCAAGGCGGAAAATGTTGATACGCTGGTTATGGCGGGTTCTGTGCGGCGTCCCGGATTGATGGAGATGAAACCGGACTGGCGCACGTTGCAGGTTTTTGCGCGGCTGGGAATGGCTGCGTTCGGGGATGACTCCCTCCTGCGCGCCGTTGCTGCGGAGCTGGAGAAAGACGGATTCAAACTGGTCGGGGCGCATGAAATCGAGCCTGCTCTTATCACGCCCGAAGGCGTTCTGACCAAAAAACAGCCTTCTCCCGAAAATAAAGCCGACGTGGAATACGGCTTCAGGGTCGTCAAGGCTCTGGGATCGCTGGATGTCGGGCAGGCGGCGGTCGTCCAGCAGGGAATCGTGCTCGGCGTCGAAGCCGTGGAAGGCACGGACGCGCTGCTGGAACGGTGCGGGGGATTGCGCCGCAAGGGGCGCGGCGGCGTGCTGGTCAAGACCTGCAAGCCGCAGCAGGACAGGCGCATGGATCTGCCGGCCATCGGTCTTCGCACCCTCCGTCACGCCTATGAGGCGGGGCTGGAAGGGATTGCGGCGGAAGCGGGAGCTTCCCTGCTGCTAGACCGCGAGGACGTGGTCTCCGCCGCCGACAGGCTCGGGCTTTTTATAACAGGATTCAAAGCGCCATGAACCGCCCTCTCCGCATATTTCTGGTCGCCGGGGAAGCGTCGGGGGATTTTCTTGGCGCCAGCCTGATGCACGCCCTGAAGGGACAGCATCCGGATGCGGAGTTTTTCGGCGTCGGTGGAAGCCTCATGACGGAGGAGGGGCTGACGAGCTTTTTTCCGATGAAAGAGATTTCCATCATGGGCATCGCCGAGGTGCTGCCGAAATTGTTTCATATCCTTGCGCGCATCCGGCAGACGTCCCGCGAGATACTGAAGACGAGGCCGGACGCCGTCGTCACAATCGACTCCCCGGATTTTTGCTTCCGGGTCGTCAAAAGGGTGAAATCGAAAACGAAAACCATTCCGTGCATCCACTACGTCGCGCCGAGCGTCTGGGCATGGAGGCCGGGGCGCGCCAAAAAAGTGGCGCGGTTCCTGGATCATATGCTGACGCTGCTTCCGTTCGAGCCCCCCTATTTCGAGAGGCACGGGCTGGCGTCCACTTTCGTCGGGCACCCGGTCGTGGAGCGTCTGTCGCAGCGGGGGAACGGCGAATATTTCCTCTGGAAACACGGCATCAAGGAAACGCAGCCGATCCTGTGCCTGCTGCCCGGAAGCCGCATGAGCGAGGTTTCTCGTCTGCTGAAGAAATTCTGCGCGACGGCGGCCATCGTGCTGCGGCGCAGACCGGATACGGTCATCGTCGTGCCGACGCTGCCGCATCTGAGAAAGCATCTTGAGAAGTTTTTCGCGGGCAAGGGCATCAACCCGATCCTGATCGACCGGAACGAGGAAAAATTCGACTGTTTTTCAGCGAGCACGGCCGCGCTTGCGGCATCCGGCTCCGTGTCGCTGGAACTCGCCATCACGGATACGCCGCATATCATCGCCTACAGGGTGAACCCGATTTCAGCCTGTCTGGCCCGGTGGCTGATCAAGACTCCTTATGTGAATCTTGTCAATATTCTTCTGGAGCGCCCTGTCGTGCCGGAACTGCTGCAGGAGCGGTGCGAGGTGGAGACGATGGCGAAGGAGATCCTCGAACTTCTGGAGCGCAGGGACGCCCGCGCATCTCAGCTTATGTATTTTCGCGAGGCGCTCATCAAGATCGGCCTCGGAGACCCCGAAAGCCCTGGCCAGAAGGCCGCCAAAGCCGTACTATCTGTCATAGACAAGACGGGAGTCGGAACATGATGAAACGTATCGTTTCGGTACTGTTTTTCTTGAGCCTGTTTCTGGCGGGAGTAGGTCTGGTTGCGCCGGGCTTTATCGACTGGAACCCTCACAAGGACAAAATTCTGGCGCAGGTGTCTCCTTATCTGCAGCGCCGGATCGACGTGGCCGGGAATATTTCCTTCAAAATCATCCCGCAGCCTGAAATCGTTCTGGAAACGGTGACGATATCGAACATCGAAGGCGCGAAATCCGGGCCGTTTATGGCTTTGAAACGGCTGAAGATACGCATCGGTCTGGCGCCCCTTCTGGAGGGGAGGGTCGAGGTCGAGGACATCAATCTCGTCGAGCCTGTCCTGAACCTTGAGGTTCTCGAAGACGGCAGGGCCACCAGCTGGGCGGCGATCCTGAAGGGAAAGCCGCCGGTTGTTTCCGGCATCGCGCCGTCGGCGGTGCGGCTCAACCGCGTGACGGTCACGAACGGGACGGTCAATTACCTGAACCGGTTTACCGGAGTGGCGGGGAGAATCGAAAATCTCGATTTTTCCGTGGCTGCGGACACGCTGCTGGGGCCCTATCGCGTCACCGGTGGCATGAAGCACCGGAATCTGCCGGTGAAAATCGTCCTGAACACAGGAGCGTATGACGCTGTGGCTCCCGTCCCCGTCCATATTTCCCTTACGCCCGGCGGGGAGCCGCTGCCCAGGGTCACGTTTGACGGCGTCATGGATCTGCAATCCGGCTTCGATGTTCAGGGAGAAATGACCGTCGCGCAGGGCAGTCTGGGCAGCCTTCTCGATGTCGATTCCCTGAACAGGTTCGGCTTTATGCGCGAGACCGCCGAGATCACTTGCATGCTGAAGATCCAGGAGTACGGAAAAGCCCATCTCGTCCTGAGCGACATCAAGGCGAAATTCGGGAAGGAGGGGAATTTGCGGGGAGGAATTACCGCGTCTTTCTTCCGCCCCGGGAAGCCCTCCGTTGATTTCGACCTGGAGGGAGACAACCTCGCGGTCACGGATAAATCCGACGGCTCGTACGTGGACGTGCCGGGCGCGTTTGACGGAAGTTTGCAGTTCAAAGGTAAAAATATCCTCTGGGACGGGAGGAAGCTGGGAACTGCGGATATTTCCGCGACGTTCGACCAGAAGGCATGGACGATCAAATCGGCACAGGTCAGCCTGCCCGGTCATTCGCAGATCAGGCTTTCAGGCGTGATGACGCCCGCGACGGACAGCGCCGATTATAAAACGGTTCAGATCCTCACGGAGGATCTGGGAAAACTGGTTAACGCCCTCGGCCCTGACGATAACAGCATTTTCAGGTCTCTGAGCGATACCGGCCTCGTCAAAAAATTCACATTGTCCAGCGGGCTTCTGGTGTCGCCCTCAAGGATCAGCTTTTTCAATATAGACGCCGTCGTCGGGGACAAGGCGAAAGTTTCCGGGGTTCTGAACGTGGATCGTTCGGCATCAAAGCCGAATTTCGTCGCAAAACTTCACTTCTCCGACTGGGACCCCTCCTCTTTTCCGGCGGCGGCCTATGAGGGGTTCCTCCGGAGGATCATGAATTCCGACGCGGATATGGAGCTTACAGCAAAAAATTATGTCCGGAACGGCGCCAGGATTCCGGACATGTCCTTCAAAGGTAAAATCGACGGGCAGGGGATCGATGTTCGGGAACTGAAAGGCAGCCTGTCGGACAAGGACGCTTTTACGGTGAAAGGACGCTTTGCGGCGCTGCTTCCGGTATCGGGGATGGATGTCTCCTACACCCTGAAGGCCGGAAAATCCGCAGACGCGGCCAAGGTTCTCGGCGTTGCTCTCCCGCCGCTGCTGACGTGGGAGAATTTCGACATCGGAGGAGAGGTCAGGGGGGGTGCCCTGAAATATGATTTCACGGCAAAGGGCAATGCCGGCGGCGGTGATATAGCGCTCAGGGGAACGGCGGACGGCGGGAAATACGCCGCTGACATGACCGTGAAAAAATTTGACCTTGATAAATGGCTGGCGGGATATCCGTCCGCCGCGCCCGAGCTTTCCCTGAAGATACGGGGTGAGGAACTGGCATGGCAGGGGCAGAATATTTCCAATCCGGTCTTGACGATGGAGGCAACGCCCTCTTCCGTGATGATTGCAGGTCTGGAGGGGGAGGCCTTCGGCGGGAAGCTGAAGGCGGATATGGGGTTCATCCGGCAGGAAGGCTCACGCTGGTCGTCCAGTTTCAAAGGGAGCCTGAGGCAGGCTGATCTCGACCTGCTGAAAAAGAAGACGGGTCTCAGCGTTTTCTCTCTGAAGGGAGGGGATGTGGATTTTGACCTGAAATCCCCGAAAAATACTCTGTCCACCCTTGCGGGAGGGATTGGCGTCAGGACAGACACACTGATCGTCGAGCGGTTCAATTTCGACAAGCTGGGCGATGCGGTGCGCCTGCTGACCGGAGTGCCGGAGAATCTTCAGCAGGTCATCGACGATATCTTCCGCAAGAACGGCGCGACGGTGTACAGGGATGTTTACGGATCGTTCAGAATTGACGACGGGAGGTTCATCATTGAAACGCTGAAGCTCCCGGGCGCGCGCGGAGATATGTCTGTGACCGGATCGGCGGATGTGAAAACGGGCAAATATGACGTTTCGGGCGATCTTCATCTGAATCAGCCGGAAGATTTTCCGCTTCTGAAAGTGCGGCGCACGTCCGAAATGCCCGATTATACGGTGGACGGAAAGCCGGTCGGGAAGTTTATCCTCAAAAGGAATCCTGCCCCACCGCCCGCATCCGCACTTTCACCGCCGCCGGACAAAAACGCCATCAAGGGAATTCTGAACCGGCTGGATGAAGAAGACAAGCCGTCCGGGCCAGAGGATAAAAAGGAATCTCCCGCGCCTTCTCCGCAGCCTTCCCCGGATCTCCGGTGGGACGTCGAAAAAATTATGCAGGAAATGCAGATGCTGGAAATGATGCCGAGAGACGCAGGGACCGCGCCGCCGATGCCCTGATTTCCGCGCAAAATTTCCCCTGAAAAACGGCAGAAGAGAAAAGGCCACGCAAGAACGTGGGCCGGAAAGAACAAAGATAGGGCTCTCAGGCGGGTTTCGGAGACGGTTTTTTAACCCCTACTGCTTTCTTATTCACGGATTCCCGGACGACGGCGTAAGCCTTGCTCATCTCCATCAGGCTTCCCGAACCGACTTTATCGCTGCAATCCGGGCACCTTTCCGCCGCCGTCACGAGAGCCTTGATAATTTCAGGGTCACCTAAAAGGATCGCCTTCCTTCTTATCTCGGGGCGGATTTCAGTGTACATCTCGCCATCATGCTCCTTCAGTTTGTCTTCAAGCAGCCTGCCTCTGGCAAGCACGCCCCCCGCCTTTTTGCCATCGATTTCGTAGACACCCTTTTCCAAATCAAACGAAAAGGCGGGAAGCAGCACTTTCTGAGCGGTTTCAAGTGACAGATATGCCGCCGGTTGAGGAAAATCTTTTCTTTTTCCGTGCGCCACGGCGAGTTTATCGTCGATTTCCTGCGGGGTAAACTTGATGCTTTTCAGGTCGTATCCGAATTCCGCGCAGACGGCATCAAAGTCGCTGTTTTTAACAACCCTGCCCTTAAGGGCGTCAAGCCTTTCCTTAAAAGGCTCCAGTCTTTCCCCGATGGTTTTCTCATTGAGAGAGGCTTTTTTCTCTTCGATCCGCCAGAATGTACCGCTCTGCGCGGTCGTCGTGGAATTGACCTCCGCTTTAATCTCCTGCGCCGTTGGTGCTTCTCCTGTAAAAAAAGTCGGCGTGTCCAGGAGCCCTTTGAAAAGAGACCTCTTTTCCTTGGCGCCGGCCGGCAATTCCTTGTCCGGCTTCGTGTATTTTTCAAACCCCGGCGCGATGATGATCTCCGTCCATGCTTCACTCTGTTCGGCGACGGAATACAAATATTCCAGGGCTTTTTTGCAGAGCTTTTTCGTGGCGTCGTCCGGCAACGGTATGTCCGGAAGATTGTGCTGCCTGGCCAGACTTTTTGCCGTTATAAGGTTATTGTCCGTTTCCATCACCGTGTGAAAGACGGTATCCGTGACTCCTTCTTCGAGTCTGCCTTTAGCAGCCTCTATGATTCCAGGGTCATTCTTTTTTTTGGCCACCCTCTCGGCGGCCTCCATGAATTTGCCGATCTGCGCGAGTTCGGTCATCCTCAGCCACGCGCTCCTCCCGTTCGCATAAACGGCGGCTTCCGCGACAATTCTCGTATCGGGATCCCCTCCCGCCGAATCGAGCTTGCAGGGGGCATTTCCGGCGGCGGCAAGAAGGTCGTTTATTTTCCTTACCTTTGATTCAATCGCTTTCACGGTCTGTGGGGCTTCCGGCTTTTGCGGGTCTTCTGAAAGAGCATTCAACCGGTCGAGGCGCACGCGCGCGCTCTCCACGTATGCTTCCCTGGCGGCGACGGAAAGGACGTTCGCCTTTCCGCTGGCGGAGAGCGCCGAAGCGTCTTTTTCTCCTGCCTCCCGGAGAAGGGTGCTGATGGTCTCCACGACGGTCTTGACCGCATCGCCTCTTACAATTATCCCTTTATCGTCTATTGCAGCAACGTACGGCCTTATTTTCCCCAGTTTGATTTTCTCTGTATTTTCCGTGAACTCTGAAAACATCTTCCGGGCTTTTGTCAGGGCTTTTTTCCTGTCTTTTCCGGAAGCTGCGGAAGTGTCGTCACCGGCTGCGGATTGGAAAGCATTTTTGCGGGCATTCTTGACTTTTTCTCCGTGATCTGGAGTTTGACCTTCTTTTAATTCCTTGGGTTTATGCTTTTCTCTTACAATTTTAGCTCTATCTCTCATAATAGGATTCATATATCCCGGATCGTTTCCCATAAAAAGCTCCCATAAACTTTCTTGCACAGTTTTGACGGACTGTATAATGCTATCACTGAAGTACCCTCCGCACAAGAATTATGAACACTTCTCGGGGAAATTGTTGGATCTGGCCGTTATGGCTGCTAACATGCCGATTTTGAAGCGATTTTCAGGGCAGGATGGGGGCGAAAGGGGTGTCGGGCGCGATCATGAATACAGCCGGAACGGGAAAAATTCTCGTCATCAAGCTCAGCGCCCTTGGAGACTTCATTCTCGCGCTGGGGGCGATGGAGGCGATTCGACGTCATCACAGGGACGCGCATATCACGCTGCTCACCACCCGGCCTTTTCTGGACATCGCGGAGCGGAGCGGATATTTCAACGATATCATCATCGACAGCCGCCCGAAGTTCTACGAAATCCGCCGATGGTATTTTCTGTTCAGCCTTTTCAACGGAGGCCGTTTCACGCGCGTCTACGATCTGCAACTGAACGACCGCACGGCCGTTTATTGCCGCCTGTTCCTGAAGAAGCCGGAGTGGTCGGGGGTGATCGCAGGATCGCCTTTGTTCTACGCCAATCCGGACTGGCGCAGCCTCCACGCCTTCACGCGCCATCAGGAAATCCTGAAAGTCGCCGGGCTGGACGTGCGGCTCCCCGATATTTCGTGGATGCAGTCGGACGCTGGCTCCTTCGGCCTGAAGAAGCCATACATCCTGCTTATTCCTGGCTCGGCTCCGGCGCGTCCGGAAAAACGCTGGCCTGCCTTGCGCTACGCTGCGCTCGGCCTGAAGCTGATGAGAGAGGGATACAACGTCGCCGTGATCGGCACGAAAGCGGAGGCGGAGACGATCTCCTGCGTGGTGAAAGCCTGTCCCGGCATCGCCGATCTTTCCGGGCGGACGTCGCTGTACGATATCGCTGCCCTTGCGCGCGATGCGGCTGGCGCGGTCGGCAACGATACGGGGCCGATGCATCTGGCGGCTCTGGCGGGGTGTCCGACGGTGGCGTTGTTCTGCACGAGGGCTTCCAGCCCAGAACAGTCCGCGCCGGTCGGAAAGTCGGCGCAGACCATCCAGGCGGAGACCCTGGAAGATGTGCCGGTGACGGATGTTTATAAAAAACTCTGCCCGGAGGGGGGATGAAAGCCTGCGCTACCCGCCCGTTTTTTTAACGCGCTCGATTTTCTCCTTGAGACGCAGTTTTTCCTTTTTCAGCTTTTCAATCAGCGTGGCGTCGCGCGCCGGGTGGGTCGTCTCCTTGTGAATGCTTCGTTCCAGTTTTTCATGCTTCTCCTTAAGGGCTTTGAGGTGGGAAGTCTGCATATTTTCATTCTCCTGCTGAAAAAAGGTGGTGCACCGTCCATTTTAGCAATAAAGGATTTAAGAAATATTAACCTTTGAATTCCTCAAGGACAAAGAGTGATTCCAAAGACGGAAGAAACCGTACACCAAAAAAAACCGCCCATAAAGGGCGGCGTGAAGGTGTTGTGAGGAGGCACAAATAAAAAGCCGAATCCAGGGGAAACAGAAAACCCCTAACCTTCAGGGTATCACCTGTCGGTTAACAGATGGTTAATGCGGATCTCCCGCAGGGTTTTTCAGGGACTCTCTCTCGCGGGCAGCCAGCAGAACCGCCACAAGGGACAGGAGGCCGCCAAAAACCGCAGAAGACGACCAGAAGGATGTCTCAATCCCGACGAACCTGATTGCGGAAAGCAGCAGGAGGGCGATCTGGGCGGTTTCGACCAGGGTCATGATGAAAATATTCCCACGGTCGCGGTTTATCCACATCAGCAGGGGCAGCATCGCGACGGAATCCGCCCATACCAGCCCTGCCGCCCGGGCGGCGTCCGGACTGACGCGGGTTGTCACAAATTCAAAAATGCCCACGCACCACAGCGTCAGGAACAGCAGGATGTAGGAAACGCTCAGGACGAACATCAATTGTTCCCTGTCCTTCTGTTTCTTTCCCTTGTAGACCATCAGGAAGTGGGAAAACACCCCGACGGGGATCATCAGGAGGGGAATGATGTAGGAGGAGAAACAGGCAACGACAATGCCGATCCCGATGACCGGCCACTGCATCGCCGTTCCCACCCACATTGCCCCGATGACCAGCCCCGCCATATTGGCATTCACCAAAGGCGTCAGGGCGGCGGGGACGATCTCTTTCAGGGAGGGCATTTATCCTCCGGCAGATTGTGACACTTCGCGGATCCTCATTTGTAATCCGTCTTGCTCCGGTTTACAACGGAGACATCATGATCCAGTCTCTATTTTTTCTTCTTTCCGGTTCTGAATTCTATAAATGGGGCATGTAAAAATTCCGGTTTGAATGACATGGTTATAAGGGTATAGTTCGTTTGAGGGTGTTCATTCGCACGAGGCGTTTTGCGTATGGTTGAGAAAAGAGACATCTGCCGGGCGGCGTTGAGCGCGGAGGGTCGCACGGCTTGGGTGGCGGCGTGGGACGCTGCGTGGGATGCCGCCAGCCGCGCCGCCGTGGGGTATCGCGCAAGCAATCCCGCAGAAGGTCGCAAAGCGTGGGCGGCGGAGATGGAGACGGCGATGAATACGGCTCCCCCCGCGACGAGCGATGCGACATGGGATGCGGCGTGGGATGCGGCGTGGGCGGCGGCGTGGGCGGCGGCAATAGCGGCGGCTCCGGTGAAACTTGAGGAGAGACACATGGAGGGCGCGCCTCCTTCTCCCGAGTCGTGGGATGCGGGGAGCCGCGCCATGCGGCATGCGACCGGCCGTGCGGCGGGATGCGAGGCATGGAACGCCGTATATCGCGTTGAGGTGAATAAGAGCTGAATTTGATTTTAAAGGGCCAGTCATGACAGAAGGCGCACGTCGGCTTTCGTTTCTCGACCGTTTCCTGACGCTCTGGATTTTTCTGGCGATGGCGGGCGGGGTCGCTCTCGGATCGGCGTTCACGGGTGCGCTGGCGTTTCTGAACGGCATGTCCGTCGGCACGACGAACATGCCCATCGCCATCGGCCTGATCCTCATGATGTTTCCGCCGCTCGCGCGCGTGAGATACGAGGAGCTGCCGCTGGTTTTCAAGGACTGGAAGATCCTCCTGCTTTCGCTTGTCCAGAACTGGCTCGTCGGCCCGTTCCTGATGTTTGGTCTGGCCGTCCTGTTCCTGCACGATTACCCTGAATACATGACGGGACTCATTTTAATCGGCCTCGCCAGATGCATCGCCATGGTCATCGTCTGGAACCATCTGGCGGAGGGGGACAATCAGTATGCCGCCGCGCTGGTGGCCTTCAACAGCGTTTTTCAGCTTCTTTTTTTCAGCGTTTACGCCTGGCTGTTTCTCAGCGTGCTGCCGCCCGTGTTCGGCCTT
This sequence comes from Pseudomonadota bacterium, assembly GCA_043806835.1. GTDB lineage: Bacteria > Pseudomonadota > Alphaproteobacteria > Micavibrionales > UBA2020 > PALSA-926. Next base: position 13,593 of record JAZDGQ010000047.1, on the reverse strand, counting down.
GCGGGGAAGATCATCGATGTGAGTTTTGCGACGATTGCGGAGAGCGTTTTTATTTATCTCGGCATTCCATGTGTTGCCGGCTTCCTGACGCGCAAGATCCTGATCGGGAAGAAGGGGGGGGAATGGTACGAACGGGTGTTCCTGCCGAAAATAAACCCCCTCACGCTGGTAGCTTTGTTGTTTACGATTTTTGCGATGTTCAGTCTCAAGGGGGGCATGGTCCTGCAGCTTCCCCTGGACGTCGTGCGCATCGCGATACCGCTGGCGATTTATTTCCTGATAATGTTTTTCGTCAGTTTCTGGATGGGCAAGGCCGTCGGCGCGGACTACGGCAAGACGGCGGCGGCGGCCTTTACCGCCGCCAGCAATAATTTCGAGCTGTCCATCGCGGTCGCCATTTCCGCATACGGACTCGCGTCCCCCGTGGCCTTCGCCACGGTCATCGGGCCATTGGTGGAAGTGCCAGTGCTTATTTCTCTCGTGAGCGTGGCTTTCCGGCTTAGAAAAAGACTCTTTGCCACAATTCCACCGGAGTCAAAATGATCCCGGACGACAGCTGATTCGACGGGCTTTTATTCGTGCACGGGCATGTCGTCACGTCCGCCCCGTCCGCCCCGTCCCTCCATCATGGGACGGAGTTTTCCCGTGTCCGGGAAGCATGTCTCCAGAGCTTCCGGGGTTTCAGCAGCCTGAATGCAGGCCTGACTTTTCTGTATATCGGCGATGCGCTCATCCATGCGCTTGAGGACTTTGGCCTTGCGTTCCTCGAAGCTCATCTTTGGCCCGGCGGCTATCTCGTTCGCAGCTGCGGCCTGATTCGGTGGGGGGGCTGTGGGCGCCGCAAAGTCTTCCGCCATTGCCGGCGTGGAAACAAGGAGGAGGGCGGCAAAAAGAAATCTTTTCATGGTTTTTTCCTTTCTGAGTTGAATCCGGGACAAACGGCCTTTCTGATAGCAGCACAAATCAGGGTTGATGTATAGCAGTCTGCTGAAAACCATCTTTTGTGTCGTTCCGAGCCCCCGCCTTCGCGGAGACAGGCTGCGCGAGGAAGGCGTCCTTGTGAAAACAAAGGAGATTTTTCGTTGCGTTCATGGCGGCAAACAGGAGGGAGAGCCAACGCCGTCATACCGGCGAAAGCCGGTATCTTGTGATGATAACCGGATTTTGGTGTGTGCCGGAGTGATGTTTTTAAGGGAAATATCACAATCATGGTTTGAATCGTCCAAGAATCATGTTACCATACGGTTTGGAGTCTCAAAAGCAGGATCATATCATGGGTTTAAACAGCATTTTGATGAAATTTCCCCCGTATCGATGGGGAGTCGGAATCGGGGACGCCCTGAAAGTGAAGCCGGATGACGGCTTGGGGACGAAAATTTTAAAAAGAGGTCTTCTCGGTGTCGCCGCGCCGCTGGCGGCAGGAGCCCTTGTCTACATTGCGGCTCAGGCTCTCTTTGTGCTGGTGCCGCTGGCGCCGTACCTGCCCTTTGGAGACGCTCTGGCTCCGATCCTGTCCGTTCTGCCCACGCCCGTACCCGGAGAGTTGCGCGCGATTGGCGGCATTATGAGGCCGCTCATGCCTTTCCTGCCGTCTCTTGGGTCTTTGTTGGCCGAGGCGTTCGTGTATACGACCGCCGGAGTGGTCGCGAGCGGTCTTGCCGTAGCCGGGCTTGCGGGCATGTCAAAGAACGCCGTGAAGGAAAACATCGGCTCCCTGAAATCCCTGTTCAAGGGGACTGAAAAAGAAAGCCATCCGGTTGCGAAATCAACGCCCCCTGGCAGCACAAACGAATTTAGCCTGATCCGTGACGAAAAGGAGGGCATTGAACGCATCACCGGCTCCCAAAAAGGGTTCAGTCAGAAATATGCCGACGAGCTGGTGGAAATCGCGAGAGTGCGCGGCTGGACAGAGATCAGCGTGGATGGTGGAAGCCGGAAACAAAAGGAAATGCTCTGGCTCTCCGCTCAGATAGAGCAAAAAATCTCTGAACGCAAGCAGCAGGAGGGAGGGGTCCAGCCCGGTGCCGGATGCGTTCCGATCACCATCATAGGTCTTTCCGTGACGGAGAAGGACGAGATATACAAGAAGTGGAAAGAAGCAGAGGCGGATATGAACAAGACGTTTTTCCCCGCCGAAGCCAGCAAATTCCTCCCGCAGGAAGCGTCTCCTCGGCAGGAGAAAAAGCCTGAAAACAAGCAAGGGAATCTGAATCTATAACAGGGTTCGTGTTGTCCGGTGTCAGAATATCCCGGAGGATTCCCGTTTGGCGGTCTGCCGTCCTGCCGTTTACACAAAAGAGGTCGAATGGCAAACGGCGGGGAATGCCCCTGATGGGACATCAAATGCGCCCTTGTCCTATGGCCTCAAGGTTTTCACGGAGGCCATGATGCCGGATATTTTTTTCGGCAGTGGTGAACCCGTATCTCTGATGCGATCCGTCGCTTGGATCTCCGGGCGGATAAAGGATGTTTTCCATCTGAGAATCTGACATTTCCGCACCATTCGCGGATACGACGGGAATGCGAGCCAATAGAAGGCATTCTGTCAATACAAATATCCGACGAGAATTAAATGTCTTTTTTTGTAATACTGCTGCTTCTATAATTCCGGTGAAATCGGGGTCAGAATGGACGAATGAACAACAGTCGTTTCAATATTTTCGAGGCCGTCAGGAATGCCTATATTTTCACGGGGAGGGAGTGGCTCTATCTCCTGAAGGCTGGATTTATTCCTATGATGGCGCAAATTGTCGTCTCGTCGATCCCTCTGTTCGGGATCAAGGCGACATCTTCGATAGAGGATTATTTATGGAATCTTCCGGTGACAGTGCTGTTTGCGTGGTTTGTGTTTCTGGAGATGCGCCTGCTTCTTCTGGGAGAAAGGATGAATCGTCTGCCGCCTGACGATGCCTGGCGTGCCGACCGCAGGCTGGCCATGCAGGCGTCCGTGATTGTTTATCTTCTGTTCAACATGGGCATAACGGTTGCGACCGTCAGCCTTATGGCGGCGACGAAGTCAGACCAGTGGGGCGCCAACTGGCCGCTTACTCTGGGAGGGATTTTTGTCATGGGAGGGATAGTCTGGGGCGTTCGGTTCGGCGTGGCGCCGATTCTGGCCGCCGTCCACCATCCGATCCGCCCCGTCCTGCGGCGGACGGAGGGCATGATGTTTTCGCTCCGGCTGATCGGTATGGGGATTGTCTGCCTTTTTCCTCTGATTTTCCTGTTTCAGGTTTTTCTGGCGGCTTTTACCGGAAAGTCGGCGGATCTGGTTGCAGCGGCTCCGCTGACCACGATGGAACAAAGCGTTTTTATCGTGCTGAGCGCGCCGGTGTCCCTGATCGCCGTGACGCTGCTGAATGCCTCCGTCGCTTATGCGTTGAAGCAGATCCTCAGCTCCCGGCGTGACAGGGGGGGCACATGATGGTTTATGTGACGGATCGCGCGGGGAGAAAACACGCGCTCGAGGGGATCGAGGGCTGGCGTCTGATGGAAGTCATCCGCGACCACGGCCTGCCGATCAAGGCCGAATGCGGCGGGGCGTGCAGTTGCGCCACCTGCCACGTCTATGTGGACGACCTCTGGACGGGCAAGCTGCATCCTCCCCTGCCGGAGGAGACCGGCCAGTTGGACGATGCGTTCGAGGTGCGGGACAATTCCCGCCTGTCCTGCCAGATTTTGCTGAATGAAACGCTGGACGGCCTGCGCGTGACGCTGGCTCCCGGCATTGAACCGTAGGATGGAGAATATGAGCACTCTGGAATCCCTGAAAAAGGAACTGGTGGAGACCGTCAGAGCCGCCAACGACATCGCCGCGCTGGAGGAAGCGCGGGTGACCGCCCTCGGCAAGAAGGGCAAGGTCACCGACATGATGAAGACTCTCGGAAGCCTTGATCCAGAACAACGCAGGCAGATGGGGCAGGAGCTGAACTGTCTGAAGGACGAGATCGCGGCGGAAATCGAGTCCCGCGCCGCCGTGCTCAAACGGGGCGCGCTTGAGGATCGCCTGAAAAACGAAAAGATCGACATGACGCTGTCGCCGCGCCCTTGGCCGCAGGGCGCGATCCACCCGATCAGCCGGACGATGGAGGAAGTGGCCGTTATCTTCGCCGACATGGGCTTCAGCGTCGCCGAGGGTCCGGAGATCGAGGACGACTTCCACAACTTCACGGCGCTGAACTTCCCCTCCGGGCATCCGGCGCGGCAGATGCACGACACGTTTTACCTGCCCGACGTGGCGGGGAAAACGGGCGATGCGGCCAAGCGGCTGCTCCGCACGCACACCTCCACGGTTCAGGTTCATGTGATGCAGACGCAGAAACCACCGATCCGCGTCATCATCCCCGGCAAGACCTACCGCTCGGACTACGACATAACCCACACGCCGATGTTCCATCAGCTTGAGGGTTTATTGATCGACAAGACCGCCCACATGGGACACCTGAAAGGCTGCCTGATCGAGTTCTGCAAGCTTTTCTTCGAGGCGGACGAGCTTCCGACCCGCTTCCGACCCAGCTTCTTCCCTTTCACCGAGCCGTCGGCGGAAATGGATATCGGCTGCTCCCGCGAGAACGGTGAATTCAGGATCGGCGCGGGAAAAAGCTGGATGGAGATTCTCGGCTGCGGCATGGTGCACCGGAACGTCCTGAAGAACTGCGGCATCGATCCGGAGGAATATCAGGGCTTCGCCTTCGGCATGGGGATCGAGCGCATCGCCATGCTCAAGTACGGCATCCCCGACCTGCGGACGTTTTTTGAATCCGACCTGCGCTGGCTGAAACACTACGGCTTCGTCCCGATGGAGGGCGTATAACATGAAATTCCCGTTATCCTGGCTGAAATGGTATCTCGACACCGCTGCGACGCTCGACGAAATCTCGCAGAAACTGACCGCCATCGGGCTTGAGGTGGAAGGCATCGAAGACCGCGCCAGCACTTTCAAAGGCTTTGTCGTAGGTCACATCGTGTCGGCGGAAAAACATCCGGACGCGGACAAGCTGCAATGCCTGATCGTCGATACGGGCAAAGAAAAGCTGAAAGTCGTCTGCGGCGCGCCGAACGCGCATGCGGGAATGAAAGGCGTATTCGCGCCTGCGGGAAGTTATATCCCTGGCTCCGACATGACGCTCAAGAAAACGCTGATCCGGGGTCAGGAATCGAACGGCATGATGTGTTCGGAACGCGAACTGCTGCTCTCCGAGGAACATAAAGGCGTGATCGAACTGCCGGACAGCGCCGTCACGGGATCTCCCGCCGCTGACGCGCTTGGGGTGAACGATCCGGTCATCGAAATCAACCTGACTCCCAACCGCGGCGACTGCGCCAGTGTCTACGGCATCGCCCGCGATCTTGCGGCCACGGGCATCGGTACGCTGAAGCCTCCAAAAGCCGTAACCGTCGCCGGGAAGTTCAAAAATCCGGTGTCCGTCATATTGGAGGACACGCAAACCTGCCCGTTGTTTATCGGCAGGTATATCCGGGGCGTGAAAAACGGCGCGTCCCCGAAATGGCTGCAAGATCATTTGAAAGCAGTCGGGCAGAAGCCGATCTCGGTGCTGGTCGATATCACGAATTACATGACCCTCGGCCTCAACCGCCCGCTTCATGTGTTCGATGCGGATAAACTGAAGGGCAATATCCATGTGCAACTCTCCCGGAAGGGCGAGAAACTCGAAGCCCTCAACGATAAAACTTACGATCTGGACGACGGGATGGTCGTCATTTGCGACGACTCCGGCGTGCTGGCGCTCGGCGGCGTCATCGGTGGCGTTTCTTCCGCCGTCGATGCGGATACGAAGAATGTTTATCTGGAGTGCGCTTATTTCTCCCCCGCCTCCATTGCCAGAACCGGCCAGAAACTCCAGATCGACAGCGACGCCCGCTACCGTTTCGAGCGCGGGATCGATCCTGGATTCACGGAGGACGGAGCCGAAATCGCCACGGAGATGATCCTTGAACAGTGCGGCGGGGAAGCGAGCGAGCTTTCCGGCGCGGGGAAAACGCCCGACATCTCCCGCACCATCTTCTATGCGCCGGAACGCCTGAAACTTCTGGGCGGCAGCGACCTGTCCGAGGCTCGGCAGCTGGAAATCCTGAACGCGCTCGGCTTCACCGTCGCGACCTCCGGCAAGGCATGGGCGGTCAAGACTCCCGGCTGGCGCCATGACGTCGAGGGTGCTGCCGATATCGTCGAGGAAATTCTGCGGATCGACGGCTACGACAATATTCCAGCAGTGCCCGTCGTCAGGGAGCCTGGCGAAAAACGCGCGGCGCTGAGCCCCCTGCAAAAGCGGGTGGTGGCCGCGCGTCATATCCTTGCCGGACGCGGGCTGTATGAAACAGTCACATGGTCGTTCATGGATGACGCGAAAGCCGACCTGTTCGGAGCGCAACTCCACCAGAACAAGAAAGCCCTTACGCTCGTCAACCCGATCAGCGCCGATCTCGCGGTCATGCGCCCGTCGATCCTGCCGAACCTGATCGAGGCGGCGGGGAAGAACGCGGATCGAGGCATCCCCGACGCCGCGCTGTTCGAAGTCGGCGGCGTTTATAAATCGCCCGAATACGACGGCCAGCTGACCGTGGCGGGGGGCGTGCGGAGCGGCAATGCCGAACCGCGCCACTGGTCGCGCCCCGCCCGAAGTGCGGACGCGATGGACGCCAAGGCGGACGCTCTGGCGGTGCTGGAAGCCTGCGGCGTCAACACAGGCAGCCTACAAATCACCGCGGACGCGCCGGAATGGTATCATCCGGGACGGTCGGGCGTGCTGCGCCTCGGCCCCGCGGTGCTGGCGTATTTCGGAGAGTTTCATCCTAGGGTACTACCAAAATCGGCATCAGCATTCTCAGAAGATTTTTCTTCGGCTTTTGGTGGAAAACGTGATGGAGCTTTTGTCGGATTTGAAGTGTTCCTGCAAAATATCCCATCGCCGAAAAGGAAGGGGCCGCGCCGGGAACTGCTGAAGCCTTCGCCGTTCCAGCCGGTTCTGCGCGACTTCGCGTTTATCGTCGATCAGACGGTCGAGGCCGGGAAGCTCGTCCGCGTCCTCCGGGATACGGATAAATCCCTGATTTCCGGCGTGGAGATCTTCGACGTCTACACGGGGAAGGGCGTGGAGCCCGGAAAGAAATCCGTCGCCCTCGCCGTGACGCTGCAACCCGTCGAAAAAACCCTCACCGACGAGGACATCGCCGCGCTCTCCGCCAAAATCATCGGGAGCGTGCAAAAGCAGACGGGCGGGGCGCTGAGAGGATAGAATATTTTTCATCCAGGAGGATTCAAAAAATAATGAAACAAGGTTCAGAAGGCCGGAATTCTTGAAAGAAATCCAAAGAGAGGCTGATCAAACAACTTTTGAAAAGCCAGGATGACAATTCAACATGGCAACCGATACCCGCGACCCTGTGGAAAACTTCAAGCACGCAACGGAATCGACGGCGCGGGCGTTGTCGGGGCGTGACGACGTTGAAGTCGTTTTCGGGGAGTATGTCGCGGAGCTGACCGGCAGAAACATCCGGCTTCCGTCTTTGCCGGGACAGATGGACGACGACCTGACGCAGCATATACGCGGACTGGCGGACGGCGGCGCGTTGAGGATTCACTATCATGACGAGGCGATCTACCAACGTTCCGCGCCAGCTGATCCGGAGGCGCGGGCGGCTTTTGATGCGCTGGAGGAGGCGCGGATCGAGGCCGTTGGGACGGAGCACTATCCTGGCGCCGCGGCCAACATCGGGGCTGTGCTGCGGAAAAACCTGAATCAGGTTGCAAACACGGACGACGCGCCGCTCGCTGTGGCGCTGCGGTTTTTCGCCCGCGAAACCTTCACCGGACGCGGGACGCCGGAAGAAGCGAGGAAGATTATGAACGTCCGGGAGCCGTGGATTCGGGAGCGTCTCGGCGACGGCGGCATGGAACTGCTGAAAAAATCGCTGCGCGATCAGGAGGCTTTCTCCGTGTTCGCCCGTCAGGTCATCGAACGGATGGGCATGGCGTGCGCGCCCGCCGAACCCCCGCCGCCGGAACACGGCGACGAGAAAAAATCTGACGAGAAAGCCGAGTCCAAAAGCCCGCAGCCCTCCGGCATGGGCGAACAGGAGGGGGAGGATGCCGGTCTGTCCGACGTCCGTGATCCGGAGGAGAGGGATGAGTGCGCTGAGGAGTCGGCGGAGGCCGAAGAAATCCGTCGCCGCAACGCCCCCGGGGATGCTGCCTGCCCGTTCTTCGGCGATTACAGGATTTACACGACGCACTTCGATGAAGCGGTCAAAGCGGGGGATTTATGCGATCCCGATGAATTGAAGACTCTCCGGCGGCTGCTGGACGGGCAGCTTGTCCGGTTGCAGGGAGTCATCACCCGCCTGGCCAACCGGTTGCAGCGGAAGCTTATGGCGCAGCAGACGCGTTCGTGGGACTTCGACCTGGAAGAGGGGATTCTCGACAGCGCGCGCCTCAGCCGCATCGTTGCCAATCCCTGGCATCCCGTCACATACAAGCAGGAAACCGATACGGAATTCCGCGATACGGTCGTCACGCTCCTGATCGACAATTCCGGCTCGATGCGGGGTCGCCCGATCACCATCGCCGCGATGAGCACTGACATTCTCGCCCGTACCCTTGAAAGATGCGGCGTGCGGGTGGAAATCCTCGGCTTCACCACCCGCGCCTGGAAGGGCGGCGGTGCGCGCGAGAAGTGGCTCGCCGCAGGCAAGCCCTCCGGTCCGGGGCGGCTGAACGATCTGCGCCATATCATTTACAAAGACGCTGAAAGCCCGTGGAGGCACGCGCGCACCGGTCTGGGGCTGATGTTGCGGGAAGGGTTATTAAAGGAAAACATCGACGGCGAGGCGCTCCTCTGGGCGTACAACCGCCTGATGGCGCGGTCTGAGCAGCGCAAGATCCTGATGGTGATTTCGGACGGCGCGCCGGTCGACGACTCCACCCTGTCCGCCAACCGGGGCAATTATCTGGAAGAACACCTGCGCCGGGTCATCGGCTGGATCGAGACCAAAACGCCGGTTCAGCTTGTCGCCATCGGCATCGGGCATGACGTTACCCGCTATTACCGCCGCGCCGTCACTCTCGTCGATGCCGAAGAGCTTGGCGGCGTCATTACCGAAAAGCTGGCGGAACTGTTCGAGGAGAAGCCCCCCGAAAGGAAGAAACGGATTCATTGATAGGAGCCGTTTTTTTTGCAATAATACCGGATCGCGTCATCCCCGCGTAGAGTGGGCATGACGGTGTGTTTAAATATTACAAGTGAGCCTGGAGCAGGGATGTCCGACCAGAAAATCTATAAACCAAAACCGATCAGCGGCTTTCCGGAGTGGCTGCCGGAGTATCGCGCCGTCGAACTGCAATGGATGGACAAAATCCGCAAGGTGTTCGAGAGCTACGGTTACTGCTCCATCGAGACTCCCGCCGTCGAGGAAGTCGAGGCGCTGCTGGCCAAGGGCGGCGAAACGGAAAAAGAGATTTATACGCTGCACCGCTTGCAGGATGACCGCTCTGTTGGTTTTGGTGATGGCTCTGGTTATGGTGGGGGATCTGCTGATGGCGCAGGTCATGGTGATGGCTCTGGCTTTTCTGATGCCCGCCTCGCCCTACACTTCGATCTGACGGTGCCGATGGCGCGGTATGTCGCGCAGCATTTCAACGAGCTGGTCTTTCCCTTCAAGCGCTACCAGATGCAGAAATCATGGCGCGGCGAGCGTCCGCAGAAAGGCCGCTTCCGCGAATTCACCCAGTGCGACATTGATGTTGTGAACGCCGACAGTCTGCCTTTGCACTTTGATGCCGAAATGCCCGCAATCATTTGGGAGGTGCTGAAGGGATTGCCGGGGATGGAGACGGAAAAATTCCTGATAAGAATTAATAACCGGAAACTTCTGGCGGGTTATCTGAACGCTATCGGCGTAAAAGATGAGAAACTTCTCACGGATGTTATGAGGGCAATTGATAAAGGAGAAAAATCCGCCTCCGCTTACAATGATTCAATCGTGCGTATATGTCACGAACATAATTTAGAGTTGCCCTCAAAAGGTGGCAAGCTTTTTGAACAAATCGGGCAATTAACTTGTATAAAAGCCGGAAATCCGGACATTCTAGAAGAAAAACTGGATAAACTTATTTTTACACGCAACGACCTTTTCGAGGCAGGGAAAAAGGAGTTGATTTTTGTATTAAATGCGCTCGCACATATCCCCGAAGGCGAAATAATAGCGGATCTATCTATCGTCCGTGGCCTCGATTATTACACTGGCACAGTTTATGAGACCATGTTCTTCGATAATACGAGTTACGGTTCTATTTGCTCCGGTGGGAGGTATGACGATCTGGCCAGCCAGTACATCAGCAGGAAACTTCCCGGCGTCGGTATTTCCATCGGGTTCTCGCGGTTGTTCACCTATTTGCATGAGAGAGGCAAATTGCCGGTCGGACAAAAATCTCCGACGCAGGTTCTGGTCATTCTCCCGTCCGAGGAGCGTCGCGCCGAAGCCTCCAAAACTGCGCAGGATTTGCGCGCGCGTGGTTTCAACGTCGAACTGTATCATGCGGCGAAGAAAATCCCCGACCAGCTCAAATACGCCAGCCGCAAGGGTATCCCCTATGTGTGGTTCCCGCCTTTCAGCGACGGACAACCCCACGAAGTCAAGAATATGACGAGCGGGAAACAAACCCCGACGGATCCCGCCACATGGACAATGCCAATCAAGGAGATGTTGAAATGATGGCTTATTCAAGAATGTTTTTCGGCGCGGTTCTCGCCGCCGCCTTCCTTGCTGTTCCGGCTCGGGGCGAAGACGGGAAGGCAGTCGCATACTACAATTATGCCCACAATGAGGCGGAATACAGCGTCACGCTTCCGGAAGCCCCAACGGTAAAAACGATCTGGGCCGAAGAAGGTGATGTCCCCTACCTGAGGAACCCGCCCAAATATGGCGCCGTCGGCGAAATCGCCACCTTCAAGCGGGTTGATATAAACACGGAGGACAGCTTTGAAGTCAACATCTATTTTCTCAGGGCGGACAAGGAATTTTTGTCGTGGCTGAATGAAGAAAGAATGAAGAAGGTGCTCAAAAGCGGGTACAGCAAGATACTGATGAGCGACGGGAATCTCGCATTTTCGGAGGGAAACGGGGGACTGAAATGGGCGAGCCTCACCGGGTTTTCCGTCGAGCGGAACCGCCCCATATTCAACGCCATGCATTATCTGACCGGGCAGCAGTCCATCCAGGTGATAAGAATCCGGTACAGCGTTGAGAACGGAATTTTTCAGGAGTATTACGAGACCCTGATCAAGAGCATTTCATACCTCCCGCCGTGAAGGATCGGACCCGTTCCACCATCGCATAGAAGCCGTTTCGGCGGTTGGGGGTCAGGTTCTGGTCAAGTCCGAGATTTTTGAATATCCGGTCGATGTCGATTTTCCGTGTCTCTTCCGCCGTTTTTCCGTGGAAGATAATGCGCAGGACGGCGATCAACCCCCGCACGATCCTGGAATCGCTGTCTGCCAGCAGGAACATCCTGCCCTCCTTGTCCCATTCCATCACCATCCAGGCCTGACTTATGCAGCCTCTGACCTTTGTTTCTTCGGATTTGAGGGCGTCTTCCATGAGAGGCAGACCGTCGCCGAGATCGATCAGGTAGTTGTAGCGATCCTCCCAATCCACGAACAGGCTGAAATTATCTACAAGTTCATCACTATTCATATTCCGGCGTTCACTCTTCATTAACGGGGTGATGTGCTAGACTAAAGGCAATTGGATGAAAAAGCCAGAGAGCGCTGAATTTTTTCTGTCTAAGAATAGTTGGCAATCTTTCACGGCTGTTCTATCCTGAAACGGTGAGGATCGTGTCTGCCGACTGAAAAGGAAAGAGATCGGGATGAGCAAAACAGCTTCGGGGGATTCAAAAAATACGCTTTATTGCTCCTTTTGCGGGAAGAGCCAGCATGAGGTCAGGAAGCTGATTGCGGGGCCGAACGTCTTTATCTGCAATGAATGCGTCGAGCTCTGCATGGACATCATCCAGGAGGAGGATAAGACCCAGCTCGTCAAGTCCGGCAAGGGGATTCCCACGCCGCGCGAGATTAAAAAGGTTCTCGACGATTACGTCATCGGGCAGGAGCGCGCAAAGCGCGTGCTGTCCGTAGCGGTTCACAATCACTACAAACGCATCGACGAGACAATGGCCAAAGGCAGCGAAATCGAGCTGTCGAAATCGAATATCCTGCTGATCGGGCCGACCGGCAGCGGTAAAACGCTGCTGGCGCAGACGCTGGCGCGGGTTCTGGACGTGCCTTTCACCATGACCGATGCCACGACCCTGACGGAGGCCGGCTATGTCGGCGAGGACGTCGAAAACATCGTCCTGAAACTGTTGCAGAATTGCGACTACAACATCGAGCGCGCCCAGCGCGGGATCGTCTATATCGACGAGGTGGACAAGATCAGCCGCAAGTCCGACAACCCCTCCATCACGCGTGACGTTTCCGGCGAAGGCGTCCAGCAGGCTCTCCTCAAACTGATGGAAGGCACCATCGCCAGCGTTCCGCCGCAGGGGGGGCGCAAGCACCCGCAGCAGGAGTTCCTGCAGGTCGATACGACCGACATCCTTTTCGTCTGCGGAGGCTCTTTTGCCGGCCTCGAAAAAATTATCTCCCGGAGAGGGCGTTCCAGCTCCATCGGGTTCGGTGCAGAGGTCAAGGGCCCGGACGACCGCCGCGCCGGCGAGGTTCTGAAAGAGGTTCAGCCGGAGGATTTGCTCAAGTTCGGCCTGATACCGGAGTTCATCGGGCGTCTGCCGGTGATCGCCACCCTGGACGACCTGGACGAAGTGGCGCTGGTCAAGATACTGATCGAGCCGAAGAACGCGCTCGTCAAGCAATATGCGCGCCTTTTCGAAATGGAAGGCGCAAAGCTCGTCTTCCAGGACGAGGCGCTGAAGGAAATCGCCAAGCGCGCCATCGAGCGCAACGCGGGCGCGCGCGGTCTCCGTTCGATCATCGAGTTGATCCTCCTCGACACCATGTTCGAGCTGCCGGGCATGGAGGGTGTCGAGGAAATCGTCGTGAAAGCCGAAAACGTCGTCAACAACACGCCGCCGGAGATCGTTTTCTCCGACAAGAAAAGGACCAGGGACAAAGAGGTCAAAGAGACCAGAAAGAAAAAAGAGGAAAACCAGTCGGTGGCTTCCTGACGGTCTGCTGGTGCGCTCCCGATACCCGGCCTGTCAGACGGCGCCGGGAGAGTTTTTGGCGCTCCGTCCCGGCAAGGCGCGAGGGAACTTATTCAGGACTTTCCAAGGGAAAAAACAAACGGAAGCAGAATGGCCGGTTTCAGGGCACCGGCGGTTTCGCCTGTATCGTCGGTGCCGGGGCGGCCCCGGATTTCGTCAGCCTGACAAGCTTTTCGAGCACCTTTTCGTACTCCGGCAAACCGGCAGAACCTTTAGAGCGTTTCTCGCACAGGCAGAGTCGATTGGGGATTCCCAAGAGGGCTGGAATGTGATTCAAGATTCATGCTGGTAAGGAGGCCAGCATGAATGGCAAGACCATATTCGGAAGATTTGCGTATGAAGATAAAAATGGC